>CAZHWP010000026.1:0-28843 GCA_964535945.1 uncultured Porphyromonas sp.
CCGACCTATTATTCCATGTAGTGGATGTGGCACACCCTGCCTTTGAAGATCAGATAGAGGTAGTGAATGCGACTCTGAGGGAGATATTGGGAGACGACGAGAAACCTATGCTGATGCTATTCAACAAGATCGATGCCTTTGAATATACCGAGAAAGAGGCCGACGACCTGACAGAAAAGACGAAAGAGAATATCAGCGCTGAAGAGCTGCAAGACACCTGGATGGCAAAGATGGGCAAGGACTGCCTCTTTGTATCGGCAAAAGCAGGAACAGGGATAGACGAACTAAAGGCATTGCTCTACGAGCGCGTAAAAGAGATCCACATCACACGCTTCCCCTACAACGATTTCCTCTTCCAAGATTACAGCGACCTAGCCGACGAAGAATAAGCGAAAGAAAGGCAGTTGGTTTGAATCGTTTCGGGACGCCCACGTAGGGGCGCCCCTACGTGGGCGTCCCAACAAACGGTGCCGAAATCATTGTGGAAATCATTGTTGAAGGCTTGGGTGTACAAAAGGAAAAGAACGGTCAGATAACTTATTGATCGTTGAATCGGTCGATATGCCAATATTTGGGATTGTTACATATGTAGTCGACGATTTGTCTGTACGATTGTTCGTTGCGTATGATATGTTCGTAGTAATTTCGTTGCCACAACTTCTTATCAAAACGTTTCCAATTATATTGTTTTACGCCATGCATATATTCGTTTGTACTCATTGTTTTTAACCAACGAACGACATCGCCAATTGCTGCGTTGTATTTTTTGTTTTGCATGCCATATTTGCTGGGACGCCCACGTAGGGGCGCCCCTACGTGGGCGTCCCAGCAAACGGTGCCGAAATCATTGTTGAAGGCTTGGGTGTCACCTTGTATAATTGCTCTATGTTCTATTATACAATGAAAATGATTTGGCATCACAATCATCACATCACAACGTTTGTCGGGGAATTTATTTTCCAATTCGTAATACCAGCGTTCGAGCATACGTCCAGAATCATTCAAGACCATTTCTCCGTCAACGATGTCTCCAAACAAATGCATCCTACTATGGACGCATATCGTAAGAAAATACAAACCTTCGCTCGAATAATCGCAATCATTCAAACGTATATTCTTTCGTTTTTCCATTCTCAAACTTGATGGTCGCATTCTTGCACGACTGATGGTGGGCCGTGCTGTGGCTTACGACTCTTTGGGTCGCATGGCGCGGTCGATGATGACGGACAAAGCTCCGTCGCCCGTTACATTGCAGGCTGTACCGAAATTGTCCATGGCAATATAGAGCGCTATCATAAGCGCCTGCAGCGACTCGTCGAAACCGAGCATGCTCTGCAAAACCCCAAGGGCGGCCATAATAGCTCCGCCAGGAACCCCAGGTGCAGCGACCATCGTGATACCAAGCATGCAGACAAAACCAGCAAAAAGTCCAAAGCTATGGGGCATACCATGTAAGATCATCAGTGCCAGCGCACAAGAGACGATCTTGAGCGTACTGCCCGAGAGGTGAATCGTGGCAAAAAGAGGAATTGTAAACCCGGCGATCGATGGCGAGACTCCGTTTTTGAGCGTACTACGTAGCGTGACGGGGATCGTGGCAGCCGACGACTGCGTACCCAAAGCCGTGAAATAGGCGGGCAGCATGTTCCAAAGTAGTTTCAAAGGGTTTTTGCGGGCAACTATGCCTGCTATTGCGAACTGGAATAACAAGAGCAATACATGGATAGCAAAAATAAAGCCGATGATCTTGATGAAGACCGAGAGTATAGACATCACCTTGCCCTCGGCAGTCATACCCACGAAGATGCCGAAGATATAAAGAGGTAGGAGAGGAATGATAACCTTGGCTATCAGTGCCGTAACGATCTCCTGAAAATCTTTCATGGCAGACTTTAAGGCACTATTGTCAAAAACTGAGAGGCCAAGCCCTAAGACGAAAGATAGCACCAGAGCGGTCATGACCGACATGAGAGGAGGAATGCTGATGCCAAAGAAGGGCTGCAAGCTCTCGCCAGTCTGCAACACATTGGTGCTCATGCTGGGCGAGATGAGCTTGGGGAAGAAATAGGAGGCCGACCCGTAAGCCAAAAAGCCAGAGACAATGGTGGCAAAGTAGGCCAAGGAGACTGCTGCCAAAAGCATCTTGCCTGCACCTTTGCCAATATCGGCTATGGCAACTGTAACTAAGCCCAAGATAATAAGTGGGATGGCAAAGCCTAAGAATTCGCTGAAGAGACCATTGAAAGTCAGGAAGCCACGCAAAACAGAAGCAGGCAATACAGAACCCAGGGCAATACCCAATGCAATGGCAATGATGATGCGAGGCAATAGGCCTATACGGAATTTGAATTTACTCATAATGAAGCGTTGTAATGAAGCGTTAGACTCAGAGGGTGGATTTGCTAGGGCTTATTAGAAGATAAAGATATCTAAGAGCAAAAACGCCCAAAGCCACGAAGAGCCTTGAGCGTCTATTTTTCTAGTAGTTTACTTCAGATTTTTGAAATAGGCGTCGAGCAACCTACGAGCGGCTACGAAGCTGGTAGCTCTATCTTTCAAAACATCGGCTTCTACCTCGGGTATCAGCGCTGCGATCTCGGCGTTTTGATAAAAAGACTCCCTAAGCTCCTCATTGATGCTCTCGTACATCCACCACTTGGCTTGGTTTTGACGCTTGTGTAAGAAATATCCATTGTCGACTGCATGGTGGCGGTACTCGTCGATCATATCCCAGATCTCTTTGACTCCGTAGCCATAATAGCCCGAGTATGTAAGCACCTTGGGATCCCATCCCGACTCGGCGGCAGGGAAGAGGCGCAAAGCATTGCGGTAGTGTGAGGCAGCCATCTTCGCTTTATTGACATTGTCGCCGTCGGCCTTATTGACCACAATCCCATCTGCCATCTCCATGATACCACGCTTGATACCCTGTAGCTCATCGCCTGTGCCAGCTACCTGTATGAGCAAAAAGAAATCGACCATCGAGTGTACTGCAGTTTCGCTCTGCCCCACCCCCACGGTCTCTACAAAGATCGTATCGAAGCCTGCCGCTTCGCACAATACGATCGATTCGCGTGTCTTGCGTGCTACGCCACCCAGCGAGCCAGCCGAGGGGCTAGGACGGATAAAGGCATTCTCTTCGCGCGAGAGCTGCTCCATACGAGTCTTATCGCCCAAGATACTACCCTTCGTGCGCTCGCTGCTCGGGTCGATAGCTAGCACAGCCAGCTTGCGCCCTTGCTTGATGAGATGCATACCAAAGGAGTCTATCGATGTACTTTTGCCCGCTCCGGGCACGCCAGTAATACCGATACGCATAGAGTTGCCAGTATAGGGCAAACAGGTCTCTATCACTTGCTGAGCCATCTCTTGGTGCTCGGGCTTGGTACTCTCTACGAGGGTTACAGCTTGGCTGAGGATGCTAACATCGCCAGCGAGTATTCCTTCGACATACTGCTCGGCAGTAAAGTTTCTGCGTTGCTGACGTTTGAAGTAGGGATTGACTATGGGGGCATTGCTTACCCCCTCATTGACACGTAGCCCCAGATACTGCTCGTCGTTTTCGGGATGATCTATTGTATGGTCGCTCATTCTTGTCTCTTTGCTTTGTTTAGTGGTGATAGTAGCGAAAGCTATCCTTAGATGCTTGCTCTAACCTTGATGAAACGCTGTGGTGCCATCGGGTCGCTACAAATGATACTTACATCGATACTTACCGACTTCCAGCCCTGATTGATGATAATAGCTGGGTCAATTATTAGGCTAAGAGGGACAGACTGCCCCGCTTCGATCTTCTCTTTAGGAAGCAGTACCCTCGCTGCAATATTTGAAACCGTAACGGAGTGTATGTGCAGCGTGCCTTCGCCTTTGTTTTTGAGCTCAAGCTCGAGCTTGCGAGGCTTCGTCTGATCAATCTTGCCTAGATTTACAAAGCTGCTCATCGAGAGCGAGCCTTGCTCGGAAGCAGCTAAAGTCTCGAAGTTATCGACCAAAGGCAGGCTGATCTGTACCTCCTGCAATTCTTTTTCCCCCTTCGCATTGGAAGCTTCGAGCAGTAGCTTTTCGCTATGCATGCCGGGCTTCAATTGCTGGGAGCTTGCAAGGACAAGATAGAGATCTAGCAGCTCATCTGCCTCGAGCTCGACATTCGTTTTATCGATACGCACGAAGGAAGGCTGCTTGAGGATACGGAGCTTTTGCACTTTTTGGGTGGGATTTTTCACCTGTAGGCGCAAGACCGATTCGCTAACGTGCTGCGAAATTGGGAAGCTTAGTTCCGTATCGCTAAGTAAAAGCTCGCCAAGACTTTGGCTAAATCGCTCGCGTGGGCTCGAGCCGAGGCTACTTACCGTGCCTTCGATGATAAGCTCGAGCGGCTCTACTCCAGCATTGGAGAATACCCTTACCACTCGTCTGAAAGCACCAGGGCGGCCAATCGGGTCGTAGCTAACCCTAAGCTCGGCTTTAGCTCCTGGCTCTATCGCCTCTTTGGGCCAAGTGGGGGTAGTGCATCCGCAGTCGCTACTGACACGCGTGATCACCAAGGGTTGATTGCCGCTATTTTCTATCACGAAGACGTGATCTACATGGCCTTTTTCTTCGGCTATGGTTCCAAAATGAAAGGACTGCTCTTCCACCTTGATCTCTGCTGCTTCTTGCGCTCTTACGCAGAAGCTTAGAAGTGAGCAAAGAAGTATGAAGAGCAGCCCTTTCGGGATTGCATGAGTCATGCTGATAGTTTTATTCTTTGTAGCGTGCCAGCCTCGAGCTTTTGCTAGGGATCGGAGAGGCACTCTTAGTCAAACGCTATTCTTCGATCACAGACTTGAGGCGTAGTATAAAGCTTCCGTCCTTGCCGTTGCTATAGACAGCCACCGTTTTTACGGTTTGTCCGAGGGGTCTTCCCTTGGGGTCGAATGTTACATTGATTTTGGCTGTTTTGCCTGGAGCAATGGGCTCTTTATCGAAGTTCAAAGTTGTACATCCACAAGAAGCCACCACACGTGTAATAACGAGTGGCGCATTGCCTGTATTCTTCACCACAAAAGTATGCTTCACGGGTCCGTTTGCAATTTTGATCGTACCGAAATCGTGTTCTATTTGATCTGCACTGATTACCGCCTTACGATCCTGAGCCTGTGCTACGCCTACGGCAAATAGCAAAGCTACCATTAGATAGAGAAACTTTTTCATTGTCTTATGTCTTTTGTTTTTGTTTCTAATTTGCTTTGTTCATAGTCGGAAGCCTGAGCACGAGAGCTTGGCAGCGACTACAACAAGCACAAAGTTACATTTATTTTTTGGAACGCTTAGCATCGGATTGGTTTAATCTACTACGAGAGAGCTAGAAAGCTCATAATGAGCCAAGCGAAAAAGAGAGCAAGCGAAAAGCTGTAGCGATGAATGGCCGAGCAATAGAACCCTTGCCTACTCGCAACAAAGGGCATTGCGTTAGAGAGCCGACTTTGGCGGCGACTTAGTCGCGCAGCAATGCCTTTGCTCCTTGCTTTATGCGCCCCATAATCCAAGCAATGATGGCTAGCTGTGGTATCGAGCAAAGTCTGTAGAAAAGCTTGTCGTAGGTCGATCTATTGACATAGGGGAGCGAACTAATGAAGCCCTTATTGATAGAGCGTATGAGCTTGTAATCACTCACTGGAGCTTTTTCGAAAAGCATCAATTTATAATTGAGATAAGCAGCCTCAATGCTTGGGCGGTAGATCTCGTCGCCTTGCTTGTGCAATAGGAACTGCTCTACACGCTGTATCACGGCTATCGCTTGCTCCATCACATTGACGTTGATGCGTTTGAGGTAAGAATTTTCATTGTATTGGACATAATGAAAACTCGGACGAGAACAGTAGGCTACCGTCGAGCTTTGGTAGCAAAGGGGGACGGTTACCCCCACATCTTCGAAAACATTCTGCCCAACAACCCAAGAGCCAGCATGCTGCAAAAAGTGTTGACGCTCGATGAGCTTATTGCACATAAATCCTGGAGAACTACCTCTAAGGATGGCATGAGCGAGTTCGCGACCAGTACCAATACGAGGCACTCTATACTTTACAATCTTTTTAGAATAATCGGCATAATAATCCGAAAGCACCAGCTTGGCTCCTGTATCCATTGCCACAGCTACCCACTCGGCCACCACCGTGGGATTATCCCAGTAGTCGTCGCTATCGAGCCAAAGCAAATATTCGCCTTTAGCGTGTTTGAGGCCTTCCATACGAGCAGCAGCCAAGCCCCGATTTTGCTCACAGTCGATGAATAGAGTACGTTCGGAGGCATCGTATCGGGCTATCAGCTCCTCCACCAAGCTCTTGCTATTGTCTGGCGATGCGTCATTGACAATCACCACCTGCAGATGGGGATAGCTCTGAGTATATACAGAGCCCAAGCATTTTTCGAGAAAAGCTTGGGTATTATATACGGGTATCATCACCGTAACAAGCGGTAGGCTGTTCATAGTAGATATTGCTGGAGAGGTTTATGCATGCAAAGATACAAAGAAAGAACATGTATCGGTCTATGATCTCGGAAGCATCGGTTCACCCGAAGAGGTTTTCGAAGCTCCTATCTTGTATTCTATTGTTTTGAATATATACTATCTTTGTGGCAATGGTGCGAAGTAGTGCCTCCACTCGACAATCATACGAAGGATGCCACTACAGAGGAATGTCCTTTGCATCGGCCCAACAATAGCCATTGCAGAACTGGCTAGAAGAACATAACACAAGTCCAACAGACAGACGATGGCTCACTTCATATTCTTTGGTGTTTTCAGCTTGCTGATAAGCTTATACTTTCATGACAAGCGATTTCGTTCGCTAAGCATCGGCCTACTCTTCATACTCATGACTGTATATGCTGGCATTCGAGTAGGGTCTGGTCGTGACTACTACCTCTATGAGCACGGCTTTAACCACCCGCTTGGGCTCTATGGCAGCCAGTTTGAGCCTATATGGAAATTTATCAACCAATCGATGTTAGACCTAGGCTTGGAGTTTAGGACTTGGCTCTTCCTCACTGCTGGCAGCACATTCTTGATCATGATAGCGGGCTTCCAACGGATGTCGAAAAACGTAATCCTCTCCCTGATCTGCTTCATACTGATCTATCAGGGCTACTTCGAGGCGATGAACGCAGTAAGGCAATACGTTGCCATTGCCATCAGCTTCTGCGCATTCTATCAAATCATACAAAAGCGCTATTGGCTATTCATCTTGATGGTCGTGCTAGCAGCTCAGTTTCATAGCAGTGCTTACTTTGCCCTCATCATCCTACCCCTTGCGCTAGTAAAGCTAGAGGAAAAGACCTTGCTGATCAGCTTGGGAGCAACTCTGATCTTTGGCAACTTTCTCTTAGGCACAATACTAGAGATAACAACGCCACTTTTGCCAGAAAGGTATGGCTACTACATCAAAACGATCTATGCGACCACCAGCACAAGTGGATTATTCAAATTCTTCGTCAATTTTGCGGCTGCAATGCTTATCGTCATCGGCAAACCGCTGTCGAAGCAGCATAAAGAGATTGGCTACTACGTACATCTCTTCACCTTCGCCATTTGTATTTACAACCTCACGATCGACTTTGAGGTAGCTATGCGCTTGATGTGGTACCCCTTTGTATTTATCTTCGTACTGCTACCAAACATCTACGAGCTCTCGCAAGAAAGACTGGCAAAAGCAATGCTGCTACTCATCGTCATTGGCTTCACCACGTTTATGCTCAAAAATGTCAGCGACCCCATGGAACCCTACGCCCTCTACAAAACTATCTTTACACCCATGTACTAAGTCTGGATAGGGAGAGGGCAAGCCTCTATTAGAAAGCATCGGCTGGGATATTTTGTGTACTTTTGTAAGTTCGAGAGAGCCTATTCTGAAAAATACGAAATGAAATTTGAACTCCAACATAGCGCTAAGGACTGCAACGCTCGTGCGGGCGTGCTCTATACCGACCACGGAGCGATAGAGACTCCCATATTCATGCCGGTGGGTACGGTAGGATCGGTAAAGGCGGTGCAGATGACCGAGCTAAAAGAAGATATCAAAGCCCAGATCATACTGGGCAATACCTACCATCTATACCTACGCCCGGGCCTGGAGATACTGCAGCAAGCCGGTGGCCTGCACCAATTCAATAGCTGGCAGGGACCGATCCTTACAGATAGTGGAGGCTTCCAAGTATTTTCGCTAGCCGAAAACAGAAAGATAAGGG
Organism: uncultured Porphyromonas sp.; assembly: GCA_964535945.1. Classification (GTDB taxonomy): domain Bacteria; phylum Bacteroidota; class Bacteroidia; order Bacteroidales; family Porphyromonadaceae; genus Porphyromonas. The sequence goes on from CAZHWP010000026.1 coordinate 8,227, forward strand.
AAGAGGGTGTGGAGTTTCGCTCGCATATAGACGGATCGAAGCACCTCTTTACACCCGAGAGGGTGATGGACATCGAACGTATTATAGGAGCAGATATCATGATGGCTTTCGATGAATGCTGCCCAGGCGATGCACCCTATGCCTATGCCAAGGAGTCGATGCAACTGACTCACCGCTGGCTAAAGCGCTGCGTGAAGCAGGTGGCCGAGACCGAGCCGCTCTACGGCTATGAGCAGGCACTATTCCCCATTGTGCAAGGCTGCGTTTACCCCGATCTACGAAGAGAATCGGCCGAATTTGTGGCCAGCATCGATGCCCCTGGCAATGCCATCGGAGGCTTAGCCGTAGGCGAACCAGCCGAGCAGATGTATGAGATGATAGCCCTTTGCCACGAAATCCTGCCCAAAGACCGCCCACGCTACCTGATGGGAGTAGGAACACCGATCAATATACTCGAAGCCATCGAGCTAGGGGTAGATATGTTTGACTGCATCATGCCGACACGAAATGGCAGAAACGGGCAACTTTTCACTTGGCACGGAACTATAAACATACGCAATGCCAAGTGGGCAAAGGACTTTTCGCCAATCGACCCCGAAGGCACATCGTACGTAGACCAACTCTACTCTAAGGCTTATCTGAGACACCTGATACATGCCAACGAAATACTGGGACTACAAATAGCTTCGATACACAACTTGGCTTTCTACCTCGAGCTAGTACGACAGGCCAGAAAGCATATACAAGAGGGTGACTACAGCAGCTGGAAACGACAGATGGTAAAGCAACTCGACAATAGACTATAAGCGACTATGCAAGCTCTCTCGAGGATAGATAAATACTTGATCAAGCAGTTTTTGGGGACGTTTTTCTTCTCCATCGTGCTGATTATATCCGTCTCGGTGGTATTCGATATCAACGAAAAGATAGACGACTTCCTCAATCCCGAGTGCAGCATGAAGGAGATCATCTTCGATTATTACGCCAACTTCATCCCCTACTACGCCAATCTATTCAGTCCGCTCTTTGTGTTTATTTCGGTCATATTCTTCACCTCCAAGCTAGCCAATAACTCCGAGATTATTGCCATGCTATCGACCGGGATGAGCTTCAAAAGACTGATGAAGCCCTACATGCTATCGGCTACGCTTATTACCCTCATTACATTTCTACTAAATAGCTTCATCATACCACCAGGCAATGCTACACGTATCGACTTTCAAAACAAGTACGTAAAGAATAAAAAGGTAGAATATGCCGAAGCGGTGCAACTGGAGGTAGAGAAAGGGATATTTGCCTTCTTCTCGTCGTATAACGATGTGAGCCGCATGGGATTTCAGTTTAGCCTCGAGAAGTTTGAAGGCAAAGAGCTCAAATCGCGCTTGGTAGCCCAACGAATTGAGTACGACTCGCTTTACAATTGGCGGATTTATAACTACACGATCAGACATTTCGGCGAGTTTAGAGAGACCCTAGAGTCTGGCGTAGAGCTCGATACGATGATACGTGTAAAACCAAGCGACTTCTTGGTGTCGGAAACAGACGTAGAGACGATGACCACACCACAACTACGCACACATATCGTGGAGCAGAAAGGACGTGGCGTAGGCAACGTAAAGCTATTTGAGATAGAGCTGCACAAACGTTATGCAGCCATTGCCTCGGCCTACCTTCTGACAATTATTGGCGCTGCGCTATCGGCCAGAAAGATGAAAGGCGGTATGGGATACAATATCGCACTCGGCTTGGCACTGAGCTTTGGGTATATACTTTTCATCACCGTATCGAGCACCTTTGCTGTGAGCGGAAGTATGTCGCCATTCGTAGCAGCTTGGACCCCAAACGTTATTTTTGCGTTGATTGCCTTGATATTGTACAAACGTGCTCCGCGCTAAAAAGAGGGCTGGAGAGAGCTTTGGCAAGGTCTCGAACGAAAAAGATCTGAAATAAGATGGCAAAAGAAAAGATACAGAAACAAATACAGATAAAGAATAAACGTGCCACGTTTGACTATGAGATACTCGACGTCTATACGGCGGGGATCGTATTGGTGGGCACAGAGATCAAATCGCTCAGACTAGGCAAAGCGGGCTTGGCAGACAGCTATTGCTACTTTGTAAGGGGTGAGCTGTGGATCAAGAACATGTACATAGCCGAATACTTCTACGGCACCTACAATAATCATGTGGAACGCAGAGAGCGGAAGCTACTGCTGAGCAAGCAAGAGCTACGCAAACTAGAGGCTGCAAGCAAAACAGCCGGCACAACCATCGTACCGCTCAAGCTATTTATCAATGACAGGGGGCTAGCCAAGCTGCAGATAGGCCTGGCAAGAGGTAAGAAGCAATACGACAAGCGAGCCTCTATCAAAGAGCGGGAAGACAAGCGCGACATGGCAAGAGCCTTCAAACACTAAGAGAGGACGTAAAAACAAGAGGGATAGCTGCTTGATGAGCGGTAACAGCTCAATCTGCCCAACCTGTGGCAAAGGCATCAAGATCCCGGTGGTACCAATCGACGAGTCGGCTTAGCCCCTCGGGCAGCTCTACCCGATGGCGCCACCCCAGAGCCCAAAGCTTCGACGGATCGGTAAGTTTACGCATCGTGCCGTCGGGTTTTGAACTATCAAAACGGATCTCGCCACGGTATTCGAGCAGCTCGGCTATGAGCCCAGCCAAATCACGAATGCTAATCTCGCTACCCGTACCAATATTGATATGGAAGTTGCGCGCATCGCGATCTTGGCCTGCATGAAGCAAATCTTCGAAATCGACCCGCTCCATTATATAGAGGCAGGCAGCAGCCATATCTTCGCTCCACATAAATTCACGCAAAGGCTTCCCTGTACCCCATAGACTAAGCATATCCTGCTCGATCCCATAATGAGCCAAAGCTGTTAGGATCTGAGGCTCGGCAGACTGAGCATCGAGAGCAGGCAAAGGACGGCGAGCTAAGTCGCGTCGGATAAAATCCCAATCCCCTTCGTTGAGAGCCTTAGCAAGGCTCAGCTTGCGTATCATGGCTGGCAGAACATGGCTGCGCTCGAGGTCGAAATTGTCTCTTGGGCCGTAGAGGTTGGTAGGCATAACAGCCAAAAAGTTGCAGCCATACTGCAGATTGAAACTTTCGCAGAGCTTCAGCCCAGCGATCTTGGCAATAGCGTAGGGCTCGTTGCTATACTCGAGTGGCGAGGTCAGCAGGGCCTCCTCGCGGATGGGCTGCTCGGCATCGCGCGGATAGATGCAGGTACTACCCAAAAAGAGCAGCTTCTTTACACCCGTGCGGAAAGACTCGCCGATGACATGCTGCTGGATCTGCAAGTTATTGTATATAAAATCGGCTCGATAGGTATTGTTTGCCATAATGCCCCCCACAAATGCGGCAGCCAGGAAAACATACTCGGGCCTTTCGCTAGCAAAAAAGGCTGCTACGGCTGAGCCATCGAGCAGATCGAGCTCGGCATGGCTACGAAGGAGCAGATTGGTATAGCCATTTTGCTCGAGTGCTCGGCAGAGTGCCGAGCCTACCAAGCCGCGGTGGCCTGCTACGTAGATCTTGGCATGTTTATCCATGATACTCGCTATCCATTTGGGCACGAAGGTGAATCTTTTTGACATGTAGCATATCGTTTGCCACCATACGTCTCACCAGCTCTTCGAATGAAGTGCGACGCGGATTCCATCCCAGCAGGCGCTCCGCCTTTGAGGGATCTCCTTGCAACTGCTCCACCTCACTGGGGCGGAAGTATTTGGGATCGACCTCGATCAGCAAGCGGCCAGTAGCCCGATCGTAGCCTTTCTCATCGACACCCTCTCCCTCCCAACGTATTTCTATGCCTGCATAATGAAATGCTAGCGTGGCAAAGTCGCGCACCGAATGCATTTCGCCAGTTGCAATCACAAAATCTTCGGGCTGATGATGCTGAAGCATGAGCCACATGCACTCTACATAGTCGGGCGCATAACCCCAGTCGCGTAGTGCATTTAGATTGCCCAAGTAAAGTTTGTCTTGATAGCCTTGCTTGATACGTGCTGCAGCGAGGCTGATCTTTCGGGTTACGAAGGTTTCGCCTCGACGCTCACTTTCGTGATTGAAGAGGATGCCGTTTACAGCGAAGAGCCCGTAGCTCTCGCGGTAGTTTTTTGTGATCCAAAAGGCATACTGCTTGGCTACGGCATAGGGCGAGCAGGGGTGGAAAGGCGTCGTTTCGCTCTGAGGCACCTCTTGCACCTTGCCAAAAAGCTCGGAGGTAGATGCTTGATAGATGCGCGTCTGTTTTTCCATACCAAGTATGCGCACCGCTTCGAGTAGTCTGAGTGTGCCGATAGCGTCTGCCTCGGCCGTGTATTCGGGCACATCGAAAGAGACCTTTACGTGGCTTTGGGCAGCCAGATTATAGATCTCTGTAGGACGCAGCATCTGGATGATACGTATGAGCGAAGAGCTATCGGTCATATCGCCATAGTGCAGGTTGATCAGTCGCTGCTGCTTCATATCGCGCACCCATTCGTCGAGATACAAATGCTCGATGCGAGAGGTATTGAACGAAGAAGAGCGACGGATGATACCGTGCACCTCATAGCCTTTGTTTATTAAGAACTCGGCAAGGTAAGAACCATCTTGCCCTGTAATTCCCGTTATTAATGCCAGTTTCCTTGTGTTCATTGTCTCTGTATGTTTTGCTCTGAGCTTTGCATCATTGCGAATATCTCCTTTTGAGCTTATTTTGAACGATCTCCTATTAGCTTAGATTCTCTGCTAGAGCATGCACTAGGGGCTTTGGACGCGCAGGCGCTCCCAGAGCCAATTGGGCAGGAGCTTCCAGCCAAAAACCAGGAGTCGGTAGCGCCAGTCTATAATCCAAGTACGCTTACGCCTATCGATGGCTTTGATTATCTCATCTGCCACTCGTTCTACCGGCATCAGCAGAGGAAAAGATTTTTGCTTGAGTAAGGGTGTATCTACAAAACCGGGTTGGATATCTGTAACGCAGATGTCTAATCCCTTTACACGACTCAGCTGTCTGAGCGACTGCAGGTAACGTTGCTGAAAAGCCTTCGAAGAGGAATAAGAAGCCGCCATACCCAAGCCTTTGGTACCCGCTACGGAGCTGATAGCGGCAATATGCCCGCTTCCCTGCTTAGCGAAGTAAGCGTAGATGGTATCTATACAGCGCACAAAGCCTTCGACATTGCAGTGTACCGTTGCCAAATCTTTAGACGCATCGAGCTCGGGATTGTAGAATCCCTGCCCCGAAGAATGGATATATAGGTCTAATCCGCCCATGCCCTCGATAAGCGCCAGCAATTTTTCGGGGGCATCATCGGCACAGACATCGATCACCGAGCTATAAACCCTGCCCTCCGAGACCGTAGATAGCTGCTCCAAAACCTGGGCATTGCGTGCTGCGATACCCAATACAAGATCCCTACGTATGTACAACTTGAGTAATTGGAGTCCGATACCCGAAGTGGCTCCCATTATCAACACACGTTTTGGACTAGCTCCTGTCATCGCTATTGCTCGGAAAGTGTGAAACCAAGATTGCGAAGCACATCTTCGTGAACGGGCAGTGCACCTTTTACGGAATACGAAGACATTTCGTAATGATAATTGTAGCGCTTGCGCATCTCTTCGAAGCTTTCAACCGACTCACGTAAGTCTCTATCGAGTTGAATCGGATCGAAACTGTGTAATAGGGCTCGCTCGATCTGATGATCGCTGTAGAGCGAAAGATCGATGAGTGGGTTTTCGGGTCCTGGTGCTTGCATCTGTTCTATGCCAGTCAATTTCAAATCGAACTGCTCCGATATAGCGTATAGGCAAGCTCTTGAAGCATTCGCTTTGCCATTGGCACTGAAGCCTGCAATATGTGGTGTAGCAATATCTACAACACGTAGAAGCTCCTTGCTTATTTGTGGCTCGCCCTCCCAGCAGTCTATGATCAGAGCCGTCAGCAGCCCGTCTTTTCGGGCACGTATCAAGGCCTCGGTAGCAGTAACAGCTCCACGGCAAGCGTTGATAAGTACGGGCTTACGTTTGCATGTAGAAAGAAAAGCCTCATCTATCATATGATAGCTTGCGTGCTCCCCTTCGTGGGTGAGTGGCACATGCAGACTAATGATATCTGCTCGGGCTGCGATCTCCGACAGTGAGACGAAGCCTTCGGCGCCTTCTACTTGGGCACGTGGAGGGTCGCAAAGCAAACAATTCATACCCACAGCTGTGGCTAAGCGCTGTAGCTCTTTGCCCACGTGTCCGACACCTACAATCCCGATCGTCTTACCCAGCAAGGCAATCCCGTCACGCATCGATAGCCGACAGAGACAGCCCATTACGTACTGTGCTACCGAGAGAGCATTGCAACCAGGAGCGTTGCGCCAACTTATGCCATTGGCTTCGCAATAGGCCGTATCGATATGGTCAAAGCCAGCAGTAGCCGTAGTGAGCAACTCGATGGCCGTACCTCGCAGAAGCTTTTCGTCGCAACGCAGGGTGCTACGCAAAATGAGCGCCTTATAATCCTTTAGCGTCTCGGCGTTGATACGCTCGGCAGCAATCGGATCGATATGGATCACGTTGGCACGCGCAATATCTAAGTAGGGAATACTGGCATCGGCAGCAATCCTTAAAACTGATGCTGTATGATTTTTCGAGTCATGCAACATATTAGGCATCACCCTTCTGGATGGTAGGTAATACGATGGTCGGCTCCTCGTTGAGAGGCTTGGGAATCTCTATCTCGCCATAGGTCGCTTCGTAGCGCCCTACATTATCGTGGAGGCTTGCAAGCAGACGCTTGGCATTGCTTGGCGTGAGTATAATTCGGCTCTGTACCCTATGGCTCTCCTTATTGGGTACCATACGCACAAAGTCCAACACAAATTCGTTTGGCGAGTGCATAACGATGGTCATATTGCAATAGTTGCCTTCTACCACCTCGGCAGGCAAATCGATGTTTAGACTCTTTACTTTATCGGTCATATTCTTATGTTCTAGGATATTTCTTTGCACCTACAAAGATAAGATAATAATCGCAGCTGCTGCCGTAGGCTAAGGGGCACCATATCACATTACACACTAGCGCGCAATAATTGGTATGCCCATCGAAGAGCAAAAAAAAACCGCTGGCAAGCTATACACAGAGCTTTGTGCTAAGTCTGTAATAGCTGCCAGCGGCAGGAAAAGTAAAGAGGGAGAGATTTATTTCAATAGAAGAAACTCGATCTCCAAAGTTTAGGTTTTTTTTGATGTATACAGCAAAAACAGGAAATATCCCTCTACACACACAAAAACCGATAAGCATCCTTTCTTCTCTCCAGAAGAGAGTAAGCCATCGCAACACAACACAATAATAAGAGCCCTTGTGCTTAGGCTCCACACACACATTTATCTTTGTCTCAGACCGCTTTTACCCAGCCACTTGTGCTTTGTGGAACTCCTCTATATCGGAATTCTCTACGATGGGTCATAGTGCTTGGCATCGCGCAAATGCTCTGCCCATACAGAGCAGACATCGTCCATATCGCCTAGCGCAGTCATATCGATAGTCACTTCAAAACCAGCAGCGCTCAAGATACTCTTCCAGCTATCGTCGTCATCGCCAGCCATATCATTGCTTGCATGATCGCCAGCCACGCTCATCAGTGGCATCAGTGTCAAGCCCTTGGGAGCAGTCTGCTTGAGCTGCGGCATGAGTTCCTCCAAGCTGGGTGTACCCTCTACAGCCGCCACATGTAGCTCGGGATGCAATTCTTTCATCAAGGCATCGATGCGTTGATAGCGATCGTTGGCTTGATGTGCCGAACCATGTCCCATAAATAGCAGCCCTTGACCATCGGCGAGGACCGAGCTAAAGCGATTGTACAAACACTGGGCTACCTGCCTCATATCCTCGTCGCTATCGAGCAAAGGTGCTCCCAGCCTGATCTGCAAGTCGGGATAAGTGCGAGCACAATCTTGGGCCATCTGGACGATCTTTTCATACTCTAGGCCAGGTATGATATGCAGGCTCTGCACAGCTACCGAGCGAAAGCCAGCAGCATAGAGCTGCGCCATAGCCTCCATCGGTGTTGCTAGCTGCACCCCCCTCTCCAGCATACGCTTACGCACGATAGAGGAGGTATAAGCCCAAACGATCTCTCGATCGGGGAATGCCCTACGTATATTCTTCTCAATATTTCTAAAGCTTGCCTGTGGACGTTCGTAGGTACTTCCAAAGCTTACCAATAATAATGCTTCTCTCATAGTTACTCAGCTCATAGACCGACTTTTAATAGTCAGCGTCTTTTAGTAGCAGCGTGTCCCGATTGTCATTTAGGACAGCGCCTCACTGATTGATGTTTTAGGGGATTAATAATTGAAACTGGCTTCTCTTGCAAGTTTCCTTTCGATAAAGGTCTCTGCAAGGGCATTTCTCCTGCATACACCATATTATAGCGTATAAGATCCTGCAATAGCTACAGACGATTTGGGCCTTTAGAAGCTAGCATCTAGCAAAGCGCATGCTACGCTTCACCTAAGGATATTATAGTTTGGTATGTACACGGGTTCTAACTCCCCCTAATCCCTGAAGTAGTTAGAATAGCCTGATCAAAGCAGGTCTTCTGGCTTGGTTTCATCAGCGTTGTCCGGCCTTCCCCCTCAAAAATCTTTTGCGAGGAGTGACCTAAAAACGATTGGACCGCTGCGTCTTCTTTGCGCCATCGGAGTGGCGAATCACAGAAGGCTAAAACCTTACAGCTGCGGGTACAGCCTCGGCATCTAACCGAGTTCCCTTACATAGAAGGCACGAAAGGCCTCTATTACCCTGATCATTTGGATGCAAAGTTAGGCACTTCGTACGAAAGCACCAAAGATTTGCAAAAGAAAAGAATGCATGTAGCTACAAATAGAAGAGTAGCGTAGAAAAAACAAGCCCCTTAGAAGCAAAGCAGAGTCTGCAACTAAGGGGCAAGCAAGGAGATAAAAAGCGAATTACTTCGATTCGTAGCGGTACTTATAGTCGATACCCAAAATTGCGCCAGCAAAAGTGCTCAGCTCGCCAAAAGCTAGCAAAACACCAGAAGAGATCTGACCAATAGGAGGGGCATAAAAGCCTAAGAAGAGCAATACGACGCCTGCCAATGACAACACAAAGGCCATAGACAAATGCCAGATCCTGAGCTTCTTCATAGCTGCTTGTACTCTTGCATGGCATCGAAGCAGGGACAAGCCTTCATCCACTCGTTGGGACTTACACGACCATCGCCATTCAGATCGGGACTAAAATCGCGATGCCCAGCTATGACGGCCTGGGGATACATAGACTTGAGTGTTTTGAGTAGGACGCGCAAGGCTCGTTTTTGCAATTCGTTTCGCGTATCGGCTGGCTCTGCCCGATGGTCTAGGCCTCCTTCGTAACAAACACCAATACTACAATGGTTGTAAGCCCTCGTGTGAGCTCCAATTTTGTCGAGTGGACGGAGTGACTCGATGCTTCCATCTCGGCGTATATAAAAATGGTAGCCAGCACAACGAAAGCCCCTCGCTCGGTGGTCTTGTTCTAATTGCCATACGCTATAAGTGCTGTTGCTACGTGTAGCCGAACAGTGCACAATAATGAATCTAACATCTTCTTTTCTCATAGTTTCTAAAGCATTAATTGAATGAATACATTTACTTGATACATACTAAGCTGTAGGAAGCTTCCGATCTTTGGGCCCATTCTTCAAAAGCCTTCCTCAGACGATGCAAATCTATTTGAATAATCTAAAATAGGTGTATCGAATGGTATTGAACGGTATTCAACTGCAACGAATAGATTGGATCTACCCACAAAAAAAGGTCCATGGACTGCCAAAAGCTTCAAGCTTTGACACCCCATGGACCTTTTACAATGCTATGCTAAACGAGTTTTACACGTCTGTTTAGCCTTTTCGTTTCATCTCGCTTTATGGAATCTGCACCTTCTCGATGTAAATAACACCTGCCACGACAATACGTGCGAGATAGACACCTGTCTGAGCTGTATATTTGAGCTGCTTGGCGCTGTCTGCCAACCTACGGCCATTCAGGTCGTAAAGCGAAACCTGACCATTACACTCAATGCTAAGCGTCTTTCCTACCAGTTGTAAGCTGTATGGCTTGCCGCCATCTACAGCCTCGAGAGAAGTAAGTACATCTACCGAACGCTCAATGATCGGTGAGAGACCGCCATCGCTGTACTTCACCTGCACGCCATACTTCCTAGTGCCAGGAGCAACATCTTTATCGACATAGCTTAGTTCGCTTAGCGCATCTGCCATCACTACCCCATCGCGATAGAGCGTATAGCTATGCGTGATATCGTAGGGCAAGTCTTCGATTCGAATATTATCGAGATTCATCCAGTACATATCCGTCACATTGTAATGCCTGAAAGCGATGTAGTTGGTACCTGCAGGTATCTTTACGCTGCGTTGCAACCAGGCACCCTGAGCTGGACGCATCCCCTTAGCATCGCGCAGATCATTGGGCGAAGCAACTGGATTGGCAGCCTTGGATGTAAGATCTTCCTCCCACAGTACTTCGGTAAAGTCGCTCGCATTATTTCCAGTTTTTGATGCGAGTACAGAATAGTGCTCAGCTGCCCACTCGCTGTCTTGTGCCGACACGGAGTAGATCATCTTTCCTCCATTTGGAAGAGTGAGCTTAGGAGTAATCAGATAGTTGTCTGGAAGGAGCGCCCCTTGCTGATTGATGTAGGAAGCCGATGAGACACAGAACTCGCTATTGTGGCCAGCAAAAGTGAATATCTGCCAGTTATGACTATCACCATCGGCATCGATTAGCTTCCATCCTGTGGGGAATCCCTCTTCGAATCCCTCTTCGAGCAAGACTTCACTGCGGCCAGCAGGCTTACAACGGCGTGCTCGGCTCGGTGGAGGGCCTACCACAGAGTACGGTATACAAGTTTGTAGAGTTTGATGCACGTGAGGTAACAGATGAAAATTCGTATGAAACATTAGATGTCATTGAAAGAAGTACAATAACAATGGGGGCATTGACCGTATACTTTTCTCCAATAAGTCATGAAAAAGGACATTTAATGGCGAAGCTTACTGGTAAAAGCATCAACAACGAAACATGGAAAAATGAGCCTGAAGTGCGTTTCTCGGGATATGAATATGGAGGCGGATATAGTACTTTAACTCCATATTCCTCGAAAGCAGTAAACAAATATTGTGAAATGACCCAAGAGAGTAAAACCGAAATTATCGTGAAGGACTTGAATTTCGAGCACGAAAACACTGCCTACATTGATGTAACACTCCCGAACAATAAACAAATCTTCCGTATTTCATTCTCTAGTTCTGCACACAAAGGCGATTTCACAGGTGATGCATCTGCAACCATAGTACTTGGCCTTCAGAGACTACATTAAGAAAAATAGCAGCAGAAAAATCCGAATCAGGATCGCAGATCCATGCTGCTAGCTCGCAATCAATTTTAGTCAAAAAAACTAGCTGGTCTGAATATAGAGTGATTGTAATTGGTAGTGACGACGAAAAATAAACGAGTGGGCTGGGATTACAAATCCCAGCGACACAGAAGACATACCAATCCGCACATGATAGCACTTGTATGATGGATGAGGTTAACTTGCGTTTTACCGTTGATTTTGCTCACGCTCGGCAAAGCACGAAACTTGTGGTTTCGGCTCTGCTCTCACTTACTCGCAAAATTCAAGACGCTGGCTTGCGATGCCGACGGGAGCAGACTGGAGTTTGTGACCTAGGCAGAGACAATCCAGCAACGAAGAAGATTGCCATCAGACAATGCTAGCCCAACTCTACTATTAATACACTATCTTTGCAAGGATAATCAAACTATTAATACCAACTATTTTATGAAAAGAAGTCTGAAAACACTATCCATACTGATCGTGCTACTAGCAAGCATCGCTACAGGATACGCACAAAACGAACTGAAGCTGGAATACAAACTAAATGCTGGCGATAAGTACGAACAGAAAATTAACATGACCATGCCCATGACCATGAACGCAATGGGCGAAACCATCGAGATGAATATGGACATGGAGCTCCGATCGCTCATCGAATGCCTAGCGGTAGATAAAGGCAATGCTAAAATCCGCTTCACTCACCAACAGATGAAGACGAAAGTAGAAATGCCAGCAATGGGAGTGAACGTGGAGCTAGATAGCGAATCGGACGGCACAAGCAAGGAACTAGAAGCGCTACGCAGATTCCTCAACAAACCCATCGAATTCGAAATGGCACCCAATGGAGAAGTGATAAAGATTACAGACGACAAAGCGTTTAGAGAAGCCATCAAAGCAAGTTCGAAAGAGGGCGATGCTCTTAGCGAGGAGAAGATCGACCTGATCATCAAAAATATGGTAGGCCAAAGCTTAGGAGGCGTCAAATTCCCAACTAAAGCTATTGCCATCGGCGAAAGCTGGACAAGCGAGTACTTCACCACAGCGATCCTGGGTGGCGACCTCGCAAATAGCACCCAAAACTTGGCTACGCTAACGCAAACCCTCGACTCGGTAGGAGACAAGAGCTTCGAAACCACAGGCTCGTCGCCCATTGAGGTGGAGACCAACGGCATCAAGCTAAAGGGTAACGCGATCATGAAATGCAGCTACAATAAGGCAAGCGGCGTACTGGAGTGGTGCAAATCGCAGATCGAAATGGACGGCGACTACCTAATCAATGACTTTGCTATGCAGGTGAAGAGCACTGGGGAGGTTGTTGTGGGTATTGCCAAACTTTTTTAGCCCTTTTAGCATTGTCTAATGGCGCATTTCTTCGTTGCCTGCGTGATTCGCTTTCGGTCACAGACTTGAGTCTGCTCCCAGCAAGCTCACACTTGGCGCCTCGAACTGCATCCATTAGACAACGCTAAAAAGAGCGGGGGAAAGCCGGGATTGCAAATCCCGCAAACACAAACACAATGCCATCTACCTGTGGGTTGCCACATCCGTTCAGCAACACCCACAATAATACACTGGCGTAAGCAATAAATCCCCAGCGGGGATGCTTCCCGTTTACAGCCCCAGGATGGGTGCTAGCGAAGCTGCACCTTCCTGGGGTACGCATGGCGTACCAAATCACCCCCCTCGCCCGATTTCTGCGCTGTGCCGACGGCACAGCGCAGAAATCGGGCGAGGGTGAATCATTCGCCTATCCGGTACCCCACGAAGCTAGCGCTGGGGCGCTAGCATATCGTGGGGCTAGAAACAAAAAACATCCCCGTTGGGGATTCCCTGGCAGTCGCTGGGATTGCAAATCCCAGCGACCCAGCCACAAGTGATAGCACTTGTATAATGGATGCAGCCCGAGACGCCAAGTGTGAGGGCGACAGGAATTTACTGATGTAAATGACTGAGCATGAATCACGCAGGCAACGAAGGAATGCGCCATCAGACAATGCTATCAGAAATGCTAAACACCACTACTATGCAAAGCACACTGCTCATACTACTCGTAGCTGCACTACTGCTACTCATACTTATTCTGACTCTGCAGCTTAGGGCTACGAAAAATGCGCGCCAAGAAGCCATCCGCACTAAGCTCATAGAGATGGCGGAGCAACAACGAATTACAGAGCAAATACTGGGCACTGAACTCGCACGCAATAGGGAAGAGCTACGCCTCTCGCTCAAAGAGAGCAGGCAAGAGCAAAGCAGTGGACTACAAAATTTCGAGGGGCAGCTAAGCAAGCTACAAGGCCAGCAGATGGAGCTAATGCGACAAGACTTCGACCAACTACTCCAGCGACAGCGCGAGCTACGCCAAGAAACAGAGCAGAAGCTCGAAAGCATACGCCATACCCTCGAGCAGAAAATCATACAACTACAGGAAGACAATAGCAAAAAGCTAGAACAGATGCGGCAGACGGTCGACGAGAAGCTACACGAGAGCCTCGAACGGCGCTTTACCGAGTCGTTTAAACTCATCGGCCAACGCCTCGAAGAGGTGCAGAAAGGGCTGGGTGAGATGCAAAACTTGGCAACAGGTGTAGGCGACCTCAAAAAAGTGCTTAGCAACGTCAAAAGCCGTGGCACACTCGGCGAGATACAGCTGGGAGCTATCCTCGACCAGATACTCTCGCCCGAACAGTACGAGAAGAATGCTGCCATCAAACCTCAGTCGCAGGAGCGAGTGGAGTATGCAATCAAACTGCCTGGTCAGCGGGCAGATCACCAGCCACTACTGCTGCCCATCGACTCCAAATTTCCTATCGAGGACTTCCTACGCCTGAGCGATGCCTACGAAAATGCCGAACTCTTCGGCAGCAAAGAGCTCGAGCAGCTCGGCAGACAATTCGAGACGGCAGTAAAGAAAGCAGCCAGCGATATCCAATCGAAATACATTGCAGCACCCTATAGCACCGACTTTGCCATCCTATTCGTGCCGAGCGAAGCGATCTACGCCGAGATATTGCGCCGACCAGGGCTCTTCGAAGAGCTGCAACGCAAGTACAAGATAAGCGTAGTGGGACCAAGCAACCTCGTTGCCTTCCTCAGCAGCTTACAGATGGGATTCCGAACGCTTGCCATCGAGCAACGCTCGAGCGAGGTCTGGGAGCTGCTCTCTGCTGTGAAGACTCAGTTTGGCAATTTCGAAAGCATCCTAGCGAAAACTCGCAAGAAACTACAAGAAGCCAGCAATGTGATCGACAGTGCCGAGCGACGCACGCGAGTCATCAGTCGACAGCTAAGTGAGGTGCAAGATTTTAGCGTTGTCTAATGGCGCATTTCTTCGTTGCCTGCGTGATTCGCTTTTGGTCACAGACTAGAGTCTGCTCCCGGCAAGCTCACACTTGGCGCCTCGAACTGCATCCATTAGACAACGCTAGCATTAGACGATGTATATTGTTGGTTCAAAACTTATTCGTACCTTTGCACCGCTAATTATCAAATGTAGCCTGAGGGCTTTGATACTCAAGCGATCCATAAACCCACCCAGCTGGTAGCCGCCCTGTGTCCGAGGCTTAGTGCTATCACGAACGATGCTTTTACTGGGGGTCTGAGCGATACCATATATATATGGCAGAGCTTTTTGGAGCATATTGGGTATGAAGCACATGCAGGCAAAACAACTAACAACTTAAAACAATAGCAGTGGATACTTTAAGCTTTAAAACCATTTCTGCCAACCAAGCAACGGTACAGAAGGAATGGGTGATTGTAGACGCCGAAGGCCAAAACCTCGGTCGCCTTTGCTCGAAGATAGCTAAGCTACTCCGTGGCAAATACAAGCCCAGCTTCACACCACACGTTGATTGTGGCGATAACGTAATCGTTATCAATGCAGACAAAATCGAACTCACTGGGAAGAAGTGGGACGAACGAATTTACCTCAGATACACAGGCTACCCTGGTGGCCAGCGTGCTTACACCCCTCGTGACTTGATGAAG
This sequence comes from uncultured Porphyromonas sp., assembly GCA_964535945.1. Lineage (GTDB taxonomy): Bacteria > Bacteroidota > Bacteroidia > Bacteroidales > Porphyromonadaceae > Porphyromonas. Next base: position 23,639 of record CAZHWP010000026.1, read on the forward strand.
AAAGGTCCAGACCGTCTCTTCCGCAAGGTAGTGAAGGGTATGCTGCCAAAGAATCGCTTGGGCGATAAGATCCTTGGCAATCTGTATGTATATGCTGGCTCGGAGCACAAGCACGAAGCACAGCAGCCTAAACTCATCGATATTAACACCCTTAAATGATTGCAAATATGGAAGTAATAAATGCAATTGGCCGTCGCAAAGCGGCAGTGGCTCGTATCTATATGAGCGAAGGCAGTGGTCAGATCACGATCAACAAAAAGGACTTGGGCGACTATTTCCCATCTTCTATCCTTCAGTTCATCGTACGCCAGCCACTTAACCTACTAGAAGTAAACGACAAGTACGACATCAAGATCAACCTCTACGGAGGCGGATTCAAAGGACAGAGCGAAGCAGCTCGCTTGGCAATTGCCCGCGCGCTCATCAAGATCAACCCAGAAGACAAGCCAGCCCTTCGCGCAGAAGGTTTCGTAACGAGAGACCCACGCGTAGTAGAGCGCAAGAAACCTGGACGTCCAAAAGCTCGTAAGAGATTCCAATTCAGCAAGCGTTAATACTGGCTCCATGCCAGCATACAGTAGTAGATTATTGGATGTATGGCAAGGGTCAATATTACTCGCGTTTAGTATCTAAACTTCGCGGATCGCCCTTCTTTAACGAGGAGTTGCCGATAAAAACAGCTCGGAAACTACCCTTCGAAGAGCCCTACCGCTGGAGTTGAAAACAGAGTAACAAATTCTTAGAAAGAACGTAAACGAAATGTCAAGAGTAAGTTTTGAACAATTATTAGAAGCAGGCGCACACTTCGGACACTTAAAAAGAAAGTGGAATCCTGCCATGGCTCCATACATCTTCATGGAGCGCAACGATATACACATTATCGATCTGCACAAGACTGTAGCTAAAATTGAAGAGGCTGCAGAAGTAATGAAAGGCCTTGCACGCAACGGCAAAAAGGTGCTCTTCGTAGCTACGAAGAAGCAAGCCAAAGAAAGCATTGCAACGCTAGCAGCATCGGTAGGAATGCCATACGTAATCGAACGCTGGCCGGGTGGTATGCTTACCAACTTCCCAACGATCCGTAAGGCTATCAAGAAAATGTCTCTCATCGATAAGATGACTACAGACGGTACATTTGATAATCTCTCGAAGCGCGAAAAGCTACAGATCTCTCGCCAGCGTGCCAAGCTGGAGAAGACGCTCGGTTCCATTGCCGATATGAGCTACTTGCCATCTGCTCTATTCGTAGTAGATGTAATGAAAGAGCATATCGCCGTGCGCGAAGCTAACCGCCTCGGAATCCCCGTGTTTGCAATCGTCGACACAAATAGCAACCCCGCTCCTATCGACTACGTAATCCCATCGAACGACGACTCGACGAAAGCCGTTGACGTAATCGTGGGTGCCGTATGCCAAGCAATCAGCGAAGGACTCGCTGAGCGTAAAGCAGAAAAGGCCGACAAGCAAGATAGCGAAGAGGAAGCACCACGCAGAGAACGTCGCACACGTGCAGGAGCACGTCGCGAACGTATCGGACAGGAAAGCACAGAGGAAGCTGCTGTAGCCGAAGAGGCTCAGGAGGAAGTAAGCAAAGGTGGCAAGGAAGAAACAGCATCGACCGAAGCCCCTGAAGCTGCCGAATCTGCTAAGTAAGAGCAAGCTAGCTCTCTACAAAGCATCCTCAAAAGGCTCCAAAAGAGAGAATAGCAGCACATGGCATAGCCTTTGCTCCGTCGAAGGCCAAGGGACTACGTCAAAATACCATTTTTTGACGTAGGTCCTTTTGGATGTGTAAGAAACAACAAAATGCAAGACATTGAGGGTGAGGGCGAAAGGTCTTTACTAAGGTAAATGACTGAGCCCAAATCCCGATAATAACGCAGTATTTTGCAATGATTACACGGCGCCGAAGGCTATCTTGTCAGTGAGACCCAATAGTAGGGTTCTCAGAGACCCCTCACAGTAAGTGAATAACCACAATAATAATAGCAAAATGGCTGTAACAATTCAAGACATCGCCAAGCTTCGCAAAATGACCGGAGCTGGTATGATGGACGTAAAGCACGCTCTCGAAGAAGCAGGTGGCGACTTCGACAAGGCGATGGAAATAATCCGCAAAAAAGGACAAGCAGTAGCTGCAAAACGCTCAGATCGTGAGGCTGCAGAAGGCTGCGTACTAGCAACAGATAAAGAAGGACTAGCTGCTATCGTAGCGCTCAACTGCGAGACTGACTTCGTAGCCAAAAACGAAGAGTTCATCGAGCTAACACAGCAGATCCTAAACGTAGCTATGGCAAATAAGCCTGCTAACAAAGAAGCATTGCTCGAAATGGCTATGACGGACGCTCGTACCGTAAACAATCATATCACAGACCGAGTAGGTGTAACAGGCGAAAAGATGGAGCTCGGCTTCTACGAGTTTGTAGAAGGCGTAAGCACCGTTTCATACATCCACCCTGGCAACAAATTGGCTACCGTAGTGGCATTCAATGAAGCGATCGACCATCAGATGGCTCGCGACATCGCTATGCAGGTTGCTGCTATGAACCCCGTAGCTATCAAGGCCGACGAGGTAGATCAGAAGATTATCGACCAAGAATTGCAGATCGCTCGCGAAAAAGCAATCGAGGCTGGTAAGCCTGAGAACCTACTCGACAGAATTGCCGAAGGTGCACTACAGAAGTTCTTCAAGGAAAACACGTTATTGCAACAGGAGTTTGTAAAAGACAACAAGCTTACGATCGAGCAGTACCTACACACAGCAAGCAAAACGCTTACTGTAACTGCTTTCAAGCGCGTTACCCTCAACGTGGAGTAATAGAAAAGACTTCCCCTTCTTGGGTCTTTTGAAAAGTACTAGAGTGCGATCGCTGTCACCCAGCCCAAGCCCTTAGTAGAAAAAGACTCAGAAAAAACCAACAGGAGGGGCTACTCTAAGCAAAATGGAGTAGCCCCTCTTTATTGAGACCAAGGCAATCGATACCCCACGGGCCGCTTTGGATCTCACGACGAGAAGCAATAGAGTTAGACTATGTTAGCAACCTTTGCAAAAGGCATACTTATAGGCGTATTGGTATCTGCCCCCATGGGTCCCACCGGCATACTCTGCGTAAAACGCACGATGCACCAAGGGCGCAAGGAGGGCCTGCTGACAGGTGTGGGAGCTACACTTAGCGACCTCATCTATGCAGCTATCACCTTTCTGTTCATCGGCATGCTGATACACTTTCTCGAGAGCAACGATGCCCTCTTGAAGCTCATAGGCAGTATCATCATGTTTTTCTTTGGGATCTACCTCATCAAAAGTACACCACGCGATGTGATGGACAATACGAGCAGCGGATCTCCTTGGCGAACGATCATCAGCGCCTTCCTATTTACACTTTCCAACTTTAGTATCTTAGGATTCTACATAGCCCTATTCTCGCGCTTCAACCTCATCTCCGAGAGCGAAGGGCTCTCTTTCCTCACCTTTATTGCTGCCATGCTAGGCATCGCCAGCGGAGCTCTACTCTGGTGGACATGTATTACCTACCTCGTATCGCTCATGCGCGAACGCTTTAGGCAGGGCAGCCTACGCTCATTCATCTACATCATTGCCAGCATCTTTATCCTGATCTCCTTGGTAGGGATCTTCGATGCTATCTGGCAATACCTCTAAAACAAAGCTTTATCTTTTAGATTTCATCCAATTATGATACACAATCCCGATCAAGTGGTGGGCCTGAGTATTGGCATGGCCCAGAGTAAGTATGCCAAGTCTTGGCAAAAACTATTTGTCTCTGGCATGCTGGCTGGCGTATATATCAGTATCGGAGGCTTGCTCTCCTTCTTGGTAGGAAACGGCATACCTGGGCTGGCTGCAGCCAATCCGATCTTACCCAAATTCTTAGCTGGACTGACCTTCCCCGTCGGACTGATACTCGTATCCTTGGTAGGTGCCGACCTATTTACCGGCAATAATGCCAACCTCATCCCAGCAACGCTGCGTGGCGAAGTGCCGCGCTACTACTTTCTCAAAAACTGGCTCCTCGTATATCTATCCAACTTCGTAGGAGCCTTCCTATTCGTATACTTCTTGGTACATCTCACAGGCTTAGCCGCGAGCGATCCCTGGCAAAGTGCCATCCGTGGCATTGCCGAGGCAAAGACCTCCCTACCCTTTCATGTAGCCCTACTAAAGGGTATTGGTGCCAACTGGCTGGTGTGCTTGGCTGTGTGGCTTGGTCTCTCGGCCAACGATGCTGGCGGACGTATGATGGGGCTCTGGTGGCCTGTAATGGCTTTCGTAACGATGGGCTTTGAGCACTCGATTGCCAACATGTTTTACATCCCACTAGGGATACTAGAAGGTGCCGACACCAACTGGCTAGCCTTTGCCTGGCACAATCTCGTACCCGTAACCATCGGGAATATCATTGGTGGAGGGTTGTTTGTGGGGTATGTGCATCATTATCTGACTCTGACTCGACGATAGGATAGGATAGCATTGTCTAATGGCGAAAATCTTTGTTGCCTGCGTGATTCGGTCTTAGTCATTTACATCAGTAAATTCCTGTCGCCCTCACACTTGGCGCCGCGATTTTCATCCATTATACAAGTGCTATCAGTCGCGGAGCAATCCCAGCTTTTTTCATTTTCGGGATTTGCAATCCTGTTGACTTCTTTATTGGGGTTTTGCAGATCCGATTAATCAGACTATTCAGACTATTCCGATTAATCAGACCAATCTTGGGTCGCTGGGATTTGCAATCCCAGCTTTTTTCGTTTTCGGGATTTGCAATCCCGGCGACTGCCAGGGAATCTCCAGCGGGGATGTTTTTTGTTTCTAGCCCCACGATACGCTAGTGCTGGGGAGCTAGCGTATCGTGGGGTAATGGGCGAGGAGGGAATTGGACGTGCCATGCGTACCCCAGGAAGGCAAGGTGGCGAAGCCGATTTGCCTTCCTGGGGTCAACGAAGTAAACAGCAACCCCCGCCGCCGATTTCTGCGCTGTGCCGACGGCACAGCGCAGAAATCGGCGGCGGGGGTTAATCATTCGTGCATCAGACCCAGGGAACATGCTGCCCGTTGGGCATCATTTTATCCCTGGGCTATATCCAGGGTATCCCTTTCAGGGATGGTATGGCTGGGATTGCAAATTCCAGCCAACAAGCATTTGATGGGACGCTCACATAGGGGCGCCCCTATGTGCCACAAATCTC
>CAZHWP010000027.1:0-28715 GCA_964535945.1 uncultured Porphyromonas sp.
CAGCACCTCACTTCGTTCGGTGGCTTATCCCTGGGCTATTCCGAAGCGAATCCCCCTCGGGGATTTGGGCTGACGCAAGAAAGCCAGATCGAAGAATCGTCCTTCACCTCCATGTAGATGCCGAATCAATAATCTAAGCCTGTGCTACATGTGCGATTCAGGATAGAATCGAATTGGGTGACGCATTGTCGATGTCAGGACAAACAGCGAGATCATTGTCCAAGTCGGGAGGAAATTCGGGTCACTGCACACAATATATTCCTAAGCTTGTGAGAATAGATTCTCGTAACTGTGGAAATGGATTCTCATAACTGCAGGAATATGTGTGGCTCAGCGACTACGTTTTATTCTAAGCGCTCTTTATCGGCTGCTATCCAAGAAAGCGAAGATAGAGGGATAAGAAACAGATTAACCCTCTAGGCTCTACGCCACTTGCATCAAGAAGAACAGGGATGAAACGGAGACAATCACCCATAGTAGAATGCCCTGGGCGAAACTCTTCGTACCCGAATGCTTGAGCTGGCTGATGCTGATATTGGATCCGATCAAGAACAGTGCTAGCACCATCCCCCTACGTCCCAGCCACACGAAGTGCTGATAACTCTCGGCATAGCTTGGCAGGTAGTTTGAGATCAGAATCGCAAAGACAAAATAGAGAATAAACCAAGGGAATTTGATCTTGCGCTTCCCCTCGCTTTTGTTGAAGAAAGCGATCGAGAGCGAAAGAGGTATGATCCAAAGCGCACGAATCAGCTTGACGGTGGTTGCCACCTGTAGAGCCTCCTCGCCATAAATTGCACCAGCACCTACCACCGAGCTAGTATCGTGAATGGCAATGGCTGCCCAGTTGCCAAACAGCTCCTGCCCCAGCCCTAGGAACTGCCCCACTACGGGAAAAATGAACAGCGCAGCAGCATTGAGCACAAAGACTACCACCAGTGCAAAGGTGCTTTGGTGACTCTTGCTATTGATGATAGGCGCTACAGCTGCGATAGCACTACCTCCACAGATAGCAGTACCCGATGAGATCAGGAGGCTTGTATTCTTATCGACCTTGAAGAGCTTGCCCAAGAGCAGCCCAAGAGCCATCACCGAACAAACTGAAATAAGGGTAAGCAAGAAGCCATCGCGTGAGGCAGTAAGCACCTCCGAGAGGTTCATCCCGAAGCCAAGCAATACGACCGAAGCCTGCAAAATACGCGAGCTATACCGTTGGTAGCCCTCGTAACGCAAACCGATTAGTGAAAAGACCAGCCCTGTGAATAGAGCTATAGCTGGAGAGATGAAGGGGAAGAAACAGAGTACGATTACTAGGCTGTGAGGCCAGCTCGACTGTAAGAAGCTTGCTCGAGCGCGTTTAAAACTATTGATTCGGTTCATTTTTTTGATGGATTTATACATTGTTGGGCCTTCCTATAAAGACCCGACGACAAAGGTAAAAAAGGATGGAAAAATAGCGTGTAAAATCACTCATCGAAGAGTGCTGCCAATGTCTGCGGACTGCGTAGGGAGGGGAAGTCGGGCAAGTGCAATCGGTAATAGGTTTCGATATAGGCAAGGATCTGCCGGCGCTGCAAACGAGTAAGCCGAAAGCGATGCATATTGTCGTAGCTCATACGTGCCAGCAACTGCATAAAGCGAAGCCCCTGTGTAGGAACTGTATAGGCGTGAAGAGGAGCCACATCGGTATACCTCGACTCGAGCAGGTCGAAATACAATACTTTGGCACCAAAATCGGGAGCCAAGTCGGGTTGGATGCCCAGATGACGAAGAAGCTGTAGCAAAAAAGCGATGTGAAAATTGGCCGCCGACTGCTTACATTCGTCTAGTTGATCGATAGAATGGCTCAGAAATTCGTAGAGCAGGGTCTCAGGCTCTTGATTGCGAAGAATATGAGAAAGAAACTCAGACAAATAGATCACGATGCTCTGCTTGATCTGATCGCACTGCAACTGAAGTCGGGGACGGAAGAGCGATAGCTGGTCGATACGCTGCAAATCGCGCTGGGGGCGTTGTTGGTACAGAAGCTCGATTTCGGCTAGTGGACTTACTAGCTGAGCCATGCGTGGAGACTTTCGCCTCGAAGGCTTCGTGCTGGGCAACAAAAAATTTTGCCTTCCACAGTCTTGGCAATAGCAATGCAAGATGCTGTACCTATCGCTATAGGGATGCATACGCAATACAATAGCTCGTGTGCTTAGCTCAGACATAAGAGGATAGGCTTAGAGGATTTCCTTCAGTTCGAGTAGTGAGGAGATTGTATGCCGAGCGCTAGCAGCTGTATCGGCTGGAACGGGCAGCTGATGCGGATTGTACCAAATGGCTGGCATCTTCGCATTGTATGCCCCCTCGATATCGGCCTCCCAGCTATCGCCTATCATAATAGACTCGCTGCGCCGAGAGCCCGTACGAGCAAGCGCAAAATCGAAGATCGCCTTATGAGGCTTGTTGATACCGGCATCTTCGGATAGGATGCTTCGATGCACGAAAGGAGCGAGACCGCTATTGACTAGCTTGGCCGTCTGCACCTCTCGAAAGCCATTACTAAGGATACAGACCTTGTAGTAACGATGCAGATACTCGAGAGTCTCTAAAGCATGGGGGCAGAGCCTGGTCTTAGTGCCGGTAAGAGCAAGAAAGGTCTCATTCCACTTCAGCACATCCTTTTTCTCAAGCTCTAGTATTCCCTCGAATGGGCGTCGAAAGCGTTCGAAGATAAGAGTAGGCTTGTCGATTATCCCTTGGCGATACTCGTGCCACACTTGCAAATTGTGAGGCAAATAGATCTGAAAGAACTCCTCGAAGCTAGCAAAGTAGCGCTGCCATTGCAGCATATCGAAGAGTTCGAGCAGCGAATCTTTATTGTTTTGATAAGTATCCCAGAGGGTATCGTCTAAGTCGATGAATAGTTGCTTGATGATCATTGCAGTAGTTAGACCTTCGTAGATGTAGACCTTTACGAAAGATCTCTTTCAGGAAATCACGATGATGCTAAGAATTCAAAAAAAAGCCTCCTCGGTCATTCAAGCGAGGTTCAAAAAACCTGACAAATGACCGAGGAGGACTCCATATTAGTTATTGTACTAAAGCTATACGCAGCACTTTAAGCAAAAGCTATCAGCTGCATATCCTAGCTGCTCTATTAGTTAGTCTGTACCACCAAGACCTTGGTATGGCTCCAGAAGCTCTGTGGGTCTTTGATCTTAAGGGTTAGCATCTTATCTTCGCCACGTAGCAGCTCATACGAAGAAGCTGGGTGGTTGGTAAGTAGCTGTGCCTTGCGAGCCTTGAGCTGTATCTGCGAGAGGGTACGTAGGTCGGCACGTGTAAAGTAGCCTTCGTCGTAACCTTCTGTCGTCACATTGCCCGACTTAAGTACCTTCATATCCTTGAGGTCGCTCTTGGTACCGATGCAATAGCGTACAGTATTAAGTGCTTTCTCTTGGCGTGCATTTTCTTCGCTCAGAGCCTGATTGGCTTCTTGCTGACGCAAAGTTTCTGCAGTTTGAGATACGAGAGCCGAGTCTAGAATGCCGATGGCAAGATTTTTCTTTTCGAGTTCTTGCTGTAGCTGGCCTATCTCTGCTGTCTTAGACTCTAGTTGTTGTTTCAGTAAGTTAAGGGTTTTCATCAAACGACCATTCTCCTGACCTGTAGCCTTAAGCTTCTTGCTCAGCGTCTCAATACTTTCGCGGTTTGAGCGCAGTTTTTCTGAGATCAGACGCATATTGTCATTGATACGATCTTTTTGGCTTTGCTTCACATCGCCAGTAATAGGGTTGAGATTGATCATACCCTCCATAGCCGAGATCTCTTGGAAATTGAGCAGTACGCTACTGATCAGTGAGTCCATCTCCGACATTTCGTATTCGTTGCTTGCATTTACTGCAGCGATAGAGTCGAACTGTGCTTTCAGTCCTTTATAAGCACTTGAGCTTTTGCCACAGGAAGCCAATGCGACTGCCAGGATGGCTACTACTAAAAGTCTTTTCTTCATGTTAATAATTCTTTAATTATTTTGTTCAATAGTTTCGTTCATTTTCATGCAACAGGTCTTCATCGCTGTCTTGCTCTTTGCGATAGCGGTTTTTCTTCACCGTCTTTTGCTGCTCTTCGGCAGCTACTACTACAACGATCTCGCCTCGAGGCGGATTTTCTGAGTAGTAATCGATCAATTCTTGCAATGTGCCTCGTTGCACCTCTTCGTGTATTTTACTAATCTCCCTACAGACGGCAGCTTTTCGATCGGGTCCAAAGATGGGTGCTATCTGCTGCAGCGTCTTTACTAAGCGCATAGGCGATTCGTAAAAGATCAACGTACGGCTTTCGCTAGCCAAAGCTTCCAATCGGGTTTGTCTCCCTTTCTTGGGAGGTAAAAAGCCTTCGAAAGCGAAGCGATCTGCTGGCAAGCCTGAGCTGACCAATGCTGGGATAAGTGCCGTTGGGCCAGGCAAACACTCTACCTCTATCCCTCTACGCACACATTCGCGTAGCAACAGAAAGCCAGGATCACTAATGGCTGGCGTACCAGCATCACTGATTAGGGCTATACGTTCGCCAGTAGCTAGGCGCTCCACCCATTGATCTAAGCTCTTATGCTCGTTGTGCATATGGTAGCTTTTGAGTGGCACCTTGATGTCGTAGTGCTGCAGCAATATCGCACTCTTTCGCGTATCCTCTGCCAAAATCAAATCGGCCTCTTTGAGCATCCGCAGGGCTCGGAGGGTAATATCCTCCAGGTTGCCAATGGGAGTGGGTATTAACAATAACTTGCTCATAAGTCTACATGCAGTAAATCAAACATTCGTAACAGAACACCATACTAAGATAACTTGCGATTAGCTTCGATTGCGTTCTTTAAAATAATGTTTCAGCACCTCTTGGTAAAGCATTTCTGCTTCCCCTTCGGCATTCCACTGCATCTGCAACACCAATTCTTGCATAGCTTCGTCAAGCGAAGGCATTGTAGTAGCTATTTGATCGGCTTTCAGCATCAGCTCCTCGTCGTTGTGAAACAGCTCACGCATGAATCGAAAAAAATCGAGTGCGGGAACACGTTTTTTGAGGTCGAAGCTGGCAGGAGCAAGCTCGGCGCTTTGCTTGGCCGACGATCGCTCCGATACTTCGGGATCGGATAGCGGCAATTGCACCCGCTGCGCCAGATCATCTAAGAAGGGCATCGGCTCCACGCTTGGAGCGCATTGCGCTTCGTCTGGACGGGAAATCTTGGCAGCCAAAGTCTGTGTCGTCTTGCTGCAAAGAGCCAAGATACGATCTTGCAAATCGCAGAGCTGCTCGAGCTCCAACGTTGTCAAGCCCTGCTCACAGGCCAGATATTCCTCGAGGAATAAGAGGGATGCTTGCAGCTTTTCTTTATATGTTGACTCGATACTCATTCTTTTGCTTGCGCACTTGGATAGCAAACTTAGTCAAAAAATAGTTTTTCGATGCAAAGCAAGCTCGGTGCAGCACGTTTTTTAATAATTATCTGCTTTTTGATGGCTGTTTTTGCACAGATTCCGCCGTTTTGTGTGGGTTATTTAGGGGCGTTTCTTGCAATTTAGGCTTCTTAGCTCGGCCAAAGAAGCGGTCGAAATCGTACTTATAGCCCAAGCCTACACCTTGGGTAGTGAGCGCCCTACGCAGGTACTGATACATATCATTGAAGCGATTGAAGCCTTTGAGTCGGAACGATCCAGATCGATTGAGCTTGTACTCGAGATCGAACTCACCCACGTACGTATTGCGAAGGTTGGGATTGTCGCGATAGCCAAAATTGCCATTGATAAGCAAACGATTATTCAAGAGCCTACTCGACAGCAGCAATTCAATATCGGTATCGTCGAAGGTGGTATTCTTAGTTTTGATACTCGTACCAATCTGCACTTTATCGCTCAAAGTACCGAGCAGCCTATTGAGCTGTTGCGAAAGCGTACTAGTAGCTACTGCTGTCCAATTGTCGGTATTGGCCGAGCCTGAGTTGTAGGCATAGTCTGGCGTAAAGAACTTGCCCAGCACCAAGAGGTAGAGCATCTGTCGAGTCATCATCTCTTCGGTATCGATCAGGCTGCGCACGCGGCGTTCGAGCTCGCTATCGGATTGAGGCAGACGGATGTCGAAATCGATACTCGGACGCATCAAGGAGCCATTGAGACGCAGCAGACATTCAACTGGCACGTTCGTTCTTGCCAATTCGCTCATAAACGACTCGTCGAGGTCGCCTAGGTTTGCCGTAGTATTATAGGCAGCCTCCACTTTTAGCTTAGCAGCCATCGGATCGCCAGCGAAGTCGATCTGACTTTCTCCTCCTAGCGTAAAACGCTTTTGCACCAAGTGTTTGAGATTGAAATCGTAGGCACCTTCGCGCAGATACATAGTACCAAATATAGCAGCAGCATTGGTGGCGCTGTGGTAATCGAGCTGCAGGCTACCCTCTGGATTGCCTTTGAGCCCGGTATGCGTCTCGGGATCGATGATGAACGTGAGCATCGCATCGGGACTCACATCTATATTGACGTGCAGATGGAAGTCGTCGGTCTCGGCTGGGAGCCTCTGTTTGGGGTTATCGAGGAGCGGACTAAGCAAGGTATCGCTCGGTGCAGACCTCTCGACGAAGCGGATAAAGCTATGCTCATCGGCAACGCTCGGGCGAGTAAAGTTGAGTCCGATCACCGAGCCAGCTTCACTATGGGCATTTACGTCGCAGCGCAAGCCATAAGGTACATCATAGAGACGCACATTGCCCGAGGCATAAGCCTTACCGTAGATGCTTGGATTCTCTTTTTCGGGTACATTATAAGCTAGGATCTTCTTCGCCTCACTCACTTTGAGGTCTATCTTGAACTGATCGAACCCTCTATGTCTGAGCTCAGCATCGAGCCTAGCTGTATTGCCCTCGAGGTCGCGAAAGCGTAAGTCGCGAAAGATCATGTTTTGCGGGGTGAAATGAAGCGTATCGCTGACCACATATTCGGTATTGAGTGCAGCGATGCCCATATGCACCTCCTCGGCAATGGCTGTACCAGCCACTGTGAGCTCATTGAAAGGACCATAGAAATGCACCTTGCCCGAGGCTCTCCCCTCAAATTTGTGAGAGAATGCCGTAAAGAAGGGCCCCAAAAAGCCGACATTGGCGTGACGTGCATCGAAATGGAGCGAGAGGCCTGCGTCGTCGCCAACAGGCTTGATAAAGCCATCGGCATTGGTGAAGCTGCCATCGGGATTGTAGACAGCAGCCTTGAGAGCAATATGCTGAATATCGTTGAGCCAGTCTCCTTGCGCCTTTATCGGGCCAACATCTACGCCATTGACAAAAAACTGATCGCTTTTGAGATCGGCATGCATGCGCACCTTTCCCCACAGATCCGAGACCGAGGCCTTTCCGCTTAGATCGACCTGTATGAGATCGAAATCTACCCCAGCTAAATTGAGGATATAAGAGAGGTTGATGCGTTGCAAGTCGAGCTTGATGGAGTCTGCTGGGTGATCGCTCAAGACCCCGCTTGCATGCAAATGCCTTCCTGGCGACGACAAGGCAAAATTGTCTAGTATCAGCTGCTTTTTGGAAAGGCTAGCCTCTACCGACTCGATTTCCCAATCGATATCGCCAAGGTGCAGCCTGGATGGATCTAGACTAAAGTGAGTATGGAGGCCGTCTTCCGCTTTTGAGAAAGCTGTTTGAAGGGAAAGTTTGCCATTGGACTGTCCGAGCGAATCTTGCCCCAACGCGAGCTGCGTACGGACGGTATCTCGAGCAGCCACAGCTGTCAATTCGATTCCTTTGCTTAGTTTCTGAGCGGGACTTCGTAGATCTAAACGGCTTAGTAGCGACAAGGATTGCTGATCGCTTTGAATATTCAAATCGAGCTTTTCGAGACTATTGGCGTTAAACTTGAGTTGCTCGGTCTTGAGCTTGAGCGACAATTGCTGCAGAGGCGAGACAATATCGGCAGACAGATAGACTGGTCGCTCTGGGGTGAGAGGCAAGTTTAGCACCTGATAGACACTCTTGGGCATATCTACCTTTAGGTCAAGCTTCAGTCGGCTATCCTCATCGAGCAAAGAGTGGCGCAGCGGTCTATCGGCAAAGAGCTGAGGCAGGTAATGAGCCAGCATCGTCTCGAGCAGGGCTGGTAAGTCCTTGTATTTGAATTGCCCTTGAAGCTCGCCGTCTAAGTATTGACTTTGTACTTGGATCAACTTCTTCCGATTCTCCTCCGATTTGAGATCGAGGGAGAGAGCCCCCAATTCGATGAGCTTATTGTCGATCCGTAGCATGCAGCTATCGAGCTGCAACGAAGCTTCTGTACGCTCCAAATCATTACCGTGCAGGGAGCATCTGGCAGCAAAGGATGTCTCGAAGGCTGGCAGTTTGAGCCATGGCTTGAGCATCGAGCTAGGGAGCTCCTTTGTACTCAAGTGCAGATTTAACTCCGAGGCGGCAGTACTAAAGGGAATCTGCTTGCCATTGGCCTGCAGTACGAGTTCGGCATCTTGGGCCTTCAGGCCTGTCTCTACGTTCCAATTCTGACCCTTTAGCCTAAAGTCGAGCTCATCGCATACAAAGTCCTGCCCTTGATACTTGATTTGGGGTAAATGTCCTTGCAGCTGCAAAGCTAAGACCCCCTGCTCGGCTCTATCTGCCTGTAGATGGCAGTCGAAAGAGAGCAGTTCGGGCAAGTCGATCGAAGGGAACAATTTGTTCAAGGCCAGGCCCTCGCTACTCATGCGACCATTGATCCTACGAACATCGATGCTCGAGTCGGGCTTTTGGTATAATGCCATATTCGCATTGAGCGTTAGCGAGCCTTGCTCCGTTTCTCCTCGAGCCTTGAAGTGCATATCGTCGGTTCGACCTTGTAGCACAGCCATCAGGTCGAGACTTCCGAAGTTTTTCCACTCTTCATTGAGATACTGTGGCAGGATACGCTGTAGCTGCAACAATCCAAATCGGCTAAACGAAAGCTCTTGCAAAGAAATGGTAAAGCGCATCTGCTCAAACTCTTTGTAATGCAGCAAAGCGGCAGATGATGAGAGGCGCCAATCATTGGCATTTTGCAGTTTGAAACTTGGCAACTGAATAGCATCGCCATCGGACTGAGCATCGAGCTCCAGATCGATAATAGAGACCTCATTCTTCAGCGGCTTATAGAATGGGGCTAAGTCTGACAAAGCAATCTTAGCTCGCATATTTTCGACGGCAAAGCCCTTAATATCTTTCACATTGAGTGGTAAACGTAAGTGTCCGCTGTGCATGGTGAGCTTAGAGTTTGGCAATTGCACGATAAGCTTACGTAGCGAGAGCAAATCCTTTTGTAGTGCAAAGTGACAGCTAAGCTGCTTGAGCTCAAAGCCACTGCTTCGCTCCACGAAGCGGAGCTGCCTAAGCTGCGACTCTATGTCGCTGCCCTTTACGGCAAGCTGCACCTTGGCATCCAGATTGTCTAGCGTACGTGCCGAATCATCGGGGCTCAACAAGCCCTGCACTCTAAACTGGCAATTGCGCAGCAAGATGCTATTGATATTGAGCTGCAGATTGGATTCAGAATCGGGTTCTTTGCTTTTGAGAGCATCTAGTACAAACTGCACATTCAGAGCCGTATCTGGCTTAGCTCGATAGACATTTAGCCTGGCTGTAAAAAGCCTAAGCGTACTCAGGCTCACCTTTCCACTCAATAAAGGGAACAAATCGATGCCAGCGCTTAACTTATCGGCTCGGAGCATGGGCTGCCCAGCGCGGTCTTTGATAGCAATTCGATTCATATCGATGCTTCTCCACCAACCCATTTCGACTTTGCCTATACTCAAGTCGGTACCCAATGCTTTGCCCAGTTCTTTTTCCACCACATTGCCCACATAGTTTTGCACAGCTGGCAATTGGAGCAAGAAGTTTGGCAAAAGCAGAAGCACAAAAAGCAAAAGCACCAAGGCAAGCACCCAGTACTTAAGTCTACGCATAGACTTGATATAAAGGAGGATGAGCTGACGGCGCTTATTCATCGGTGTTACTCTTTAGGCTTAGGCTGTAAATATAGCAAAGTGTTTGTAGACGGTTTGCTTGAGTGGAGCAATCAGCGCTTCGAGTTCTGCTTCTCGAATGGCAGGACTACGCATCAGAGCAAGGGCAAGAGCTGGCAAAGATGGCTCATAGGGAGGCTGTATATACGCTAGAGGAGAAAGAATTAAGCCAGCGCGCCGATAAAACTCGATGCGCTGAGCTGCAATAGCACTCGTACTAGCGGGTTCGACCTCCAAAAATAGGCGCGGGTAGCGCTGTAGGAGTTCCCCCACGATAGTAAGTCCCAAACCTTGACCACGATACTCTGGGGCCACAGCCAAATGCTCGACATAATAAGCTGTACCTAAATGCCATACAGTAACGAAGGCTACAGGCACAGCAGCTTGCAATGGACTGTCGGGAGCCACGAAGATGAAGTATAGCTCGAGCCGCTGCTCCGTCTGCAACAGGCTGCGCAAATGCTTCCACGCTCTACGCTCCTCGATGGGGAAGCTCTGCGTGTAAAGTTCTCGTACGAAAGACTCGAGATAAGCTTCGCACTCCACTTGGCTAAGCTGTCTATGCTGCCTAAAATGGATCGATGGATTAGGGTCTGGCAAATTCTTGTTCATTGCCGCAAATCTGTTTCTACAGATTGGAGAGAAAGGAGACGTAGCGAAAGCCAAGCTACCAACTCAAATGGAAGGTGCAACGACGTGTTCGGAGCGATTATTGCAGAAGTAGAACGTGTGTTTACGATCGGCCAATTCTTGCATAAGCTCGAGAGTAGCAGTAGCTCCAAACTCATCGGTATTGATGAGGATGTGGCTAGCGGGCGCTAGGGCAAAAAGTTTCTCTTTACCCTCCTCGGGGCTCCATTTCACGGGTGCCTGCAAAGCACTTTGGCTCTTCACCTTGCGGAACGGACGTAAGACATATGCCAAAAGCGTACGCCCACGGATGGCCATATTGATAGCCACACGAGCCAATATACCCAAGCGATTCTTGTAGTACTTTTCGAAAAACAAGCCCATCGCTCCATAGAAAGAGTTTAGATACTTGGTGTCGGTTACCGACGAGCTCTCGCCCTTGTAGTGAAGGATAGGGCAAGGCAAGTAATAGTTTTCGTTCTTTCCGCCATCCAAGAGCCTATACGACAGGTCTATATCTTCGCCATACATAAAGAAGCGCTCATCGAGCAAGCCCACCTTGTCGAGCACCGAGCGGCGCATACACATAAAGGCACCACTAAGTATCTCTATCGACTGCGGATGATCCTTATCGAGATGTCCCATATGGTACTTATTGAAGCGAGCCGAATGCGGGAATAGACGATTGAGACCGACTATCTTGCAAAATGAGACCCATGGCGATGGAAAGCCACGCTTACTCTCGGGCAGGAATCGTCCATGAGCATCGACCATCTTCACCCCTACGCCAGCCACATTGCTGTGTTGCTCCATAAAGTTCACTACTTCGCTGAGAGTCTGATCGCCCACGAAGGTATCGGGATTGAGCAACAACACATAACGCCCCTTCGAGAGATGGATGGCTTGATTATTGGCTCGCGAGAAACCTACATTTTCGGTGTTCTCGATGAAGTTTACATCGGGGAATCGAGGACGCAGATAGGCTATCGAATCGTCTTGCGAGTCATTGTCTACAACCCAGACCTCCACTTCGTGTTTCATGTCCTTAACGGCAGTAGCCACAGATAAGAGACACTGCTCCAAAAACAAGGGAACTTTATAATTGACGATTACTATAGATAATAGCATGGATGATTCTTGTGATTATGAATTCATAATTAGAGCCATTGCTACTACAAGTTCAAGACCTGTATGTATATGCGATGTACTCAAGTATTCTTGGTTTGGATTTGATCTTTTCGTGACGCCTACTCTGCAATGATGAGGTAATAGTTTTTCTTACCTCTCTGGGCCAAGATATACCTATCTGCCAGCAAGTCTGCCTCTGCAATCATCTGATCTACCTCATCGAGTTTTACCTTGTTGATACTTACTCCTCCGGCCTGAGTAGTTTTACGCAGTTCTCCTTTTGAAGGGAAAACGGCAGCATGCTCGGTGAGTAGATCGAGAGCCTTAACCCCCTCGCCAGCCAATACAGCTTTGTCAACAACAAACTGTGGCACCCCTTGGAAGACGTCGAGCAGTGTACGCTCGGGCAACTTGCGAAGCTGCTCGGTAGTACTCTTGCCAAAAAGTATCTGCGAAGCCTCAACAGCTGCATCGTACTCTTCGCGGCTATGCACCATCACAGTCAACTCTTCGGCGAGGCGCTTCTGCAGCGGGCGCAGATGAGGATTTGCCCTTTGGTCATCGATCAAAGCATCGATCTCTTCACGACTCAGGATGGTGAAGATCTTGATGTAGCGCTCGGCATCGGAGTCGCTCACATTGAGCCAAAATTGGTAGAATGCATAGGGTGAAGTACGTTCGGGATCGAGCCAGATATTGCCAGACTCTGTCTTGCCAAACTTGCCACCATCGGCCTTGGTTATGAGTGGGCAAGTGAGGCCAAAGACCTCACCAGCTGCCATACGGCGTACCAGATCTGCTCCTGTAGTGATATTGCCCCACTGGTCGGAACCACCGAGCTGTAGCTTACAGCCCTGGTTTTGGTATAGATAGAGGAAGTCGTATCCCTGCAAGAGCTGATACGAAAACTCGGTAAAAGACATTCCCTCGCCGCTCTCGGGGCTAAGGCGTTTCTTTACCGAGTCCTTACTCATCATATAGTTGACGGTGATATGCTTTCCGATTTCTCGAATAAAATCTAAGAAACTAAACTTCTTGAGCCAATCGTAGTTGTTGAGGAGCTTGGCTGCATTAGGTGCATCGCTCTCGAAGTCGAGAAATTTGCCCAGTTGCTTGCCGATGCAAGCTTGGTTGTGGCGGAGAGTCTCCTCATCCAACAATGTACGCTCGGCCGACTTTAGCGAAGGGTCTCCTATCATGCCTGTTGCACCTCCTACCACTGCAAGTGGTTTGTGACCACAGACCTGTAAGTGTTTGAGCATCATTACTCCCACTAAGTGTCCAATATGCAAAGAATCGGCCGTAGGGTCAATGCCTAGGTAAGCCGTAGTTAGTTCTTTAGTCAGTTGCTCTTCTGTGCCAGGCATCATATCGTGTATCATGCCACGCCAACGCAGTTCTTCTACAAAGTTCATTGTGCTTTTCGCTTTCCGTTATTACCATGGAGTGAATGCTTCGTTTCGATATCCGAGCCGCTATTTCTCAAAGCCATCTAGCGATGACTCAAATTGGCTCAGAATAGGCATACACCATATTTCGAACCACAAAGATAGTAAAAAGCTGCTTACAAGAGGGTTTACTATCAAAAGGTACAGAATTAACCCTTTGGCTACAAGTACTGAAAATGCCTTAGGAAGTACTCTAAACAGAAAAACGACAAAAAGCAATTCTCTCATACAACTCAAGCTTACCCAATGTGGCATACCCACATATACTGAGAATCTGGATCAAATATCCCCAAGTAAGAGGATTGTAACACGGTGAAGCTGTTCGGAACTTTGTGTATTAGATAAATAACTCATGCAAGAGCCAGACAAGCTCTCAACAATGGATAAGACATGAATGAACAGAATAATCAAAACCTAAAAGGCGTACCAGAGACGCTGCTCATCTCGCTACATGCAAGATGCAACGAGAGCATCCACCCCAGAGGATTGATCAATGACCCCAAAAGCCTAGAGATAGCAGAGAAAGTGGGGAGCGACTTCAGAAAAGCAAAATCGGTACACCTTACCAACGTGGGTACAGGGATAAGAACCATCGTATTCGACCGATACACACAAGACTTTCTGAGAAGATACCCCGATGGGACAATAGTAGATATAGCCTGCGGACTCGACACGCGCTACTGGAGGCTCGACAATGGCCTACTCCGATGGACAGATTTGGATCTACCCGAGGTGATAGCAATAAGGAAACAACTATTTGAGCCAAACGAAAGATACAAGATGCTTGCAAAATCGGTCTTGGATTTCACCTGGATAGATGAGATACCCAAAGACAAGCCCGTATTCCTAACGGCCGAGGGGCTCGCATGCTATCTTAGCGAGGAGGAGATCAGCAACATACTCAAACGAGTAGCAAAAGCCTTCGACAAAGCAGAGTTTGCCATCGAAGCCATAGCGCCATTCATGGTAAAGCAATCGAAAAGACACCCTTCACTCAAAGGATACGATGCCCAATTTAGATGGGGCACAGATACGGGCAGAGTGGTAGATGAATGGGATACAGGCTTCCATTTTGTAGACGAATGCTTCTTCATGAGTCTAAAATCTTGCAAGCAACGCAGCGTAATGGCACGAACCCTCTGCACACTCTTCCCAAAGTTTGCCAAAAGCATGAAGATATTCCGCATTCGCAATTTTGAAGAAGTATCGCTGCAAGAGATCGAATTCTAAGTCTACAGAAGTATAGCAACTCCGAAACACAATGTAACAATGAAGCAAGAAAAGAAAGGAAACGCCTTCGAAGGATTGGCGGGCGGGAAGTGGTATGTAAGAATGGCGAAGCTATTCGGATTTAACGACAAGTATTACGAACGAGCCCTAGGGGAAATCGAATTGGCAGAGAATGCTACGATACTAGACTTGGGTTGTGGTCCTGGTGCGCTCTCCTTCGCCATAGCAAAGCGACACAAACAGGCTAGACAGATTATAGGCATAGATATCTCCAAAACCCAACTCAACTACGCGAGAGCTAAGGCGGCGGGGTTTGAGCAGGATCTCGAATTCGTAGAGATGTCGATGGATGAACTCCAGTTCAACAATGACTACTTCGACCTCATCGTTAGCTCAATGGCTCTGCACGAAACCCCAGCAGAAATCAGACGCAAAACCATACGCGAAGTAGCTCGCACACTGAAGCCTGGTGGAGCCTTTGTATATACCGATTGGAGCCGACCTCGATTCGGGCTCTTCGGTATCATCTGGTTTCCACTTATTTGCTTTGGCAAAAACAATCAAGACAACTGGCACAACCACTACCTAAAGCTATGCAGCGATGCGGGTCTAGAACGTATCGAAGATGAGTACCTCAACTCGATTGCCAGACGACAGGTATTCGTAAAAAAAGTGCCTAGAAACCAATCATTGAGAGCATAGTATAAGAGCAACGTTACAGAAAACAGAATCGATACTGCTTTCTGTAACGTCTCTTCTTGTTCTAATATACCCCAAACAGCATATTACAAAGTTGATGCAATAGAGCTGTGAAGCTATTCACGATCAACGCTGCAGGAGCTTGCAAAAGTAGTTCCCAACTCGTAAGATGTAGCAACCCCGTGTGAGCTGAATGCTCATTTCGCTAGCGTTGGCTATCGTTTCGTACAGCTTCACCCCATCGAGTGCGTAGATCTCTACAGGCATGCCAGCCGTCAACTCCATCAGCTTGAGCTGACCATCTGCCGAACTGTACTTAATCTTCGTATAGTCATTGACAAGAACTTGCAACGAAGTTATGCCACCGAAAGGCAAGCCATCGGCATCTAAGACTGTCCAGTTTTTGCTTTTCGCCAGCGCCACATGCTCTGGAGTACACACATTTGTCTCCTCCACCTCTCCCCATGGCAGTGTAGTATAAGGTTTTAGCACCGCTGTGGGAGCAGTAGGGATGGGCAAACTTTCGATCAGAGCAGTCATCGCTGCATCACTGATACCATTACAGAAGCAGCTTATCCAATCGAGCTCAGGATTATTGCTTAGGTCGAGACTTAGTATCTTATTATTGTAGCATTCAAGTCCATAAAGCTTTACGGCCTTTGAGACATCAAGTGCAGTGAGCTCATTGTCGCCACAGTCTAGGTAGCCCAATTCGCTTGCATAGCTAAGATCGATCTCTGTGAGTTGATTCTTCGGACAGTTTAGCCTACTTACAGGGCCGTAGATAGTCATCTCTTGTTGCTTTATAACGAAGGAGGCATCTGCAAGCAGTGTGATCTCCTCACCCTCCTGATAGGCAGCATCGCCATTGAGGTCTATCCATACATTTTTAATGTCGGCATATACATAGAGCTGCAACGATTCTCCAGGCGCTTTCTTTGTTTTGATGGTAATACGTTCGGCATCGGTTGCTGCAGGGTTGTACTGAGCATTCATATTCTGTGTCAACAGAATAAAGAGTAGCGCGAATTGAGAAATAATTGTAAGAGTTTGTTTCATTGTTTTGTTGGTTAATAATGGATTATACTTTAGCTCATAGAGCTTTGCACCTACCAATCGGAGGAAGCGACACGGCGCTCCGCATGAGCCGTGCAAAAGTATAGTTTCAACCCTTAGCCCACAAGGTTTTCTGGCAGAAATTAGCGTAAAATACCTACTCGTAGGGGCTATAAAGCAATGTATTACCTCGCACTTGGGAGGGCATCCTCCTAAATATGTTCATGCCCCTGCAAGCAGCTACACTGCAGGCAATCGCTTTGGACAAATTGAGCTATCTTTGTGCAGCAGCTTGAGAGCCTTTTGCACGAATACAGCATTTCGACAAGCAAGATTTGGACAGATGCCCCTTAGATAAGGATCTCTCGATAGAGCAAGGATAGAGAAGTATGGAAGAAGCATCGAAGCCGAAAACAATCAATAATAACGACAAGACAGACGAAGCTATTGGCGAGCAAAGTGACTACTTAGACTCAATCGATAGCGAATTCCTGCCTGGCGAAGGCTTTGCTTGGCTACCCGATGAAGATGAGGAGGTTTATCCGGCCGAGGATGAACTCCTACACGAAGTCGAGCCCCATTACCAAAGTGCCCCACCCAAGAGCCCCTTAGCTGTACTCAACAAGTACTGGGGTTACGATGCTTTTAGAGAGAAACAAGCCGAAATCATAGACTCTGTGATCGCTGCACAAGACACGCTCGGCCTATTGCCTACTGGTGGTGGCAAGAGTATTTGCTTTCAAGTGCCAGCCCTACTTTTCGAGGGGATTACCTTGGTAGTAGCACCACTCATATCACTGATGAAAGATCAGGTAGATCAGCTTCGTAGCCGTGGCATCAAAGCGGCAGCCATACACTCGGGCATGCGCCGAGAAGCTCTTATCACAACCTTAGACAACTGCATCTTCGGGCGCTACAAGCTGCTCTACGTATCGCCAGAGAGACTATCCTCTCCCCTATTCCTATCTCGCCTCGATGCGCTCAACGTAAGCTTACTAGTAATCGACGAGTGCCACTGTATCTCACAATGGGGCTACGACTTCAGACCCTCCTACCTCAACATCAGCAAGGTTAGAGAACAGCTACCCAACGTGCCCGTTTTGGCACTGACGGCTACTGCTACACCCGAAGTGGCAGCAGATGTAATGAAGCTATTAGGTTTCGCAAAGAGTAATATCATTCAGCGCAGCTTCTATCGACCCCAGCTCTCTTACTCGATACGTTACTGCAACGACAAGGAGGCGATGCTTCTGCACATACTCAATCGGGTGCCTGGCACTGCCATCGTGTACTGCAGAAACCGTCAGCAATGTAAAGACCTGGCTATGCTACTACGCAAACAAGGCATCAGCGCCGACTTCTTTCATGCTGGGCTAAACCACACCGAGCGAGAGCTCAGGCAAAACCGTTGGACCAACGATGATCTACGAGTAATAGTAAGCACCAATGCTTTTGGCATGGGTATCGACAAGCCCGATGTAAGGCTGGTAGTACACATGATGATGCCAAGCTCGCCCGAAGAGTACTTTCAGGAGGCTGGGCGAGCTGGACGCGATGGCAAGAGAGCCTACGCTGTAGCATTAGTAGCAACAGGCGATGAGAATCGGCTTAGGAGAAGGGTGAGCGACGAGTTTCCTCCGAGGGAGTACATCGAGCGGGTTTATGAGGCGGTATGCGACTCACTACAAGTAGGCGAGGGCGAAGGATACAACAGAAGCTACGACTTCGAACCCGAGTCCTTCCTACGTGCATTCAGAATGCAGCCCATCCACAGCATGTCGGCCATCAAGATACTGGAGCTGGCAGGCATCTGGGAGTATCACGAAGAGGAAAGCCGATCGAGACTGATGGTGCAGATTACTCGCCAAGAACTGTACAGCATACAGAGCAATAGTCAGCTGCAAACCCAAATACTAACAGCACTACTCAGATCTTACCCCGGTCTATTTGCAGACTATGTATTCATAGACGAACTGCAGATAAGCAGCAAGAGTGGATGCAGCCCCGACGAAGTATATGAGGTGCTAAGCCTACTGAACCTCCAAGGAATACTCCATTATATTCCACGCAAGAAAATCCCGCGGATTGTATTTCGAACGCGCCGCGAAGAGGCTAAGCTTTTGCGTATTGCACCAGCCGTATTCGAAGATCGTAAGCTACGCCTACAAGAACGCATCAAGCACTGCATCGACTACAGCACAAGCCAAGACCGCTGCCGAAGTCGCATACTGCTCGAGTACTTTGGCGAGCGAAAGACAACGAACTGCGGCATCTGCGACGTCTGTCTACAACGCAATGACAAGGGCTTGCACTTCTATATCATTGACGATCTCTTGCGGCTGCTCGAAGAGCGGCTAAAAAACAGTGGCGATCACGAGCCTGTCTTGCAAATATGCAACTCCTTAACCCACCCTCACAAGCAAACACTCGCAGCGATACGCTACCTAGTAGAGCACAATTGCAAGTACAGATTGGACGGCGAGGCACTGATACGCAATTAGAGCGCATGGGCAAAGCTGCCGTCAAAGGAATCATGAAAGGCAAATTCTACAAGATAATGTGTACATTTGTCCCTAATATGGAATAATACGAACCTATTAGAGACCTTTACACCCTGGGATCTAAGATGCGTAGCATTCGGAACCTTTGAGTTTGACTTAGATGATAAACAACAAGATACGTGGCTTTAGGTGGATTGGACTGTGGCCATGCTTTATACTAATACTCTTTGTTTCGGCAGCTTGTGCCAACATGGGTGCTCCCGAAGGGGGGCCCTTCGATGTGCAAGAACCCAAGCTAATCAAAAGTTCGCCTCAATCGGGTAGCAAAGGTATTCGACCCAAGAAAATTACACTCTACTTCGATGAGCCAGTGCAGCTGCTACAGCAGAGCGAACGCATCATCGTATCGCCACCACAACGCAATGCACCACAAATTGCAGCAATCGGCAAGAATATCCACATCCAATTTGAAGATACCCTTGCAGCCAACACTACCTATGCGATAGACTTCACCAACTCCATTGCAGACTACACCGAACAAAACGAGCTGGAAGGCTTCACGTATGCCTTTAGTACAGGTAGCGAGCTGGACAGCATGCAGATACGCGGACGAGTGATCGCAGCAAACGACCTCGAACCACTAGCAGCCGTATTGGTGGGGATCCACAGCAGTGATGCAGATACAGCCTTCACCAAAACCCCCTTCTTACGTGCTACCCGCAGCGACCAAAACGGATATTTTACCCTCAAACACTTACCCAAAGGCCGCTACAAAGTTTTTGCACTCAAAGATGAAGATGCAGACTACAGCTACAGCCAGCTGAGTGAGGGAATAGCCTACTCCGACGACTGGTGGGAAAGCTCTGCACCGCTTCTCAAGCAAGACAGTAGCATAGTGGCAGATAGCACAGCTGTAGCTCAGGGCACCACACTTGTAGCAGATAGCTTGCTTAGTCAAGCCTCGGCACAACACACAGACAGCATAGGGGCTAAGCGAGAACCATTACTTCGTTTTTTCGTAAGCGACAAAAAGAAACAGTTTCTAAAAAAAGCCTCACGAAGCACCGCTGCATGTATTGAACTGAGTCTCAACACAGCTCCAGACACCCTGCCGGTGCTAAAGCTATTGGGTAATAAAAAACCAAAAGAAAACGAATGGTACCTGACGCAACGCAAATCTCCCAACGAACTAAAATACTGGATCACCGATAGTCTGCTATACAATGCCGATACGCTACGCTTAGAGCTTCACTACCATAAGACGGACTCTCTAGATCGCTTGCAAGCGACCATCGACACGCTCAAACTGAGCAAACCGATTGCAAAAGTGCCGAGCACAGGTGGAAAGTCTGTGGCAGGAAAGAGTAAGCCTCAGCTCATGAAGATCAACATGGGCGGCTCGAATAGCATTCACAATTCTACACCTTTTGACACAATAAGCATCAGCTTCGACGAACCTATTGCAAAGCTCGATAGCTCATTGCTCTTAGTGGAGCGAAGAAGAGACAGCCTCTGGGTAGCGCAAAGCTATAGCCTGGAGCAAGACAGCATAGACAGACTGCGCTATCGGATACAATCGAACTGGCAGGCCGGCAAC
Organism: uncultured Porphyromonas sp.; assembly: GCA_964535945.1. Taxonomy (GTDB): domain Bacteria; phylum Bacteroidota; class Bacteroidia; order Bacteroidales; family Porphyromonadaceae; genus Porphyromonas. The sequence goes on from CAZHWP010000027.1 coordinate 20,307, forward strand.
GAATACCGTGTTTCGGTCGACTCGGCAACCATGCAGAGCCTATACGGAAAGTACAATGACAAGGCTGCACATACATTTAGAGTGCAGAGCAATGAAGAGCTGAGTAGTCTGACGCTCAAGCTCGCAGGAGTGGCAGACTCGACTGCCATCGTAGAGCTGCTTTCGACAAATGGAGATGTACAGCTGAGCCAAAAGGCCAAAGATGCACAGGTATACTTCCAATACATCAAACCAGGCGAATACTACCTCAGACTCTATTTGGATAGCAATAGCAACGGGCGATGGGATGCTGGAGAATATCCTCTGAAACAGCCCGAATGGATGTACTACAACCCCAACGCTTTCAACTTAAGGAAGAATTGGCAACAAGAAGAAAATTGGATAGTTAGTGGCGACAACTACGACCAGCAAAAGCCAGCTCCACTACGCAAAAATGTAGCCAAACAGAAGGAAAAGAAAGACCTCAATGCCGAGTACGAACGACGCATGGAGCAACGAAAGAAAAAGAAGAATAAGAATAAGAAAAAGAATCAGGACTAAAAGCGGAGAAATATCATGAGAACAAGTAAGATCGGCATACTGGCAGTACTCTTCATAGGGCTTACTGCACTCACACAAAGCTGCTATAAATACGACCCCATCAAGGATAAGCTGAATCAGAAGCCCCAAGACAATGGGCCAGTTGACGATCTCTGCCCACCATCGCCAGAAGGTGTCGGCGAGTTTGACCTACGCCTCAGCTTCGAGACATGGCAAAATGATACAGAAAACCCCTTACCTAGAGGTGAAGGCGGATTTGCCAACGAATTTTGGGGCTCATCAAGCAACGTAGGCTTCGACTTCGTAATCGACAAGGTACTCCCTTACCCAGTTACTCGCACCAACGAGGGCTATCAAGGATCGGCAGTTAGAATGCTGTCTAGGCCAGGGTTTAGAATGCAAAATATGGGTAGCCATATCATCCCAGCGTCGATCTTTAGTGGCAAAGTGGATGCGTATAAATTACTGAGTGCACCACTCGAATCGACACTCTTCGGACGTAGCATCAAGCAGCGCCCTCTAAAGCTTAGCGGCTACTATAGCTACAAAGCTGGACCCAAGCTAATCAAAGGCGACTCGGACCAAGCCATCCCCATGGAGGGAGTAGATGAATGCAGCATCGCTGCCGTATTTTTCGAAGCGGGCAAGGGTGTCGAGTTTCTCAATGGAACCAATCTATATACACACCCCCATGTCATTTCCATTGCCCGCATGAGAGCAGGGAATAGCGAAGGTTGGAAACGATTCGAGCTCGACTTTGTACCCATTCCTGGCAAGACGGTCGATTTAAAGAACAAGCGCTATAAGATAGCCTTTGCCTTTGCCTCTTCGGCTAGAGGCGATGAATATATCGGAGCCATCGATAGCGAATTGCTACTCGATGAGCTCGAACTCAAGCTCTCTACTAGCAATGATTAACAAGGCCTCGCAAGCACAATTAGTACAATGAAGAAATCTATCACAGCAATCATCATAGCCCTGTTTGCACTTAGCTCCACCATTTGTATGGGGCAAGAATCAAATAAGAATGGTCTATGGAAGTTTGTAGGACGAGCTGGCATCCACGTAGGGGCGGCCACACCCCTACCCGTTCCAAGCCAAGTCGACAAGATTTACGCTTGGTATCCCAACCTAAACCCTACGATCGAACTAAGAGCAGACAGACGGTTGGACGAAACTAGCCCATGGAGTATCAGCTTCGGACTCGCTGCCGAACGAAAAGGAATGGGAGCCACTACTCATGCTAGCAAACTCCCTGTAGTAATAAGCTCACTATCGCCATACAACGACAATACAACAGATTATCCTGGGCAGTTTACTGGCGATAATAACGTAACGATTCGCCTCGGATACCTAAGCCTACCAGTAATGGCACAGTACAGCATGATGCAAGACAAGCTGATGCTACGTGCTGGAATATACACGTCGCTATTACTCGAAAGTACCTTCAAAGTTATTATCGATGGGGTAATGGTCTATGACGACCCAAATCTTGTTTCGGAGCAAATGGATCTACGAGAAATGGATTTCTCGGATCAGATACGAGCCTTCGACCTAGGGATGCGAGTGGGAGCAGACTACTACTTTTTCGATCGTGTAGGTGTAAGCGCCGATCTTAACTTCGGAGTCTTACCTATAGTAAAGAAAGACTTCAAAACAATCCCCTATAAGCTGCACAATGTATTTGCAACTATAGGAGTCTCATACCGATTTGCACTCAAATAATCTAGCAAACAAGAACAAAGAACAAGCAACTATGGATTCAATCAAACAAATATACCGCATTGGCTTAGGCCCAAGCAGCAGCCATACGATGGGACCACGTAGAGCTGCAGAGCTCTTTCTGCAACAATGCCCCGGAGCTCATCACTATCGAGTAACGCTCTACGGCAGTTTGGCTGCTACAGGCAAAGGTCACTTGACCGACCTTGCCATCCTAAACGCAATGGAAAGCTCTGCTCCAACCGAGATTGTGTGGAAACCCGAAGAGCAAAAGGAATTTCATCCCAATGGGATGCTATTTGAAGGCTTAAAAGAAAATGGCGAACTGATCAAAGATCTGGAGATCTACAGCATTGGTGGAGGAATCTTGGCCAATAAAGACTTCAACGAACAGAAAAGCCGAGTAGTATATCCGCTCAATACCATGGAGGAAATCATCAAAGACCTAAATTCTAGAGGATTTAGCTACTGGGAGTATGTAGAGGAATGCGAAGGACCAGAGATATGGGACTACCTAGCAGAAGTATGGGAAGTGATGAAAAGTGCGATCCACAAAGGATTGGAGACCGAAGGCGTATTGCCTGGCGGGCTGGGTGTGCGTCGCAAAGCCTCGAACTACCTCATCAAAGCTCAGGGGCACAGCCCTGGCATACAAAGCATCGGCAGTGTATATGCCTATGCACTAGCTGTAAGTGAGCAGAATGCAAGTGGGGGACAAATCGTTACGGCACCAACTTGCGGATCGAGTGGTGTGGTACCAGCGGTACTCTACCACCTACAACTAAGCCGCGACTTTTCCGACAAACGAATCTATCGCGCACTGGCTACGGCAGGGCTATTTGCCAACGTAGTACGCACCAACGCTTCAATCTCTGGAGCTGAGGTAGGATGCCAAGGCGAAATAGGCGTAGCATGTTCGATGGGAGCAGCTGCCAGCAACCAACTTTTTGGTGGTACCCTTGCGCAAATCGAGTATGCCGCCGAGATGGGACTCGAACATCACCTGGGGCTAACCTGCGACCCCGTATGCGGATTGGTACAGGTACCCTGCATCGAACGCAATGCTTTCGCAGCAGTACGCGCACTCGATGCAAACACCTTTGCCAGCTTTAGCGACGGCCGCCATCGTATCTCATTCGACCAGGTGGTAGAGGCCATGCGTCTGACAGGTAAAGACCTGCCAAGCTTATACAAAGAAACTTCTCGAGGAGGCTTAGCCATCGTGTAAGTAGCAAAAGATAAGGAGAGACAAAAAAACTAAGTTACAGAAGATCCGGACAAACGAAAATCGACGAATTCAAGAGCCTATATTAGACCGAAAAAACGATTATTTGGGGCTATAAATAAGGCTCTATCAGTCAATTGCACAAATAATTGACTATATATCGGCACTGAGATAGAAAAAAAATGTAACTTTGTGCCCGTCAATACTCTGACTTTACGAAGAAAATTATAACATAAATATAAGAGACAAGAAATGCAAAACAAAGGATTTGTGATTACTATCACATCGGCTTTAGCGCTGATCTGTGCATTCTACCTCTCGTTCTCTTTCGTTACAAACAAGTACGAAAAGAAAGCTGAGAAGATGGGAGAGATTGCTGGAAAAGCCTACCTCGACTCTATGGCCAGCGAAAAAGTATGGTTTGGCTATACATTAAAACAAGCTCAAGCTCAGCAGATTGGTTTAGGTCTAGACCTCAAGGGCGGTATGAACGTAGTACTTAAGCTCAATGCAAGCGACCTACTACGCAACCTCTCGAACAAAAGTCAAGACCCAAACTTCAACGAAGCCCTCAAGCGTGCTAGCACTAGTGCAGAGCAGGCCGACTTTATCGACATCTTCGTAAAAGAGTATGACAAGCTCGTCCCCAACGGACAGCTAGCAGCTATCTTTAGTGCAGGCGACCTACGCGATCAGATTTCGGGACGTAGCAGCAACGCAGATGTAGTGAAGCTTCTAAAGCAAAAGTATAATAGCGCTGCCGAAGCATCATTCAACGTGCTTCGTACGCGTATCGACCGCTTTGGGGTAGTAGCTCCAAACCTCCAGAGACTGGAAGGCCAGGGACGTATCTTGGTAGAATTGCCAGGCGTAAAAGAACCCGAACGTGTACGTACGCTGCTCCAACGCAGTGCCAACCTACAGTTTTGGCGCACCTACAACTTTGAAGAGATTTCGCAAGAACTTACAGCTGCAAACACTCGTCTCAGCCAAATCAATAAAGGACAATCAACTCCAAGCACTACAGCTGTTGCAGACAGCAGCCAGGTAAGCAGCGAAGCAAGCGTGGCAGACTCAATTGCTACTCCTGCTACCCAAGAGGCCGAAACACCTGTTGTAGAAACTACGCTGGCAGAAAATGAAACACCAGCTCAGGACCTCTTCGAGCTACTCCAGCTCACTCCAGGTCGTGGTGCCATGGTAGCTATTGCTCGTAAAGCCAATCTAGACCGCATCGACCAATTGCTCGAGCAGGCCAGAGAGCTAAAATTATTCCGCGAAGACCTCCTATTTATGTGGGGTGCTAAGCCTATCGTCGATCCTCAGACAAAGAAAGAAACCGACACTTACGAACTCTACGCCATACGTGGTAGCCGCACAGGCGATCCCGACCTTGGTGGCGACGTAGTAACGACAGCCAAGAGCGATATCCGCAACGACTTTGGTCGTTCAGAGCCAGTTGTTACGATGTCTATGAACGAAGAAGGCGCACGTCGCTGGGCTCGTATCACCAAAGAAAACATTGGCCGTGGCATTGCTATCGTCTTGGACGGTGTTGTTTACTCTGCACCTGCACCACGCGGTGAGATTGCTGGAGGTAGCTCCGAAATCACTGGTGGCTTCAATGTTGAAGAAGCAAGCGACTTGGCAAACGTATTGAACTCGGGTCGTATGGAAGCAACCGTTTCGATCGAGCAGGAAAGCGTGATCGGACCAACGCTCGGAGCAGAATCGATCCGCGCAGGTTTCTTCTCATTCCTATTGGCTCTTGTCATCCTCATGATCTACATGTGCGTGATGTATGGCATACTACCAGGTATGATTGCCAACTCGGCACTGATCGTCAATAGCTTCTTCACACTTGGTGTACTCGCTTCGTTCCACGCTGTGCTATCCCTATCGGGTATTGCGGGTTTGGTGCTCACACTCGGTATGGCCGTCGATGCCAACGTACTTATCTTTGAGCGTATCAAAGAAGAGCTACGTGCAGGCAAAGCTATCGGACGTGCTATCACAGATGGTTATGGCAACGCCTTCTCGGCTATCTTCGACTCGAACGTTACTACTATCATTACGGGCTTTATCCTCTTCTGGCAGGGTACCGGTCCTATCCGTGGTTTTGCTACTACGCTTATCATCGGTCTGATAGCATCGTTCATCACAGCCGTATTCTTGACACGTATCGTATTCGAATACCTTGCCAAGAAAGGCAAACTCGAAAAGACGACCTTCACAACTAGCGTTAGCCGCAACTTCTTGGTTAATCCAAACTTCAAAATCCTTGGTATGCGTAAGCTTGGTCTTATCATCCCTGGTGCTCTCATTGCTTTGGGTATTGTAGCTGCGTTTACCGTTGGCATCAACCGTGGTATCGACTTCTCTGGTGGTCGCAACTATATCATCAAGTTCGACAAGCCAGTATCTTCAGACGATGTACGCTCTGCCCTAGCCGAGCCATTCGACAATAAGGTACTTGTAACATCTATTGGTACCGAAGGCGATCAAGTACGTATCTCAACCAACTATAAGATCACAGAAGAGACCGAAGAAACTGAAAACGAAATTGTAAGCAAGTTGCACACCGGGCTGCAGAGCTTGTTCTCTGGCACCCTCACAGCCGAGCAATTCCAACAGCAAATCATCAGCTCGCAGAAGGTGAGCCCAAGTATGTCGAGCGACATTACACGTGGTGCCATCTGGGCTGTACTACTTTCTATGGTATTCATGGGCTTGTATATACTCTTGCGTTTCCGCACCATTGCCTTCTCGACAGGTGCCTTCGCCTCAGTATTCGTTACCACCTTTAGCATCATCGCTGCCTACGCTATCCTTTGGAAGATTATGCCATTTACTATGGAGATCGATCAAAACTTCGTAGCTGCTCTGCTTGCTATCATTGGTTACTCGATCAATGATACCGTGGTAGTCTTTGACCGTATCCGCGAAACGATGGGTCTCTACCCCAATCGCGATCCTTATCAGCTCTTTAATGATGCACTAAACTCTACCCTCTCACGTACTTTCAATACGATGATGACTACCCTTTCGGTAATGCTCATTATCTTCATCTTTGGAGGTGCTTCGATGCGTAGCTTTACCTTTGCTATCATTTTAGGTGTGATCATCGGTACATTTACTACTCTCTTTGTAGCGGCTCCTGTTGCATACTTGCTACACAGAAAGAAACTCGACAAATCGGCTGCCGCAGCTCCCAAGGCTCGTCGCTAATCTGTCACTAATAATTGCAGGGCAATAAGGCCTGCAAATTAATCTTCTCGAGTCGGCTCAGCGATACGCTGGGCCGGCTCTTTTTTTGCTATCATTCATTTGCCAAAGAGGCAAATTAGCAGTATTTTTGTCTTAGAAAAATCAACATTGCTATGGATCTACATTTCGATAATATTAGACGCGAATACAGCAAGCGTAGCCTCAGTAGAGGCGACATGAGCGAAAACCCCTTCGACATGCTAAGCCGTTGGCTACAAGATGCCGTAGAAGCCAAAACCTACGAACCTACAGCCGTGATCGTTTGCACTGCCACACCCGATGGTAAGCCTAGTGCGCGTACTGTTTTGCTCAAAGAGCTACTCAACGAAGAGTTTATTTTTTACAGCAATTACAAGAGTCGCAAAGGCGAGCAAATTGCAGCCAATCCGCACGTCAACCTCACCTTTCTCTGGCACGAACTTGAGCGTCAGATCCATATCGAAGGCACTGCTCGCATCCTCGAGCCCGAGCTTAGCGACGCCTACTTCGCCCAGCGTCCATACAAGAGCCGCGTCGGTGCTCGCGTCTCACCTCAGAGCCAGCCCATCCCTTCGCGAGCCTACATCATCCAAGAGTTTATGAAAGAGTCGCTCAAGTTTGCAGGACGTACCGTACCACGCCCCGAAAGCTGGGGAGGCTATGCCGTCAAACCCGTACGTATCGAATTTTGGCAAGGGCGCGAAAGCCGCCTTCACGACCGCTTCCTCTATACCCCCAATTCATCGGGTGGATGGGATTGCGTACGCATAGCACCCTAAGTGGCACCGCTCTGCAAATAAGCTCCATCTACCGACTTCAACCAGGCAAAGACAGCATATTGGTACATACCCGTACCATTCATTGGGATTCGAAGGCAAAAAATCGGCTAAAACTGCCTTCTCCTTGCGTTATTTGCGTACGAAGTAGCAGTTGGCCCCAAATAACGGATTTTTACAATTATCTGATTGTCAAGTGGATATAGAAATTTGCTTTTCAATGAGCCGACAAAAAATAGCCTAAACACGTCTAAAAGTGTCGGAGTTTTTTCAAAAAACGTCGGAGAACTTTTTCAAATCTACGGAGAATTGAAAAAAATTCTCCGTAGATTTGAAATGGAGCTCAATAAGAACGAAACCTTTGCTGCCAGTTCCAAAATGATCGTTTTTTTGAAGCGTAGCGAAATGGTACGTAAACATACTATAGCATTGTCTAAGGGCGCATTTTTTTCGTTGCAAACTTGTCTCTGCCTAGGTCACAGACTCTAGTCTGCTCCCGTCGGCATCGCATGCCTGCGCCTCAAACTGCATCCATTATACAAGTGCTATCGGATAAGGGACGTCGAACAAATGTTACTGGTCGGTGGGATTTGCAATCCCGCCCTACTCGTTACGAAATCATCCGCTGCTGTAGTGGCGCCCCTACGTGGGCGTCCCATCATTGTGTCGGCTCCGCCTCAAACTGCATCCATTATAGAAGCGCTACCATTCGTGGGGGGAGAGGGAAATGAGAATTGGATATCGAAAAATTGCTACTGGTCGCTGGGATTTGCAATCCCAGCCATGGTTGTTTTCGGGATTTGCAATCCCGTCCGTTCATCCCTGAATGGGATGCCCTGGATACAGCCCAGGGATAAAGCGGACACGAACGTGTCTGATGTTCCCTGGGTAATGATGCCC
>CAZHWP010000028.1:0-4921 GCA_964535945.1 uncultured Porphyromonas sp.
AGCAGCGGATGATTTCGTAACGAGTAGGGCGGGATTGCAAATCCCACCGACCAGTTACATTTGTTCAACGTCCCTTATCCGATAGCACTTGTATGATGGATGCAGATCGCGGCGCCAAGTGTGAGGGCGACAGGAATTTACTGCTGTAAATGACTGAGCACGAATCACGCAGGCAACAAAGATATGCGCCATCAGACAATGCTATCAAATATTGCGCCATCAGACAAGTGCTATAGTATGTTTACGTACCATTTCGCTACGTTCCAAAAGGAAGAGCTTTTTCGGAACTAGGAGCAACAAATTCGCTGCTTTTGATCTTCATCAGAAACGACTAGGACTCCCGACCTCTTCCCAGCGTTACCCCACTAGACTTCTTAATGCCCCCTCCCCCAAAAGAAGTATTGAATACCCCCAAAGCATCAAACAAAACCTGGAACCAACAAAGGCTGCATTTTCATCTTATGGCTGTACATTTCCATGCAGATGGAAATTTATTGCCATGCTGATGAAAACTTATTTTCAAGCGTTGGAAATACATTTTTGTCAATTGAAAATTCTCCGTTGTTTGAGGTTTTAGAGAAAGGGATAAGGCGAAGCATTAAGCTCCATTGATAGGATAATCTAATACTCTATAGTAAAAAGGCTGGAGCAAGAACATATATCAATGTAGGCTAATAAGCGTGTCAATCAGGAGAAAGCCAACGATTTCGCTTTATCTCTGATTATCAATCAATTACAAGAATCCATTATTTTGACTCCACTGCCCCTTCGCACGCAAATAACGCAAGGAAATCGCCTTTTTGAGCTATTTTCTTGCATCGAACGGCTTGGCTTGGTACAGGACTGTACTAAAATGGACTTTGCGTTGTGATGAAGAATTGTTCGAAAGACTCGCGTCTTTTTACTCGTTGAGCCCTTGTCGCATTCAAGAAGGGTGTCTAATGTACTGGATAGTACAAATGCTTTTTGCAATCGCAGCTGCGTTAAGTGTCTTGTAACCTAGCTTTTTTGTAGCTTTGTATTCTTGCAAGGCTGCACAAAACTATGAATTGGTTCAAAAGAAACTGGAAAAAGCTACTGCTTATCTTTCTGCTTACACCACCACTATTAATATTGTTGGTGGCTGGCTTGCTATATACCCCTGCTGTGCAGCAATGGGCGGTCAATTTGGCGTCGAAAGAAGCTTCGAAGGCCACTGGCTTGCAAGTTAGCGTAGAGAAGATCCGACTGCGATTTCCATTGGATCTCTCACTACAGGGCGTTCATGCTCTCGAAATCAGCGGTGATACTTTGGCAAGTGTGGGAGACCTACAGTTACGTGTGGCGTTGCCCCCATTGCTTCACAAAAACGTAGAGGTGCCACTTGTCATCCTCAGCGATGCTTATCTCAACTATCAAGACTCGGCTAAGCTAAGCCTAATAAAGGTGAGAGCGAAGCAAATAAGTGCTACAGATCTGGCTGTAAACCTCCAGGAGCAGGTAGCTAAGCTTGGCGATTGGAAGCTAAGCCAAGCGCATGTCGTTTATAGCAGTGTAGATACTAGCAAAAGCGACAGCAGCAAAAGTGATATTCCTTGGAGACTGCAGCTCAATAAACTCGAGATAGACCGTGTGTCGGCAGACATCAGTATGCCTTTCGATAGCCTCTATACGCAAGCGAATATCCGCAAAGGGGTCTTGCGAAATGCCGACATAGATCTCGCTAAGTCGGCTTATAAGGTGGCTCTACTCGATCTCGAACAAAGCGAAGCGGCCTATCAGCAAGATAATCTACCAAAAAGCCAAGGGCTGGACTATAAACATATCTATGCAAAGAATATCTCGCTCGGGATAGAAGACTTTTCTTATGCCAATAATGAATTGGCTCTTCTAATAAAAAGAGGGAGCCTTGAGGAATCGTCGGGGGCTGCCATCCGAAGTCTTCATGCCGCCTACCGAATGGACAGCCTAGGCATGCAGCTCGATGAGCTGCTGCTGCAGATCAATAATAGCTCTTTGCAAGGCAGTGCCGACATCCCTTTTGCACTACTAAAGATGGATACGGCTGCTGTGATGGCTCTCGATATGCAGGCGTCAATTGGCTTGGCAGACCTAGACTATTTCGAAGAGGCCAAGCGGTACCTCCCTTCGCGTAGGCAAATCAGATACCCCAATACTCCGATCGAGTTTGCTGCTCGTGCCCAGGGTAGCCTCAATAGCATGCAGCTCGATGAAATGTCGCTCTTTTGGGAGGGGGTAGCCGATCTCGATGCCAAGGGCAATTTTTATCACTTGCTAGACAATAGAAAGCGTGCTGGGCAGTTCAATCTCAATGCTGGATTTCAACAAGATGCATCGGGGCTATTGGCTTTTGCTGGCGGAGACCTGCACAAGCGTTATGCCATACCAGCTGGTGCCACAGTAAGTGCTGCTCTCAATATCAAACGAGGTAGCTACCAAGGCAAAGTTGTTATTAGTGAGCGCTCTGGCAAGGCCGAGCTAAACGGCGATTATCAAATGGGGAGGGATAACTACTACGTTGATTTGGATGTAGATGGACTCGATCTGCAAGCCTTTATGCCTCACGACTCCATCGGTCCGCTCAACCTGAGACTACATGCAGAAGGCAAAGGTTTCGATCCTTTCAAAGAAACAGCTCATGCAGACCTAAGTGCCCAGATACTGCAGCTCAGATATGGTCCTACTCAGGTCGATAGCATCACCCTCGATGCGGCTCTGCACGAAGGGCACTTATATACCTCTATCAATAGCTTCGATCCCAAACTCAATGCCTCAGTGCAGCTCGATGCAATGCTTGGACCCAATAAGCTCGACGGAGACGTGCTACTGCAAGTGGATAGCATGGATTTGGTGGCACTAGGGCTTAGCGAGACACGCTTTAGCTCGACTTTCTTATTGGAGGGGAAACTGTCGAGCGACTTAAATCTGAATCACCAGCTCTCGGCTTCGACCCGGAAGGCTCGTATCAGACTCGAGCGCTATCGAGTGATGCCAGAGAATATCGATATCAATCTGCTAAGCGACTCGAGCCACATCGAAATGGCTCTCGTATCGGGCGACCTAAAGCTGGCGGCAAACGTCGAAGAAAACATACGTTCGATAGCCGACGTGGGGTCTAGGATAGGGGAGAAGCTAAGCCATGTGATGGGAGATAGTATCGATCAGACACGCCTCGAAGACCTTATCCCTTTGCTGCCAAAAGCCGAGCTTAGTTTTACCGCTGCGCGTTACAACCCTGTGCACGACTACCTCCAGCTAAGGGGGATGGCGATACGAAAACTCGATTTGAAGCTTCAGACCGATCAACTGAACGGCATACGTGGCAATCTTAATCTAGACGGTTTCCAAAAAGATACCCTACGCATCGATCGACTTCTAGTCGATCTACATACGAGTCAACCTGAGTCTGCCTCGCTCTTCACAACCGTAAGGCACGATAGTCTAAGTACGCCTTTGGGGCGGATGCTGGCTGTAGATATCAAACTCGACAAGGAGCGTTTTCGACGCCAAGCAGCTATGTATGGCAGAGCCAATCTCTTGCTAAACTTTCAAGAGGCAGTCTTGCAACTAGCAGTCAATGATGCCAAGGGCAAGGAGGCCTATGGTGCTGGACTTAGAGCAGACTGGAATAGTGAAGGCTACGGGCTCAAATTCCTTGATAAGGGTATCAATATTGCTTACAATCCCTTTAGCGTTAATCCCGACAATCGGATTTTCTACTACAAGAATGTCGGTCAGATAAAAGGACAGCTAAAGCTAAGTGGCAAAGAGGAGAGCCAGATTTACTTTGCTACGGTAGATAGCATAGCCGATGAGCAGGAGCTAATCCTTAGGGTGAGGGGTATCAAACTCGAGAATTTTGTTCGTTTCACTCCACTACCCAATGTCGCGGGTTTGCTCTATGCCGATCTGAGTTATTGGCACAACCTCAAAAACAATGCGCAGAGCACCATCACGGGAGACCTTTCTGTAAACGGACTCTATTACGATGCCAAATCGGTAGGCGATATCGCTACAGTTTTGTTTTACGAACCACGTAACAATAATTCGCATTACGTAACTGCTCAGGTCAATTACAATGGAGATCTGGCTCTCAACTTGGATGGGATCTATCATAGTGGCTCCAAAGACAATGATAAGCTAGATGCTCAGGCCGAACTGATCAGTTTTCCGTTAGCAATGGCCAATCCATTTATAGGAGCTCAGAATGGGCGCTTGGCAGGGGTGGCCGAAGGGGCGCTGAAGGTAACGGGACGCATGAGTGCTCCGCTACTCGATGGCCAGCTGCAGCTAAAGGAGGCAAACGTTTTTGCGCCACAGGTGGGCAATACCTTCTACTTATCGGACAAGCCTCTGCTATTCAAGGGCAATAAGTTGATATTCGATAACTATGACATTCGTGCAAGCAAGCTCGCAGACAAAGCTTTCGATATCGACGGCTCTATTATCCTTACGGGGATGAGAGCTACCTATACCGACCTGAAGTTGAGAGCAGACAAACTTCAGCTCATGGATACGAAGCGCTCGGATGCTCAGATGCTCTATGGAAAGCTGATCGCTTCGTCCGATCTGCGACTCAAAGGCCTCATGAAACGCCTTTCCATTAGAGGTTCGATCGATGTGCATGGTGGAACCGACTGTACCTATGTTTATGATAGCAACCAGCTCGATAGTCGCGACGAAATGAGCGATGTAGTAGTTTTTACCGACTTTACCGATACCTTGCTTACAAATACACAGAAGATCATAGATCGTGAGTCGATGTATCTCGGTGGAATGGATATCTTGGTGAAGATTCACGTCGATCCAGCTGTTGCTCTGGGCATAGACCTATCTTCGGGGCATCAAGACTACGTGCGCCTATTGGGAGGTGGCGATCTCAGCTTCTCATACCCCCCATTTGGCAATATGAGTCTGACGG
>CAZHWP010000028.1:4931-28129 GCA_964535945.1 uncultured Porphyromonas sp.
GAGATGAGTGGAGGTGGCAAAATGCGCTACAATATCCCTGTAGTAGGTGCCCAAAACTTCGATATAGTCAATACGAGCTTCGTCTCGTGGTCTGGAAAAATAGAGGAACCCTATATCAACTTCAAGGCCAAGCAACGTATCCGCGCTAATGTGCCCGAGCCTGGTACCAACCAAAGCAGAAAGGTGAACTTCGATGTAGGTGTAATAGTAAAAGAATCGCTCGATAATATGGACTTGGCATTCGATCTAGAGGCCGTCGATGATCTCGGTATCCAAGCCCAAATTGCCGGGATGAGTGCCGAAGAGCGGGCCAAGCAAGCCGTAGGATTGATGGCAACAGGCTCTTACCTAGCTGGAGGATCGGCTGGTGGGCTAAACTTCGAATCGGCTCTTAGCGATTATGCTCAGGGGATGATCAATTCGGCTCTCGGTAAAGTGCTGGAAGGCTCGGACTTCAATATTGGTATGGAGAGCCACGATGGCAGTAGTGGTAGGGGTGTTTATACAGACGTTACTTACTCATTTGGCAAGCGCTTCTACAACGATCGAATAGCTGTGCGAGTAGGAGGCTCGGTAGCTACAGGAGCCAATGCACCAAGCAATCAAGAGCGCTCGCTCATCGATAATATGTCGGTAGAGTATCGACTAGACCAAGCTGGAGCTCACTATGTGAGGCTCTTTCACAATCGCAATAACCAGCACCTTCTCGAGGGAGAAATCACCGAGACAGGCGTGGGCTATATTATACGACGTAAGTTGAATCGCTTGGGCGATCTCTTCCGATTCAAGTTGCTCAAGGCTACGGCTGTAGAGCCCAAAGAGGAAGAGGCTCTCGAGCCCGATGAGCAACCCACAGCACAGCCCGACGAAAGCACTAAGAAAAGCAGCGAAGGTAGATGAAAAAATATGTAGCACTGATAGGCTTAATACTGGTATTGATAGCATGCAATACGTCTCGTATCGTACCCGATGGCGAGCTGCTCTATACTGGTATGGCACGCACTAAAATCGAAAATCAAGACCGAAGCGTGGAGGGTCAAGAAGCAATAGCTGCTATGGAAAGTACGCTCAAGGTGAGCCCCAATGGCGCAATTTTTAGCAGTCCCTCAGTAAGCATGCCCAAGTTTCCTATTGGGCTCTGGTTTTACTCGACCTTCCACCGCGATTCGTCTTGGCTATCGCGTAAGGTCTTTATGAAGTTTGCTACCAAACCTGTGCTGATTAGTGCTGTCAATGCCAGTCGTCGAGCCAAAGTTGCAAACAACATCTTGCGTGAGCATGGCTACTTCAATGCCGATGTGTATAGCGAGGTGATGCCCAACAAGAAAGACTCGCTCAAGGCATACATTCAGTACTTCGTAGATATGCAGACGCCCTACAAGTATGATAGTATAGAGTATCTGCCAGCTACTGCTCTGCCCGATAGTGCCTTGCCCAATCATAGTGAGATCTCGCTCATTCGCAAGGGCGATCAGTTCAACCTGAAAGCATTGCAAGATGAGAAAAATGAAATAAGTAGTAGCCTTCGCAATAAAGGGTTCTATTACTTCAAGCCACAGCTCATCGAGTTCGAGGCAGATACCATGATCAAGCCGCTACATGTGTATCTGCGTAGCAAAATATCCGACAAGGCAGATAGTACAATGCTGCGCCCATGGAAACTGGGGCAGACCCACATCTATATTCCTGGTAGAATGGGCGAGGCTCCAAACAAATCGGTGCTGGTAGATAGTTGTACGGTACACTATTTCGACAAAGCTCCTGTGCGCCCCAAAGTGCTGGCTCATCGTATCAGACTGCGTTCTGGAGAGCTCTATCAGCAAGATGCGGAAGATAGAACCCGACTAGCGCTTTCGCGCCTCAGCGCATTCTCATTGATAGATCTACGGTTTTCACCACGCGATTCCCTCTCCAATGTGCTCGATCTGCAGCTAATGACCGCCCTCGATAAACCTTGGGATGCCAGCCTCGAAGCAAATTTCAAAGCCAAGAGTAACGACTTTATAGGTCCTGGCTTAAACTTTTCATTAACTAGGAGGAATGTATTCGGTGGCGGAGAAAATCTAAGCTGGAATATTGGCGGCTCATACGAGTGGCAAACGGGTAGGCGTGTAGCTGGAGGCAAAGCTATCGACATCAATTCGTATAACCTCAATACGTCGCTCGATCTTAGCTTTCCGTCGATTCTTTTCCCAGGGTTTACAGATCTGTACTCACGCTATAAAACGCAGACCAGCTTTCAGATCTCGGCCGAGCTGCTCAATAGAGCACGCTACTTCCGCATGTACTCGTTTGGATTTGCTGCCAAGTACGACTTTCAGCCCACTCAGAGCGATCATCATAGTATCGTACCTTTCAAACTCAACTACAATCATATAGGCAATCATACAGCGCTTTTCGATTCGATCCTGATCGAGAATCCAGCACTCTGGCCCAGCTTAGGCAATCAGCTTGTGCCACAGATGTCTTATACCTATACGTTTACGACCGACCCACGCAAGCTTACTCGCAATCTATTCTGGGTGCAGAGCTCAATTTCGCAGGCAGGTAACATTACGAATGCGATCTTTGCTATTGCTGGCAAGAAATACAACGATCAGAAAAAGATACTCGGTGTGCCCTTTGCGCAGTTTGTAAAAGGATCGGTAGAGCTCCGATATACTTACTTTATCGATCGCAATCAAAGCTTTGCCGCACGCTTAGGTACTGGAGCAATCTTTAGTTTTGGCAATAATAAGGTGGCGCCCTATAATGAGCAGTTCTTTGTAGGGGGTGCCAATAGTATTCGTGCATTTACGGTACGTAGCGTAGGCCCAGGCAAGTACAAGCCCATTGATTCGAAGTACTCTTTCCTCGAACAGATAGGCGAGTTTAAGCTCGAGGCCAATGTGGAATACCGAGGTCGCTTGCTGGGCAATCTGCATGGGGCCGCATTTGTAGATGCTGGCAATGTTTGGCTCATAAGGCCCGACGAGTCGAGGCCAGGTGGCGCTCTTAGTGAGCTGAAGGGACTGGGCGACTTTCTGAATAGTGTAAGCCTTGGTGCTGGTCTTGGACTCCGTTATGATTTAAGCTTCTTGATACTGCGATTCGATGTTGGGATAGGCTTGCACTTGCCATACGATACAGGCAAGCGAGGCTACTTCAATGTGCCTCGTCCTACCGATGCACTTGGCTTCCACCTTGCTGTAGGATATCCTTTCTAATTGGAGTGACTCATTTTTGCTCATACGATACCTAGCGGCTAGTAATACTCATTGTGATACAGATTATTGTTTGTATTTTTGTAGGAGTTAATGCATTCTTTCTAATTAGTTTGAGAGGGAGTCGCATATCTTATACCTTGTAAAACAATTAATCACTAATTAGTGTCATAGTATGTCTTTTCGTGATTTTCCTGCTGCCGAGAGACAATCGTGGCGTTTTATACAGCTTATTGCATTGCTGTTGTTTGTGTTTTCACAGTCGCTACCGCCTCACTACGAAATACAGCCAGCTTGGTTTCGATTTTTTTTAGATAAGCTCAATGCGGGTATCCCACTATTCTTTTTTCTTGCTGGAATTTTGTGGATCAATGGGCATGGTAAGGTAAAGGCTCTGCAGCCTTGGTCTGTCTTGCTCAAGAAGTTTAGTCTTGTGATCTTACCTTTCTTTATGGTTGGAGCATTGGCTTTCTTCTTGGCTATTGCTTTTGGCTTTACGACTCCCTATCCACTTGAGCTTTCGCTTTGGAGCTTCCTATCTGCATTTCTTTTCCCTGCACGCAGTGCCATAAGCTACTTTTGGTTGCTCCCCGCTGCCTTTGTTATTTACGCCTTTGCTAGCCTCTTTTTGACAGCAGAAGCTACGACAAAACGCTTGCTTTTACTCTATGTTACAACGATATTTTTGCACGTGTTGGTGCAAGTTTTGCCTATTAGTATTTATGCCGACCCTTTCAGCTTACTTTTGGGACTTCGCTATCTACATTATTTTTTGCTCGGGATGATTGCTTTTCGCTATTCCGAGTTCTTGTTCCAACGTAAAGTTTTCATCGTTTTACTGCTTTTGCTCCATGTCTTGATTTTTTCTAAACTGCTATTGCCCCCTCGGATAGGTAACTTTTTTCTATTTGATACTGCTTATTACAGCTTCTTTATGGTAGTATTTTACTGTAGTGCGTACAAGCTGGGACCATTGCTTATGCAAAATCCCTTTTTGACTCAATTGGCCAACTATAGTTACCCCATCATTATATTCTGTTGGTTTGCTCAGGCTACTTTTGCATCACTCATTTTCTATCCCGTACCTTATCCTGGCTTGACATTTAATATTGCTTTGCTTGCAAGTTTCTTTTCTGGACTGCTCATTCCTTTTATTCTAGCTTACATCCTCGATAAGTTATTACCCGTCTCGATCCGTTCTTTCTTTGGTATGTAGTTTTTTTTGTCTAAGTCTCTTTGCGGCATGGCTGTGCATTTTGTTTATCGCTATCCAGAAGCTTCTTGTAGCCAAGTATCCGATCCTCCTCATGGATCGTTCATTCTAAGGAATCTTATAAAAATACTGTTATTTTCTTTGTATCGGGTTGAATAATGTACTTAAAAAGTCCAGATCTGCCCTTTATGTCCAATAATAAGCTCTTTTGAATAGTGTTTTCTTTGAAAATCTTCCTTACATTTGCAATTGCTTCATAAGACAGTCTCCGTGCTAAGATATTGACAACTTTTGTTAGCTATTTTGAATGAACAATGCCAAGCAAAAGCTAGTTGTACAAAGAGTTTCTGACCCGAGATTTACGACGATGAGCAGGGAGACCTTACTTAGGGTCTTCAGTATAGTTTTTTTACCTTAATACTTATATAATAAGGAACGATCATTATGAAACAATCAGATAATGGGCTGGCTATTCCGGCAAGGATGAGTTTGTTGCTGGCTTTGCTTTGCTCTTTTACTTTGGGAGGCTTTGCCCAAAATAGTTCAGTGGCCGAGCCCTTCGAAAATATAGTGGCAGATAGCCTCGTATTGCATCTTTCTGAGGCCGACGCCATTCGCATTGCTATGAGCGAAAATGTATCGCTAAAGGTGGCCGGTATGGATATTACGAAGCAAGACTACAGCTATCGTTCTACTTTGGGTGCATTGATGCCAAAAATCGATATGGCAGCTGTCTATAGTGCTACCCTCAAAAAGCAAGTGATGTATATCGACTTCCCAGGTGCTCCGCCCTCTGCGGGAACAGGAGGAATTGAAGTGGGGCGTACGCACAATACGCAAGCCAGTCTGTCGGCAGCGATGCCTCTGATAGCGCCTCAGCTATGGCAAACGATAGCTATGAGCCGAGAGCAGATGGAGCTGACACTAGAGAAGGCACGAAGCTCCAAGATAGATATGCTGGCAGAGCTTCGCAAGGCCTACCTCAAGGCTCTTCTAGCCGATGAATCGTATCATGTGTTTAAGAAAAGCTACGACAATGCCGAGCTCAACTACAAAAGTATTAGCGATAAGTATGAGCTAGGCTTGGTAGCCGAGTTTGATAAGTTGCGTTCGGAGGTGCAACTACGCAACTTGGAGCCCAACTTGCTGCAGGCCGAGTCGGGTAGAGAGCTTTCGCTCATGCAGCTAAAGCTACTTATGGGTATCGATGTAAACCAGCCCATCGTGCTGACAGATAAACTTGAAGGATACAAAGACGAATTGCAAGCTGGTTCGACGAATCGTAGCCTTTCGCTCGATGGCAACTCTACGCTCAAGCAGCTCGAAATACAGCAGGGGCTAGCCAAGTCGGCTCATAAGCTCGAAAAGTTGGCGTTTCTCCCCACACTTAGCTTGGCTTTTAACTATAGCTATATGCTAAGTAGCAACGAGTTTAAGTTTAGTGGCGAAAATCAGCACTGGACCCCATACTCGACTGTAGCTCTCAGCCTCAATATACCATTGTTCAATGGTGGCAAGCGCTTTTATGGTGCCAAGAGTGCTGCGGTAGGGATGCTCCAACTCAAGTTGCAACGTAGAAATGTGGAGCAAAGTTTGCAGCTTGCTATGATAAGCCAGCGCAAACTGCTAGATACACATATGCGCAAATTCAATTCGGCAACGGAAGCAGTGCGAAGTGCCGAGAAAGGCTATAGTATTGCAGCTGTTATGTACGAATCGGGCGCTGGCACACTCATACAGCTCAATGATGCCGATGTGGCTCTGATACAAGCAAGACTCAATTACAACCAAGCAATCTTCGACTATGTAAGTGCCAAGGCCGATCTCGATAAGATGCAGGGGGTAGAACCTAGCACGAAGCAGGTAGAGCAATAGCCGTTAGGAGTGCTAGAAAAAGTGTAAAAAATAGAAGATAAAATATATATGAAACGAATATTTATTAACAGCATAGCAGCTTCTGCTTTGACTTTGCTGATACTCGCTTGCTCATCGAACGATGCAGCCAAGAATAAGGTTGAGAACGTAGCTCCCGAAAGCAAATTGGTGGATACATCGTCGGTAAAGTCGATGATCTATTCCGAGATCATACAGTTTACGGGTACAGTCGAGTCTGAGGTGAAGAATAATATCATGCCCCAGATGGGTAATCGTATCGTACGCCTCCGTGCCGAAGTGGGCGATAGAGTGGGGCGTGGCCAAGTGCTTGCCGAGCTCGATCCCAATCAGCTCAATCAGGCCAAGGTACAACTTGACAATGCGCGTATCAATTTCGATCGCATCGACAAACTCTATCAGATCGGTGGTGTGGCAAAGCAGCAGTGGGATGCTCAGAAGGCTGCTCTCGACGTGGCTCAGACAGCTTACAACAACTTGCTCGAAAACACCCTCTTGCGTAGTCCCGTGTCGGGCGTTATTACAGCTCGCAACTACGATAATGGCGATATGGCAAACCCTGCACTTCCTATATATATAGTAGAACAGATCAGCCCCGTCAAGCTACGTATCAATGTGTCGGAGCGCTACTTCAATGAAGTGAAGAAAGGAATGCCAGTGTCTATTACTGTCGATGCTTTGGCTGGGCGTGAATTCCAGGGTTTTGTTTCCCTTGTTTATCCATCTATCGACGCTCTTTCGCATACCTTCGGTGTAGAGGTACAAGTGCCAAATAAGGATTTGGCAATTCGCCCTGGTATGTATGCCAGAGCCGAGATGCGACTCGACGAAAAGCCTGCGCTGATGGTTTCAGACAAGGCTGTAATCCGTCAGGTGGGTAGTGGCGAGTTTTTTGTATTTGTAATAAAAGAGGGTAAGGCAATCCATCGACTGGTAGAAGTAGGTGGTATCCAAGACTCAAACTACCAGGTTCTGTCTGGCCTTGAGCTAGGAGATGTGGTGGTAAGCGCTGGCATGAGTGGCCTAAACGATGGCAACCCTGTAACGATTAATACGGCTAAGTAATATGAGTATATACGAATCGGCGGTACGAAAACCCGTTACCACGGCACTGATATTTGTTGCAGTTGCCATCATGGGTATATTCTCATTGTCGAAGCTGGCAGTCGACCTCTATCCCGATATTGAAACGAGTCGCATCATGGTGATGACGGCTTATGCAGGAGCTAGTGCTTCGGATATCGAGACGAACGTAACGAAGCCACTTGAGAATACCCTCAATAGTATAAGTAATCTCAAGCATATTACCTCTCAAAGCAAAGAAAATATCTCGGTCATAACGCTCGAATTTAATGAGGGAATAGATATTGAAGCTGCTACAAACGATGTGAGAGACAAACTCGACGTGGTGAAAAATGTCTTGCCAGACGATGTAAATAATCCCATCATCTTCAAGTTTGGTACAGACGATATCCCCGTGATGATGCTCTCGGTAAAAGCTACCCAGAGCACCATGGCTCTGAAAAAAATTCTCGACAATCAGGTGAGCAATTATTTAGCTCGTATCGATGGAGTAGGGGCTGTATCGATCATGGGGGCAGTAACTCGCGAAGTGCAAGTCTATTGCGACCCTAATAAGCTAGAAGCTTACGGACTAACAGTCGAAGGAATAAGCCAGATAATAGCTGCCGAGAATAAGAATATACCTGCAGGCCAATTCAACCTCGGAAACAAAACCAACTCGATACGTGTGCACGGTGAGTTTTCGGATACACGACAGCTAAACGATATCATCGTGGCTAGCCGAATGGGACGCAATATCTTCTTAAGTGATGTAGCTCGAATAGAAGATACGTCCGAAGAGTTTGCACAAGAGATCTATAATAATGGCGTACGTGGTGCCATGATTATGATCAATAAGCAAAGTGGATCGAATCCTGTTGCTATCTCGAAGGCTATACGAAAGGAGCTGCCCAAGATTCAGGCAGAACTGCCTTCCGATATTGAGCTAGGCTATGTGTTTGATACATCAGACTACATCGTCAATACGAACAATAGCTTAGTCTTTACTATCATTATTACTTTCTTGGTAGTTATGATGGTGGTGCTTTTCTTCCTTGGTCGTTGGAAGGCTACTTTCATTATCATACTCACTATCCCGATTTCACTATTGGGATCGCTGATCTATCTCTACGGATCGGGTAGTACGCTCAACATTATCTCGCTAAGCTCACTCTCCATCGCTATTGGAATGGTGGTAGACGATGCGATAGTGGTGCTCGAAAACATTACTACGCATATCGAGCGTGGTAGCTTCCCCAAGCAGGCGGCAGTACATGCTACCAACGAAGTGGGAATTTCGGTGATCGCTTCTACGCTTACGATGCTGGCTGTATTCCTCCCTCTTACACTGATACAGGGGCTCACAGGGATAATGTTCCGTCAGCTAGGTTGGAGTGTTAGTATCATCATGATCGTGTCTACCGTAGCTGCACTTACCCTTATTCCTATGCTTTGCTCGCAGTTGCTGAGACGCCAACCTAAGCAATCGAATTTTCACCAGAGGGTGTTTGGGCCTATCGATCGATTTTTGAATCGTCTTGATGTTTTGTACAAAAACTTCCTAACTTGGACGGTGAGCCATCGTACCATTACGGTGATAGCTGTGTTTGTAATCTTTGTGGCTACCCTTATGTTGAGCCCGCTATTGAAGACAGAGTTTTTTCCTAAGTCGGACAATGGTTATATTCAAGTGGAGGTAAACTTCCCCGAGGCAACAAAAATCGATGAGCCTAGAGCTTTGGGACATCAGCTTACCCAGAAGTGGCTTGCAGAATTTCCAGAGATGAATAACTGCAACTTTATCGTTGGTCAGGCTGGAGCTTCTAACTCTTTTGCAGCGATGCAGAATAATGGAAGTCATGTACTTCGGTTTAATATTGGATTAACTTCAGAGGGAGATCGAAGCAGAAGTATGTTTGATGTGGCAGATGTCTTGCGTGCCGACCTAGCTAAGATACCAGCTATCCATACGTATCTAGTGTTACCTGGAGGTAGTGGTGGAGGAATGGGAGGTGATCCTACGGTCAACCTCGAGATCTATGGCTTTGACTTTGATAAGACCGATGCCTTTGCTCGTGAGTTTCAAAGTCTCTTACAGACCGACCCAACTTGTGCTGCAGCCAACATCTCCCGTAAAGATTATGTGCCTGAGTATCTGGCAGTCTTTGATAGAGACAAACTAGCAGAAAATGGCTTGAATAGCTCTACAGCTGCGATGTTTCTACGTAATAGAATTAATGGTACAGAGTCATCGAAGTATCGAGAAGAAGGTGATGAGTATAATATTCGAGTGCGCTTAGCTCCAGAGTATAGACAGAGCCTGTCCGATATAGAGAATATCCTTATCTACAATCCGCAAGGTAAGGGGATTCGTCTAAGTGAACTAGGCCGAATCGAGCAGATCTTTACCCCGCCAACCATTGAACGCAAAGACCGTGAGCGTGTAGTAACTATAAGCTCGACCGTAGCAAAGGGCTATGCGCTTAGTGACTTGGTAGCTACAGTCAATAAACAGCTCAAAACGGTGGATATTCCCGATGGAATAAGCTACAAGATTAGTGGATCGTTTGAGGATCAGCAGAAAACCTTTGCAGATATGGGCGTACTGATGATTTTGATCGTGCTGCTTGTGTTTATCGTTATGGCGGCTCAGTTCGAAAGTCTTACCGATCCGTTTGTGATAATGTTTTCGGTGCCATTTGCCTTTACCGGAGTAATCCTTGGTCTGGTACTTACTGGCACTACACTAAACGCAATGTCAATGATTGGGCTTATCATGCTAATCGGTATCGTGGTGAAGAATGGTATCGTGTTGATAGACTATACGCGACTATGTAGGGAGCGAGGCATGAGTATCCGTAATTCGGTGGTGGCAGCAGGTCGCTCGCGTCTCAGACCCGTACTGATGACTACAGCCACTACGGTTCTAGGTCTGGTGCCAATGGCAATCGGTATTGGCGAGGGGTCATCGCTTTGGAAGCCTATGGGGGTTGCCGTAGTATGGGGGCTTACGATCTCTACCCTCATTACGCTGATCATAGTACCTACTGTCTACACTATTTTTGCAGGTGTAGGTCTGAAACGGAAGAGACGCGCCCTAAGAAAGAAATATGCATAATGGAGGTAAATCACTATTGATATGGAACTGAAAACGGTCTTTATAAGCTTCAACCAAGCTTATCTGGAGGTAATTCAAGGGATAATAAGCAAGCAAAACCTAAAAGGATATACCTACTGGGAAACAGTAAGAGGAGTCGGTAGCAATACTGGTGAGCCTCATATGGGGAGCCATGCCTGGCCTACACTAAATGGTGCCATTATGCTGATATGTCCAAGTGAAAAGGTTGATCCTTTACTTGCTGCACTCAAGAAACTCGACGAAACGACACCTGCACAAGGGCTAAGAGCCTTTGTGTGGGCGGTAGAGAAAACAATTTAGTATTCCTATTACCTAGCGTTTCTAGATTATTTCCTTGCAATGATCTCCGATATAGATAGCATCAAAAGGCGCCTCCAGTCTCCGCACGATGCAGAGACTTCGCAACGCAAACTCCTGCCCGAGAAGCGCCGAACGGTCTATCAGTGCGAGAGTAATGCGCATCGCAATCCGAAGAAAAGTGCTGTCATGCTTTTGCTATACAACGATGTAGATACAGCAGAACTAAGCCTGGTTTTCATTCAGCGCAGCGATTATGTGGGCATTCATGCAGGACAGTTGGCCTTCCCTGGTGGTCGCTATGAAGAGGGAGATAGAGACCTCTTGCACACCGCTCAGTGTGAAGTGGAGGAGGAGATCGGTATCCCAGCCGAACGATTGCTGTATCTAGGCGAGCTTAGCCCCATCTATGTGGAGCCGAGCAATTATTTGGTCAATGCTTTCGTATCGTATCTACCCGAAAAGCCTAGGTTTCAGCTCGACGAGCGAGAGGTACAAAGGGCCTTTTCCATTGCCCTATCAAGCTTTGCTTACGACGAGCTAATCAAAGAAAAACACTTTACTTCTACTTCCTTAGAAGGGAGTATCCTGGCTCCCTATTTCGATGTCGAAGGAGAAGAGATATGGGGGGCAACAGCCATGATATTAGCCGAATTTCTCGAGCTTTGTGGCATTGAACTACGTAGATCCAAAGCCTAATTGCTTTCCATTCTAGCATCAGAGTGTATTTGCCAATAACTTCCCTACAACAAGAGGAAGATTGGAATACAACTGCCAAGCCACAAGGCTAATTAGTAATACATCGAGAGCTCGAGCGTAATGCTGCTTTAGCTTGGGATACAACTGTGCTAAGAATAGGGGGATAAGAAAAACCCAATGCCCACCAAAGATGATGGCTTCGTCCATGCCATAGTGACAAATCACATTGACAAATATATCTATTGCCAAGTAGGAAGCTAGTATCCAAATAAGTGGATTGCGCCTATTGAAGAATAGGCTAGCTAGCACAAGTATGGCGAGCAGGTACTGGGGCAAATGCCAATACCACTGAGGATAGGGAGCAGGCCTTAGGGTGAGCTCTTGGTTGGCTTCACGAAGTGCTAAGTCGCTGACGAGAAAGGCCTGACCAAAATACTCCGACATCCAATGTTCGGCAGGGGTGCGGTAATTGGAAAGTGCTCCTTTCAGTACTGGCAGTGGTGCATTGTGAGGAGTTCCAACCTTATTAGCACGCCAAGTAAAGGCTAGGGCTACAAGTAGCAGTAGTGAAACAAAAGCAATGGTGAGACTTGCTGCTCTGAGGAAGCGACTTTTGATCTTGCCTTTGCCAAAGAGCAGTAGTATCGCTGGCTTCGCCACGTTGGAGAGGGTGATAGCTCCGCTCAGAAAAGCGAAGAGCCAAATGCTTCGTGTCGAAAACTGCGCTCGCTTTTTATAGTCATAACTCAGCACTACAACGGATAGTGTCAAGATAAATAAAGAAGGTGGATAGGTCTCGATGGTAAAACTGAGACAAAGTAGAGTGAAACTGCTGGCCAATAAAGCTGTGAGTAGTATAGATCTGCCAAGAGGCAGATCGGTAATGCGCCTGAGATAATAGAACACCGCTGTAATGCAGCCTACAACGCTAAAGCACATAAGTAAAACTGCGAGCAACAAGGCTGCAGATGTACCCAATAGGCGCACAGCGATGAATTGATTGAATATATAGAAGGGATTGATGAGGGGGTGGCTGAGGTCTAAGATACCACCCCGATCTACGAATCGACTATAATTGTCGTAGCCAAGGTAAGCTCCCACCTGACCTTCGACTGGATTTAGTATACCTGTGCTAAAGGCCCAAAGGGCTAGGCTAGCAAATAATAACGTTGAAAAAAGAAATACAAGCGACTCTGCACGGTATTTCTGAGCTAGCTGCTTCATATCATTCTTGAAGGAAGTCTTCATCGGGGAATCGTTTATAATAGGAGTGAGTGGAGGCGTCAAGAACGGGTAAGTCCGATTTTGAATCGCCATAAGCGTAGCTGACGTGATCGTAGAACTGAGGGATTTCGAGGAGCAAACGTCGCAGCTTTTCCGAGCCTTTGCAGTTAGCACCATCGAAGTGCTTAAGTACAGAGCCTCGATCATCAAATGCCAGCTTTGTGGCGATAAGCTTATCGAACGACTGTAATTTCGCCCAATGTCGGAGTGCCGGTGCAATGGAGGCACTGAGCAAAACTGTGTAATGGCCTGCCGATTGGTGCGCTCTTAAGGTTGCCATTGCCTGCTGGCAAAGTATCTTGTCTATCTCGGTGGCGAAGCCCGAGCTCAGTAGCTCTATCTGCTCGATGTTTAGCCCTTTCAATACTTGAAATAGCATCGCAGCCTTGGCTGTTCCTGCATCACTTTTGCCACATTTGTAGGAAAGGAAGTGAGTTATCCATGCAGGGAGTAGCTTCAGAATGGACAGTTCTCGCTTCTTCGCTATGAATCGGAGGTAATAGCTGAGCGAATCCACCCGAGTGAGGGTTTTGTCGAAGTCGAATACAGCAATGGGCTTCTTATTATCCATAGACGTTGTGAACTAATACATAGCAGAGTACTTTACTCCTTCTCTAAGATTTAGAAGCTGGGTGTTTCTTAAGGGATTCAAGCAGAATTTCTTCGGCTAGTTTGACTCGATCTCGGCAGCTCGAGCGGTTTAGTCTCTTTAGTTCGGCACATCTGGTTTCTCCAGCCATCAGATTGAAAGCTTCTGTAGGGTTGGGGAGAGAAAATCGATCTGCTATTTGGCAGGCTGCATACAAAGCCCCGCATACACCTCCAGGTGATTTGCCTGCTCCCTTGCTCCGATAGTGGGCTTCAATCTCTTGATCGCTAAGCCCTGTGTGCTCTTGGAAGCGCTTCATGATAGACTGTGCGCAGTTCCAATTGTCCTTGTCGCGGTGGAAGTAGCTATTGGCCGAGGGTATGCAAGGGATATTCAGTTCCTTTAGTCCATCCACTATGTACTCTCGGCTGCAATCTTTGACTCTTTGCACTTCACCATTCCAAATGATAAGATCCAAATCGATGCTTACATAGCCATCGAAGTCGGCTCCACGCTTACGTCCCATATTATCTTCTAGTTTTTTTAGAAAATCGATCAGCTCCTTTCTTCCTATTGAGCAATCGAAACTCGCAACCATGTTAGTAAACGGGTCGGAATTGTAGAGAAAGTCTATCGGAGCATATTCTTTTGGCTCCGAAAAGGCTACGTCTTCGAATTGCATCTTTAGCAATTGCATGGCCTTGGCCAGATGTTGGATAGCATGGATGTTGCTACCTAGGCTGATTACTGCTTTATTCATTGTCTTCGGACTTTGATAGAGGACTTTGGTATTTCTCAGACGATTGCACCCGTACAGACTCTTCGTGTATCAAGCTATATAGCCGACTTACAAACTGTGGGTCTAACTCCAAGTCTTCGGCTAGCTTTGATCGGCTCTGAAGTAGTAGCTGATAGCGTTCGCTCTGTAGTATAGACAGATTGTGCTCGTGCTTGTACTGTCCAATACTTTTGGCTAGGCTCATGCGTCGAGCCAATAGCTGCATGATGCGATCGTCAACCAGATCTATTTCGGCACGGAGCGCAAAGAGCTCTTGCTCTGCCTTCGTGTCGGGTAGTGGTAGCTGGAGTGAGCTGAGGATCTGCGCCAGATGCTTGGGCGTTACTTGCTGCTTGGCGTCGCTTAGAGCTTGGCTGGGGCTGCAATGCGACTCGATGATAAGTCCATCGAAGTTCAAATCCATTGCTTGGTGGCTGATGGCTTCGATCCAGTCGCTGCGTCCAGCTATGTGACTGGGGTCGCAGAGTAACGTAAGCTCGGGAAAGAGTCGTTTCAGCTCGAATGGGATCTGCCAGTGAGGCGGATTGCGGTAGCTGTTTTCACCGTAGCTACTAAAGCCTCGATGGATGGCTCCTATTTGTTTTACTCCTGCTTGGTAGAGTCGCTCCAAGGCCCCGATCCAGAGGTTGAGGTCTGGATTAATGGGGTTTTTTACTAAAACAATGGGTTGGTAATCGGCCTGCATCTCTTGCAGGGCTTCGGCTATCTCTTGTACTACGAATGGATTGGTAGAGCTTCTTGCCCCAATCCACAAGATCTCTACTCCAGCTTTTAGTGCCTGCTGCACATGCTTTGCTTTTACCACCTCTGTGGCCAGCGTCATGCCGAGCTCCTGTTTCACACGTTTGAGCCAGGGTAAGGCCTTCGCACCCATTCCTTCGAACCCGCCGGGTAGAGTACGCGGTTTCCATAGCCCTGCTCTCAAGATTTTTATGCCTATTTGGCTTAGAGCAATTGCTGTATCCATCACTTGCTGCTCGCTCTCGGCGCTGCAGGGACCTGCTATTACAAGTGGATTGGGCGTTTGGAATCCAAAGTCTATGGGCGAGATTGTAAATTGGGGCTGTCTATTCATTGCGTAAGGTGGTCAAATAATGAAGCATACTGCTTCGCTTGTTCGATTCGTGAGTATTGTGCCACAAATGCTCGGTCATAATTACTCAGGTGTGTGTATCCCTCTTGTTTCCATTGAGCATAATTTTGCACGATGTGGTCGATTACCTGCTTCGTATGGCGAGCTGCAAGCCCAGCCCTCGAAGTTTGTATGATTTGCTCACCGATAGCTTCGTCGCTGCGTAGCATAAGTAGAGGCTTCTCCATGGCAAGAGCTTCGAATAGTTTGGTCGATACGATACCATGCGGTCCCTTTGTAGTCTCTTTATTGCTTAGGTGTAGGATGATGGAGGCTTGGCTTAGTACCGATGGCAATTGCATAGCTGGTACCATGGGTTTAAACTGCGTGAGTTCGCTTAGCCCCGCTGCATCCATCAGTTTTTGAAGTATTTGCCGCGACATATCATCGACATAAAAATGCAGTTCGATCTTTTTCTCTTGACGAATAGCTTGCAACTCGGGTGCATTAAGCGCCTCTATCAGCATGCTTGGGTCGCGCATCTCAAGACTCATGAGCCTACCGGCAAAGCAGATGATGAACTGCTCAGTCTTTTGATGTTGCGGATAGAATAGCTCGGGGTCAAAGCCATTGTAGATCAATTCGCATCTAGGATTGACATGGCTCAGCTGCTCTTGGTGCCAAGGCGAAACGGTTACAAGCATATTGGCATGCTCGATACGTCGGTTGCGCAAAGTGATAAAGCGACGTTTGAGACGAGAGAGTAGCAGATTTTTGAAGGGGCCAGCAGCTGATACATCGCTTGGCAAAAAAGAATTGCCCGGGTATTGCTCGATGATGTCTCTACAGTCGGCTATCCAAGGAATGGATAGCTCCGAAGCGAGACGCTCTGCTGTGGCAAATGGGAATTTGCGGTACGCCAATGCCAATATTGCATGGGGCTTGAGCTCTGTAGCCAGTGGCTTTGCTTGCTTATAGAATAGCTTTTCTTTCGATTCGAAAAGCAACTCCTTGGCAAAACGTAGGCTGTGCATTGTTTGGCCAGTTAGATCGATGCGAGTTACAGGTAGATGGCTTTCGAAAGAGGCAAACACATTGCCGTGAGCCGACTTTCTATTGACGTATGCTGGGGGCAACTCTTCAGTGATGACGTAAGGATCCCAATCGAACTGAGGAAGGTACTTGCAGAGGTATGCAATGCGTGGAGCAAAGGCTGGGGGGAATAGATCGGCAAGTACTAATAGACGTTTCATGAATGCGACAGATTCTGAGTGTTGACGTTCGAAGTGTCCTCTCCCTGCACAGCTCTGAGGTCGTTGCCCGATTGCATTTCAGCTTCGATGCGAGGGATCTCTTTCAGTAAGTTTCTGTATAGCTTAGCGAGCCAAGGATGGGTGCGGTCTGTCAGATTGTCGTTGTGCCAAAGCAGCGAAAGCTCGCCATTGTATCTGCATGTTGCTCGCATCAATCCTACACAATACTTCAAGGCCGTTTCATAATTCAGCCCCATATATTTCACTCTGTTTAGACTCACATCCATTACGGTAAGTGGGTGAAGTATGAGTCCGGTAAGGCGTCTGGTGCAGGGCAGTATGAAACGTACGGGTCTACAGGTTCCTAGTCGAAATCCGGCATGCTCGGCATAGCCCATCGTATAGTCATGTTCAATTCCCGCGTTGAGTAGCATGAGCATGTCTTCTGGCTCTCTGGCAGCCAAGTAATGATGCCTCGAAAGATAGATCGGGCTTTGTAGATCTGCTTGCAAACGTTCTCGTTGCTGCTCTATTAGCTCGGGGTGTAGGCTCGATGCATAGCTGCAGTGCAAGCCAAATACTACGCCTGCTTTCACTGCCATCTTGCGTATGGAGCTATGAGGGGGGCGTTTAAGCGAATAGTTTGGCAAATCGAGAGGGTGCGAACTAGGGGTCTTGAAGAAGAAGATCGTATCGGCCCGATCGGGCATGGCTTCTTGCACCTGCTTGTTCCAGCCTAGGAAGTCGTTGAAGGTATAATAGGGGTCGTCTGAATACTTCGAGTAAGCCAAGCGAAATGCTTTGATGGGCGACTTCAATTCCTTAATTATAGCACGGGCAAAGCCACGGTAGCCACGATACTCAAAGGCTTGATCGATATCGTGCGTGAGGTTTATCTGGGCAAACTGCTTGGGTGGCTCAGGGATATCTAGTCCTAGCCCTCTAAGTTTGCTTCGAAGCGCTACGCCATACTCTTCTATGATGGGTCTATGAATAAATCCAGCCCTTACAGGCAGCGATTCTTTGGCGGGAAATCTGCCGTGAATGTCTCGGATGTCTCGCTTCAAGATCTCTTCATAACGAGAGATCAAGAAGTAAGTAGAGGCCACGATATCGGCATAAAGTATGAGCGTATTCGTTTCTGGGAAGTAAACTTCGTGATTGCGCCCAAAGAGTAGGGGGATCCCTTCCCACTCGGTCAGCGGAAGCTTGGGGAGAGACTCTTCATGCCCATAAACCTCGGTGTCGAAGAATTTGGATGGACGGATAATGAGTCTGTAGCGCGAGTTTTCAGACGAAGCATGATCCGTAGGCGCTGCATAGCAAATGAGCTTGTAGTAGGATTCGGGGAAAGTATCGCCTAGCAAAAAGCGTAGAATATAGGCTGTCAGTTCTGGATTCATTGCTTTTGTTGCTTTAGGTATTTCATTTTGCGCCAGAGCCTATCTATCAAGCTAAGACTGCCCTTGCTGAGGGCAAAGTAGGGAGTCTGTACGGCAGCAAAAGAGCGGAAAAAGAGCTCTACACCTTTGATCATGGAGCCTTCGAAGTCGAAGGTCTGGATCGATGGCATTGCATGCACAGAGAGAATAGACTTGTAAAGCAGAAAGGCCATGGCATCGCGTCCAGCTCCTTCGCGTCGCTGTCCCGATGCTATATTGTATGCTGTGTTACCATCCCAAGCAATGAAGTTTACAGCCAAGGCCGTGCCTTCGTCATCGACTACACCCCACACGGCTCCTTGATTTCTCGAGATAGCTGCTTGGGCTACAGCCTCCAGTTGGCTGCGATAAAAGATCTTTTCACCCTGCCTATTTAGCGACTCTTCACACAGATCGAGCAGATTCTCTACAGGTAGCTCCAGTACTTTTAGCTTTTGCTTTTCGCTCTGCTTTATCTTTGCCCGAGTGCGCGGCCTTATCCCCGCCCATAGATCGGCTTCTGAGCGTCCATCGAGATCCAAACGATACGTGTAGCGCGTACTTTGCCCATAGCCCATCCAGTAGTAGGGTAGCCAGTCGGTGAAGTCTGGAGAGTAGTTGACACGAAAGCTTCTAAATGGAGGCAATGCCTGCATCAGTGCTTCGTGTACTTGCCTCCGTTGGGTAAACTTATCGTCTCGAAGCAGTGGCTCCGAAACGATAAGGGACCCTAGGAATTGTGTGAATGGAGGCAAAGCAATAGAGTTCTTGCTACTTAAGTAGTATGGCATGAGCCCTAAGAGTTCAGCCTGCGGAGAGTAATGCAGCAAGACGTCCCAGTCAGACTCGCCTGCTACAGCATCGAGCCACCAAGGCTGCATATAGAGAGGCAGCGATTGCGATTCTTGGCTGTAGCTTATGTAGGCTTGCTTTTGCTCCATGTATTGCTGGAATGTCTGATGTCAGATAGGCAGTGCACCCCTTCTATCTATAAGACGTACAGAGTTGGTCTCGGAAGAAAGGTCTCGCACACTGAGGTCTCGATCTTATTTCTTCTTCGTTTGCTCTTGGATGGCTTCTCGTATCTTTTGAGTAATCTCTTCGGCCAATTCTTCATTGTCTCGAATCAACTCTTTGGCAGCCTCGCGACCTTGGCCTAGGCGGGTCTCGCCATAGCTAAACCACGAGCCACTCTTCTTGATCACGTTAAACTCTACCCCTAAGTCGATGATTTCGCCCGAGCGAGAGATACCCTCACCAAATACGATGTCGAACTCGGCCTTGCGGAATGGAGGAGCTACTTTGTTTTTTACTACTCGCACACGAGTCAGATTGCCCAGCACCTCTTCGCCATCTTTGATAGCTGTGCTCTTGCGTATGTCGAGTCGTACCGATGAGTAGAACTTGAGGGCATTACCCCCTGTGGTTGTTTCGGGATTGCCAAACATGACGCCGATCTTCTCACGTAGCTGATTGATGAAGATGCAGGTCGTATTGGATTTGCTCACAGCCGAGGTCATCTTACGCAAGGCTTGCGACATAAGTCGGGCGTGTAGGCCCACTTTATTGTCGCCCATCTCGCCCTCGATTTCTGCTTTCGGAGTAAGGGCTGCTACCGAGTCGATGACTACAATGTCTACTGCCGATGAGCGTATCAACTGCTCGGCTATTTCGAGTGCTTGCTCACCATTGTCTGGCTGAGCAATCCAAAGTTTGTCTACATCTACACCCAATTGTTCGGCATAGGTTCTATCGAAGGCATGCTCGGCATCGATAATGGCTGCCAAGCCTCCTTGCTTTTGTGCTTCGGCAATAGCGTGTATTGCTAGCGTGGTTTTACCCGACGATTCGGGTCCGTAGATTTCCACGATCCTACCACGAGGGTAACCTCCCACGCCTAAGGCGAGGTCGAGCCCTATCGAGCCCGAGGGTATTACACTTACATCCTCTACCGAGCTAGCGCCCATATTCATGAGCGAACCCTTACCGAAGGATTTTTCAATATTTGCCATTGCCATGTGCAAGGCTTGAAGTTTCTTATCGTCTGGTGTAGCAGCTGCTTTTGATTCGGCCATACTGTTTTGCTTGTCTTACTTTAGTTGTCGTTTAATATCTGGTCGGCATGTTCTTTGGTATTCACTTGCTTGCCGCGAATAATTCTTTCTATTACCCCCTCTTCGTTTATCACAAAGCTTGTACGCTCTGTGCCCATGTACTTGCGTCCGTACATGCTCTTTTCTTTCCAAGTGTCGAAGAGTTGGTTGAGTCTTACCTCTTCATCTACAATGAGTGGGAAGGGTAGCTGATGGGTCTCGATAAATTTCTTGTGGCTCTTGGCCGAGTCTTTACTCACACCCAGTATCTCATAGCCTGCTGCTTTGAGGCGAGCTATTCCATCGCGCAGGCTACACGCTTGTGCCGTACAGCCCGAGGTGTTGTCTTTTGGGTAGAAGTAAAGTAGTAGCTTTTTGCCGCTGTATTGCTCTCTGGTATGGGTGTTCCCATCTTGATCCACTCCTATTATTTCAGGTATTTTGTCTCCAATATTCATTTGTCAAGTCGTTTTATATAAGTTCTTGATGCAAGCTTTGAACTCGATCGCAGTATCAAGCAAAGATACTAAGAAAAGGGGAGATTCTGAGTAGCTAATCCCTGTGCCTAGATCTGTTCAGGTTCGGGCTTCGTTCTTTGCTGCTTTCTTCTTCCGATAGATCCCGATCGTATAGCCACCCAGTCCTATTACTAATCCGAAAAGGCAAGCGACTGCTGTTTCCCTCCAGCTCTGTCTAAACCATATGATTAGTGCTACGAGTCCTATCCAGAGTAGTAGCAGTACGATTTTATTGATCTTCATAAGTTCTGTTTTGTAAGTTGATGTGTTTCGAGAAGCTCTGCCACGGCCTACTTCTCTCCTTGGGTGAAGCGTTCGATGTGGGCAATGATGTCGGCATTGTCGTCGTAGAGCCCTAGATTCAGATTCTTTAGGTCCCCTTTTGCTGCCATCCCTTCAATAATAGGATAGATGGGGCTCTTAATGGTCCAAAACTCTCGGTCGAGGAAGATCATCGGGCTGGCATAGCCATACGATTCGTAATGGTTTTGTGCCAGATCTTGAAATACCTCTTGCTTGGTACCTGCACTGCCAGGCGAAAAGATAACGCCCCCCTTGGCTACCGCCAATAGCCCCTCTTCGCGCAGGCTGTTTTCGAAGTATTTGGCAATCTGTGTGGCGAGTGGCGTAGGCAGTTCGTGCCCGTAGTGCCAAGTGGGGATGCCGAGGCTGTCGTAGCGTGGATGAGGGAAACGCTGCATCATTTCAAAGGCAGAACTCAACCACTGCTCGTGGCTATAGCTCGGTGCCACCGATAGGATCTGCAGCGCCTCTCTAAGCTCCTCTTCACTGCGCCCAGCCATCCACGCTCCGGCATGTGTAGCCTCCATAGCTCCAGGACCGCCACCCGATAGCATCAGGTAGCCTCGTTCGGTCAGCGATTTAGATAGTCGTACTATTTGCTCATACATGGCATCGGTGCGCTGTAGCCTATGCCCTCCCATGATGGCCACTAACTCTCTTTCCTCGTATTGTGAGATGTACTCGTGCAGCGATTCGCTTATCGAGTGGTCGTGCAGTCGCTGTGCCAGCGTGTCTTTGATCGAGCGGCTGGCTTTACTTGCCACGCAGTAGTCGTAGACCACCTTGTCGAGGCAGAGCTCGTAGCTCTCGGGACGCTTGGGGTCGAATCCGTTGTATAGGCTCTGCCAATTGTAGAGCTTATTTGGGTATGTATTGAATGGTAGATCCAAGACGGGGAAGATGAAGTTGTCTTTGTATAGGTGCTGATGCAAAGCATCGCTCAGGGTGCAACCTAGAAATAGGCATTTGCTGAACTTGCAGCCCAAGATCTGCGATTCGATGGGGCTTAGATCGATGGACTGGATCGCTATCTCATTCAATAGCTCAGAGCCATCGAGTCGCTGTATCAGAGCATCAATTGTTTCGTAAACTTGCATTTTTGCTTTTGTATCAGATCCTATAGCATCAAAACATATTCACTACCCGATTCAAAGCTTCGAGGAAGCGATGCACTTCATCTTCGGTATTGTACAACCCAAAGGATGCCCTTGCCGTAGCTTGCAACCCGAGCGAGTCGAGTAGAGGCTCGGCACAATGGTGCCCAGTACGAATGGCTATGCCCAGCCTGTCGAGCAGCATTCCTAGGTCGTAGGGGTGGATCTTGCCTACTACAAAGGAGAGTACGCCACTCTTCTGTGCTGCTTCGCCAATGATGCGCGCACCTTCGATAGCGCGCACACCTTCGGTTGCTATCGAGAGCAGATGCTCCTGATGTGCTGCTATGGCATCGAGCCCAAGTGCCGACACGTAGTCTATAGCAGCAGCGAGGGCTGTAGAGCCTACATAGTCTGGTGTGCCAGCCTCAAACTTGAAGGGCAGCTCGTTGTAGCTCGTCTTTTCGAATGTTACCTTGGCTATCATCTCGCCTCCTCCTTGGTAGGGGGGTATCTTATTGAGCCACTCTTCCTTGCCATAAAGCACGCCGATACCAGTAGGAGCATAGAGTTTGTGTCCCGAGAAGGCGTAAAAGTCGGCGTCTAGATCTTGTACATTCACAGGCATATGTGCTACTGCCTGAGCACCATCTACCAACACGGGTATTCCCTCCCTGTGCGCCATGCCTATGAGTTCCTTGATGGGATTGATCGTGCCCAATACGTTGCTCACATGAGTGATAGCAATCAACTTCGTGCGTTTGCCGAGCAAGCTGGCATAATGATCGATATCTAGGCTGCCATCGGGCAAGAGCTTCACAACCTTTATCTTGGCTCCGACTCGCTCGGCGATCATTTGCCAAGGTACTATGTTGGAGTGATGCTCCATCGTGCTGATGACGATCTCGTCACCCTCCGAGAGGAAGGCTTGCCCGAATGAGCTAGCCACTAAGTTGATCGCTTCGGTAGTGCCACGAGTAAATAACACTTCATGTGCATGAGTTGCACCAATAAAGTCGGCCACTCGCTTGCGTGTCGCTTCATGCTTCTCGGTAGCTACTTGGCTCAGGTGATGCACCCCACGGTGTATGTTGGCGTTGAAGTGGCAGTATGCCTGCTCTATCTGATCGAGCACTGCTCGAGGCTTTTGGGTTGTTGCTGCATTGTCGAGGTAGATCAGCGGCTTGCCATGTACCTCTGTATGTAGAATAGGGAAGTCTTCCCGTACTTTCGATAGGTTGTATGCTTTCATGCTTACAAAGATAG
>CAZHWP010000029.1:0-26936 GCA_964535945.1 uncultured Porphyromonas sp.
ATTTGCGCTATGCCATAGACTCGAGCAAACTAAAGAACGAACTAGGCTGGCAGCCTTCATTGCAGTTTGAAGAAGGAATTCAGAAAACAGCAGCTTGGTACCTCGATAATCAAGACTGGTTGGATCGAGTTACGAGTGGTGCCTACCTAAAGTATTACGACGAAATGTATAAAGATAGGTAGACGATGAAAGTAATACAGACGCCAATAGAAGGGCTGGTGCTGATAGAGCCACGCATTTTCAACGACGAAAGAGGTTACTTTTTTGAATCATTCTCAGAAAGACTTTTCGAAGAGCAAGTTAGATGCTGCAGCTTTGTACAAGACAATGAGTCGAAATCATCCTTCGGCGTACTTCGCGGACTCCACTTTCAGAGACCTCCGCACGCCCAGAGCAAACTAATCCGTGTAGTAAGAGGAAGAGTACTCGACGTAGCAGTAGATATCCGCAAAGGATCTCCTACATTTGGCCAACATGTGGCTGTAGAACTTAGCGAAGAGAATAAAAAGCAATTCTTTATCCCTAGAGGGTTTGCTCATGGCTTCGTAGTGCTTAGCCAAGAAGCTATCTTCCAATACAAGTGCGATAACTATTATTGCCCCGAAGCAGAGGGTGCCATCGCATGGAATGACCCTGCACTTGGCATCGATTGGCAAATTGACAGCTCGAAAGTGATCCTTTCAGCCAAAGACTTGAAGAACCCTCTGCTGAAAGATGCTGAGCAACTATTTGACTATCAAGACGAACTATACTGATGAGAATACTTATTACAGGTGCTCAGGGGCAATTGGGTTCCGAACTCCGAGAACGCTTAAATACACTAGCCCATCTACAATGCATCTTTGTCTCACGAAAAGAATTGGATCTAGCCAGTGAAGAGTCGATC
This sequence comes from uncultured Porphyromonas sp., assembly GCA_964535945.1. GTDB lineage: Bacteria > Bacteroidota > Bacteroidia > Bacteroidales > Porphyromonadaceae > Porphyromonas. Next base: position 887 of record CAZHWP010000029.1, read on the forward strand.
GAAAAATTCTTCGCCAGTGAGTCCCCTTTCCATTTGATTATCAACTGTGCAGCATATACTGCGGTCGACAAAGCAGAGTCTGACAGCCAAACAGCCTACCGCATCAATCACTGGGCTGTAGAGCAGCTTGCTAAAATGGCACGAAAGCAAGATGCAAGCCTCATGCATATTTCTACCGATTACGTCTTCGATGGAGCGGCAAATCACCCTTATGGCGAAGATGATCATTGCAACCCGATATCTGTATATGGCAAAAGCAAAGTGGCTGGCGAAAAAGCGATAGTAGAGAGTGGCGCAAAATATATCATTATCCGTACGGCTTGGTTGTATTCACTCAAATATGGAAGCAACTTTGTACAGACAATGAAGAACCTGACCGCAAATAGAGATGAAATCAACGTTGTGTACGATCAGGTAGGCTGTCCCACCAATGCAGCATGCTTGGCTGAGGCGATAGTCCATATCATCGAAAGCAATCAGACTCAAAAGACAGGCATCTATCATTATAGCTGCGAAGGTGTTTGTTCTTGGTATGACTTTGCAATCGCCATTCGCAATTTATTTGGGAATAAATGTCAAATCAATCCCTGTCTGAGCGATCAATTCCCAAGCCCCGTAAAGCGACCGGCATATTCCGTCTTCAATAAGAGCAAGTTTCGTCAGACTTTTGGTATTGAAATACCCCATTGGCAGGAAGCTCTATGCGGCAATTAACATCTAAGTGGCCATATTGAACTCGTACAATCATCTCATACAAGGACAACGATTGCTACCTAGTTTCAAACTAGCCCCATTTTCAAAAGATCACTAATAGAATCTCACCCAAATGAATATAGCTGTAGTAGGAATAGGTTACGTAGGATTGGTAAGTGCTGCATGCTTTGCCGAACTTGGAGCGAAAGTATATTGCATCGATACCGATATAGAAAAGATAAATGCCCTCCGAGCAGGAAAGATTCCCATTTACGAACCAGGATTAGATAGACTAGTAGCACATAATAGTGAAGCTGGCAGGCTACATTTCTGCACCGAGCTCAACGAATGCCTATCTGACGTACAAATCGTATTCATTGCAGTAGGGACACCCTCAGATCGAGACGGAGCCGCAGACATGCAATACGTCTTTCAGGTAGCCGAAAGCATTGGTCAACACATGCAAAACGAGCTTTTGGTGGTAAGTAAAAGTACCGTTCCTATAGGAAGTTCGTATAAGGTACGCGAGATAATCGAAGCCCAGTTAAAGGATCGAGGTGTAAAGATTCGCTTCGATGTAGCTTCCAATCCCGAATTCCTCAAAGAAGGAAATGCCATCGACGACTTCATGAAGCCAGACCGCGTGGTAGTGGGTGCAGAGAGCGACTGGGCTCGAGACCTTCTCACACGTCTTTACAAGCCCATGCTACTCAATAAGTTTCGAGTACTTTTCATGGATATCCCTTCTGCTGAGATGACTAAGTACGCAGCCAATGCCATGCTTGCAACACGAATCAGCTTCATGAATGATATAGCCAACCTGTGCGAATTGGTTGGTGCCGACGTAAATATGGTGCGTAGAGGCATCGGTTCCGACTCACGTATTGGCTCTAAATTTCTTTATGCTGGCTGTGGCTATGGAGGATCCTGCTTCCCAAAGGATGTAAAGGCTCTCATACACATAGGAGAAAAAGCTGGCTATAAGATGCAGATACTAGAGGCTGTGGAGTCTGTCAATGAAAAGCAAAAGAGTGTACTCTTCGATAAGCTATACAACTACTACAATGGCGATCTTGCAGGAAAACATATAGCTATTTGGGGATTGGCATTCAAACCTGGCACAGACGACATCCGAGAAGCTCCTTCGTTAAGTATCATCGAGCAGTTGCTCGATGCTGGATGTACTGTTGCAGCTTATGACCCAGCCGCAATGGACGAAACCAAACACATCTTTGGAGATCGTATTCGCTACGCTAGCGATCTGTACGACGCCGTACTCGATGCCGACGCTATAATGCATGTGACAGAATGGAAAGAGTTTCGCATGCCCACCTGGGAACTGATACGCAGAGCCATGAAAACTCCGCTACTAATAGACGGTCGCAATGTCTTCGAGTTTCCTTCAGACGCAGGATTTACTATCCTTTCGGTCGGCACTCAGCAAGATTGATTATTCCCATTGGTTAGTGTACTAGAGATAAGTGACCAGCTCTCATAGCTTTTGACTAACTTTGTACACTCAAACGAAAAAATTGAATCCTATTATATAATGGCAAAAGAACTTAAAGAGCTCACCTCTCGAAGTGAAAACTTCTCGCAGTGGTATCAAGACTTAGTGATAAAGGCCGACTTGGCCGAAAACTCAGCCGTGCGCGGCTGCATGGTCATCAAACCGTATGGCTATGCTATCTGGGAGAAAATGCAGCGACAACTCGATGATATGTTTAAGGAAACAGGACACGTCAATGCCTACTTCCCGCTATTTATACCCAAAAGCTACCTAAGCCGTGAGGCCGAACACGTAGAAGGCTTTGCCAAAGAATGTGCCGTAGTTACTCACTACCGACTAAAAACCAACCCAGATGGTGATGGAGTTGTAGTTGACCCTACAGCAAAGCTCGAAGAAGAGCTAATCGTAAGACCAACTTCCGAAACAATTATCTGGAGTACTTATAAAAATTGGATTCAGAGCCACCGTGACCTCCCTATCCTCTGCAATCAATGGGCCAATGTAGTACGCTGGGAGATGCGTACTCGCCTCTTCCTTCGTACTGCCGAATTCTTGTGGCAAGAAGGGCATACTGCACATGCTACCGAACAAGAAGCGATCGATGAAACCAAGAAAATGATTGGAGTCTATAGCAAGTTTGCACAAGAGTACATGGCTATGCCTGTACACATTGGGGTAAAATCGGCCAGCGAACGATTTGCAGGAGCATTAGACACATACACCATCGAAGGGCTTATGCAAGACGGAAAGGCACTACAGTGTGGCACATCACACTTCCTAGGGCAAAACTTTGCAAAGGCTTTCGATGTAACTTTCCTCGACAAAGAAGGACAAAGACAATATGTATGGGCCACTTCTTGGGGTGTTTCTACACGTCTCATGGGTGCACTCATACTTACTCACTCCGATGAAAACGGACTCGTACTACCCCCATCGCTAGCTCCCTACCAGGTGGTAATCGTACCCATCTATCGCAACGATGAGCAACTAGCAGCCATAGACAAGCGAGTAGAAGAAATCTCCAATGAGCTCAAAGCGAAAGGCATTTCGGTAAAGTATGACAATAGCGACAATAAGAAGCCAGGTTGGAAGTTTGCCGAGTATGAACTCAAAGGCGTACCTGTACGATTGGCTATCGGAGCAAGAGACCTAGAAAACAACACCGTAGAAGTTGCTCGTAGAGACACGCTTAGCAAAGAGACGCACTCTTTCGACGGCATTGCCGATCACATTGAAAGTCTACTACAAGAAATTCAAGCCAACATTTACCAGAAAGCGCTTGACTTCCGTGCGGCAAACACGCATACAGTAGATAGCTACGAGGAATTTAAGGTTAAGATCGAAGAAGGCGGATTTATTCTAGCCCATTGGGATGGCACAGCCGAGACCGAAGAGCTTATAAAGGCAGAAACCAAAGCTACTATACGTTGCATTCCACTAGAAGGAGACAAGACTCCTGGACAATGTATGGTAACAGGCAAACCCTCGGCTCAGAGGGTTCTATTTGCTCGAGCATACTAATTGCATCTAGAACATCGATCCAGATCATTCCAAACGAGGCTATCCCGAGCAATTCTGCAAGAGGATAGCCTCGTTTGTTTATGAAATGATTCATTTGCCCAAGGGAGAGATTGTCACTACTCTACAGACTAGGCAATGAACTCAATCGAGCAATTCCAGTTCGAATGCGATATCGTCGTGTAACTCTTGGCTCTCCCTATCACTCATACACTTGAGCGAATTAAGTAAGAGTTGGATCTGTGCTCTTGATTCGGGGAGATAACGTAAGTATCTCTTAAGTGACTGAGCTATCAAAAAGCGCATTCGGAACGGCAGAGTTCCATCTAGAAGCCGCACTGAAGCAATCGAGAAAAAGCGATCGAGCGTATCGAGACTGATCGACTTACCTTGCTGGAACAATCGAGCCCAAAGCATATATCCTAGCCGTTGCTTTCGTCCTTCTAGTTCTTCGTCATCGATCCACTTAGTAGCAATCGAAAGAGCCTCTGGCACAAATTGCAGCAAGTTAAAGACCAATTGCTCCTCAAGCTCTACATTGATAGCTGCCTCGACCCAAGTCTCGGCCTCGGCCAATCCAAATTTCTCCTTCGGATACAATAAGGTAGCAATGAGCTTAAGCTCTCGCACATTTCTACCCCAGAAATATCTAGCTAAGTATTCGTTTTCCTGAACCAAAGTGGCCAAGCGCTTGATATGTTGAAGCGTAAGACCAAAATTGATACCATAGTCCAAGCCCTTTTCGCGCATACTTGCCGAGACTACCCCATCCTGTGCTCTACGAAATTGCTGGCGAATCACCCGAGCATCTGCCATAATGGGCGATTCGGTAGGAAACTGTTCTGAAACTTTGCTATGGCAGGTGGCGCACCACTCCAATGGAGAGGTCAATTGCTCCAGATTCAGTTCCACGATTTCATTGCTCGGACTACGAAACACCGAAAACTTTGGCATGAGAAACGAAGACTTAGCCACATGACAGAGAAAATGTGCAGCCATTTGGTCGATTGCCGTAAAACTAGCAGTGGCAACCCCAGAGTCAAAGAAGAAACGGTTTAGCTCACTAGGTAGTTTTACAGCATCGAACAGTATATCGTTTGCGTGAGCAAGTATGCCCGCTTTATCTCTCAAACATTGAAATATCTCTTCTCTTATTCGCTCTCTCAAATCATCATCACTCGTGTTGATAAGAGCCATGGAAAGATCACTCACATAGGCTTCATACAAGCGAAGGTAGGGCTCTTTTGCAAGTAATGATACTTCATTTAGATTTAGATATACATCTTCGTCGCTATATAACAACGTTTCGAGCAATGCAAGCTCTTCAGATTCGATCTTGATATGCTGACTAGCGATCTCCTTTCTTAGAAAATCTACAGAGAAGCGAGCAATTAACTTTGGCTTATGAGCAGAAGAGCTATTGCCTCCCCTTAGTTTGAATGCCGAAAGATACAGAGCGAGTGCTTGATAGTTATTATCAGATCGTTCACCTTTGTATCCCATTAGTAGCTCAGAGAGCACAAAATTCACAAACAAATTGCTTCGATCATTGAATAGTTGCAAGAGATCGAGCACTTTGAGTTTAGCATTGGCATAGTGATAGACAAAAAGCTGATCCTTAAGATTTAGCTCATCGAATGAAAACAGATCGACTCCGTAGAATTTCCATTCTTCACACTTGATATCACCCAATGGGATTTTCGTTTTTCTAACTTTATTCATTATTAACTCCTTTAAGTGATTTACAATGCATTAGTAAAGATGTCTCCAAAGGCAGTCTTGCCAATCGGTAAACATATGTAAGAGCAAGGCTACAGCTACTATTCGGGTGCGAGAGGGTATTAGCATGAGAGCGTAAAGCACGATGGCCGGCCAGGTATGTAGCGGATGAAATCCAATACTACAGCGTCCTGGGTCGAATACTGGGTTGGACAAAAGATGATCGAGATCTACCAGCATCGTAGCCAGCATGATAAGCCAGACTTTGAGCCAGCTATCTCGCCAAAAGATCCAAGCGATAAGGCATGGCACGAGTAGATGCAAGCTGTAGTGAACAAGAAACTGTAATACCTTAAGCGCTTCAATTGACATTGTGAAAAAATTGCTTCGTACTCCTAATAAATCACCCCTCAATGGATGAGTAAGAATTTTTAGCTCTAAAGATCAGACTCCCTTTTCTTTCGAATAAAAGGACTAAGCAGCAACATCACTACTGCAAGCGCTAAGACTCCGAGTGAGAACTTTGCGATTGTTTCTGTTCGCTTTATACTCTTAGGCTCAAAACTAAAGACTATTTCATGCTTACCAGCAGGTACAAGCAAAGCCCTGAGAACATAGTTTGCTCTAACAATTGGAGCCTCTTTGCCATCGATACTTGCCGTCCAACCGTGTGGGTAATAGATCACCGAAAAAACAGCCAACCCCGACTCAGCAGATTGTGTTTCGTACACAATTTTATTGGGATGATAGGCCACTACCTTTATCTGTGCCGTACTATCGTTCATCGGCTTTAGGCCTCGTAGCTCTGCGCTTTCGAAGCGTTTGTCCATCACAGCTACACTACGTAGCTTGGCACTATCTAGAGCAAGCATCTCGTCATTGGCACTACCAACCCAATCGATCTGATTCACAAACCAAGCAGGACCGTACGCGTCTGGGTTGAGTACAGGCGTTGGAGTACCCGTGGCCGAAGGTTGAATTACGTACTTCGTATTGAGCATATTCAGTATCTCGAAATTGCCCTTTGCAAGCTGATGCTCTATGAGGTCTTGATAGCGCTGCAATTTGGCTGCATGATAGCCCCCTACGCTTTGGTGGTAACGACTAGTAGTAGCATCGTTGTATGTATCTACCGTAGCATTAAAGACGCGGTATCCGAGGCTTGAGTCTGCCGCTATCAATCGATCGGCCTCGGTATAGGGTGCAGCACGCTGTGCTACTTGATCTGTATCAATAAAGTGTCCATCATTTAAGTAGCGCTTATCGACCTGCCACAGATCTATCAAGCAAAGGAAAGCCAATAAAACTGCTGCTGCCCAAGGCTTACGGATATACCCGTGAGCAAAAGCCCATAGTACAGCAAAGGCTAGTCCGATGAAGATGAAGCTACGCAGCGCATCCATTCGTACTATACCCTCTCTCAATTCCAGCAAGGCGGTTTTGATACTAGCAACCTCGGGATGTCCAGCAGCTTGGTTAAACATCTCCAGCTCGGCATTGCTCATCAGGTTTGTAACGGATGGTATCATAGCCAATAGCAAGGCTAGTCCAGCACTTAGAGCAAGGCTAATGACTATTGCCACTTGATTCTCCTTATAAGCTTGCTTGGGGTTTTTGAATAGTTCTACCAAGGCCAAAACAGCCAAAGCTGGAATTGTAAATTCTGCCACTACTAAAATGGAAGAAACGGTACGGAACTTATTGTATAGCGGAAAATAATCGATAAAGAAAGAGCTCAACGCCATGAAGTTGTGCCCCCACGAAAGCAGGATTGAAAGAATTGTGGCAGCAAGCAACGCCCATTTGAGAGGGCCTTTCACGATGAAAATACCGAGAATAAACAGGAAGAAAATAATTGCACCGACATAGACCGGACCAGCGGTAAAAGGCTGATCGCCCCAGTAATGATTCATCTGTGCCAAAGTTTCACGATAGAGCGGACTAGCATCATCCATTAGCGATTCATTATTGCCCATGTATCCTGTGGCACCTCCTTTTACATTTGGCACCAGCAAGGATAAGGTTTCGCCTATCCCATAGCTCCATTGTGTGATATAGGCCTTGTCTAAACCACCTGTATTCTCGTGATAAGCTGTATTATCTGACTGAGCATCTTTTTTGAGTGTCAGCTCACTTCCTCCACGCATAGTCTCTTTGCTATACTCATAGGTATGATAGATATTGCTTGCGTTGATAGCCACCCCTAGCAAACCAGCCACCACTACCACTGCCGTAGACTTAGCAAACTGAATGATAGTCTTCTGCTTAATGGCTTCGAAAAGATAAGCTAAGAATAGACAGAACATGGGGATCAGGAAGTAATAACTCATCTGAACGTGGTTTGCCAAGACTTGCAAAGCTGTAAAGAAAGTCATCAACACCCCGCCCTTGAGGTACTTGCCTCGATATATCCATATCATCCCAGCAATGGTGGGCGGGATAAAACAGAGAGCTGTAAGCTTCCATATATGTCCTGCCACTATTAATATGATGAAGTAGCTCGAAAAGGCCCAAGCCACAGACCCTATCAGCGCCAAGTATTTGTTTACACGTAGAGACTTTAGGAAGATAAAAAAGCCCAGCATCATTGCAAAAAGCATCCAAGCATAGGTACCCAACAGATTGATCGGAGTGCGTAGAGTAAGCAGATATTGTGTCTTTTGCAGAGCTTCTGTAGAGGGATAGCTAGGAGAAATCTGATACATCGGCATTCCTCCAAAAAGGCTATTGGTCCAATAGGAGTGCTCTCCCGTCTGGGCTTCGTAGTCCCTTACATCCTGTGCTGTTCCACTCGCTCCGGCCACGTCGCCTTGAAATAGCTCTCGCCCTTCAAATGTAGCTGGATAGAAGTAGGCCAATGAAATGACAATAAAGACGGCAACGATAGCCAGATAGGGCAATGATTTGCGCCAATTGATATGCTTAAAATCGAAAGAAACTTGTTTCATTTTGCTTATTTACTCAAATGCTATTGTAAAGCACAGTTTGCTAGTGGATTGATTGGGGGATATTAAGGTTCAAAATTACACTTTATCGGCGGATTTAACAAACACAGCTCCTAACTTCGACACAGATCAGCCCTCAGTTTTGTAAGTTTCCATTAGTGCATTTGATGCGATTTTGAACTTATCGAGATCGGTGAAGCGTTCTTAAAGTCGATTTCGTAGCCCAATTATTGAGTATCGATAATTTCCACAAACTCGGGAAGCTACGTCAAAACAACATTTTGGCCCCCCTCACGTCTGAGTATTCTCCCGAAAGAATAGCTTTGAATCGAGTATACGAAAAGAAGCCACCACCCTATTCGTTGTAGAGTGGTGGCTTCGTAATATTCAATCGAGCTTGGGGTATTCCAAGCTCAAGTATCGAGACTTGTCTAAAACCTATTAAAAGGCTCTAGCAATCAAATTAGATGCCCAATTTCTTTGCAATAGCCTTTGGTAGGGCTTTCTTGTTTACGATGATATTCATCGTCTTGCCAGCAACAAAGTTTTCAGATACATACCAGATACCGTTATACTTACCTGCTTCGCCCCAAGAGTTCTTTACCATGTAGAACTTCTTGCCGAGTTGATTTTTGGCGATACCATAGATCTGCATACCGTGGTCGTCGGTTAGCGAATAGTTGTCGTAGCCGTCTTGGCGATACTCTTGTGTTGGCTCAGCTTCGGGGCAGTCTGCACGGCCTATCATCTTCATGATTTCTGCTTGCTTGGCAGAGCGGCTCAGTCCAACCCAGCGGTCTTGGTCGCTACCTTTTGTTTCCATCGCTTCTACATCGGCCAATACACCAATACCGTCGCGTGTGAATCCGATTTCGCTAACGTCTGTACCCCAAGCAATGGTGTAGTCGTTTTCGATCGCATTGTCCATTACCTGCATCAGCTCGGCAATAGGTAGGTTGTACGAATTTGATCCACGCCAGTTGTCTTCGATTTCGATAGCGAATTGGCTATAGAAAGGATGATGCGTGTATGAAGTAAGTGAAACATAATCGTCGGCATTTAGACCGAGAGCAGCCACGAAGCTTTTGGGGCTGTAGGTCTTACCATCGTATTGGAAGCTCTGAGGCTCTACACCCAAGTAAGAGTCGATGATCGTATTGTACGACTGGCGAGCTGCAGGAGAGATTCTACCATTTGGGTTCTTTACAATAGCCTGCAAGAATGCTTCTGCAATAGAAGCGATCTCGTTGTGAGCATTCTTGCTAGTACCGTAGTTAAGACCTTCCATTTCTTTCTGAGGCACCAAACCATAGTGCTTCATTACGTATAGCACATCGTAAAACGAGCCACCCTGTCCGAAGTTCAACTTACCATGGAGGCGTATGTATTTGTCGCCCTTGTCCTTATAGGAGTGGCTCACTACTTGCATCTCCGAAAAGTCGATATCGGCTTTTGGATTATTGCGAAGCACTTCGCTCTCGAGGTAAGAAAGCATCGAATACGACCAGCATGTGCCCGAGTTGGCTTGGTCTTTGATAGAGGTTATGGGCAATTCTTTTACAACTGTGAATACGTTTTCGGCATTCGCATCTTGCGTTTGAGCCTGTACGCTTAGGCCTCCCATCAAGAGTGCAGAAGCCAACAAAAGCATTTTCTTCATTTTTGGATTTATTTTTTCTTGTTATTAAGTCTTTGAGCGGCAAAGATACGACTAATACGGCAGATATCTGCTGTCTGTGTGCATAATAAAGCCCCCAATAAACTCACTTGTCAAAAACATCGGGCTATTGGGGGACTAAATGCTAAGATTTGCTCTTATTCGATGCGTCTTATTTTGTAAAACAGAGTACCCTAAAAAGGGATTTCCTAGAAACTTTAGTACGAATGATAGACCCTTGCATACTTACGTTCGGTTGGCCTTATCATGGCCACCTTTTGCAATGGGAGCACTTTCTTAAACTTGTCGTAGTAGTCTTTTTCGAGCTTCGCTTCATCTACGCTATTCTGAAGACTACTATCGATCAGTTTCTCCACTTCACCATCGGTCATAGTACCTTTGGCCTCCACTTCTCGTCGTTGCTGGCGAATTGACTTCCACAGCTTATAACGCTTGTCATAAAGTTCATTCATAAGGGGCAAAAACTTCTTAGCCTCCTCGGGGCTCAGCTCCAATTCGATTACAAAAAAGGCATCACGCTGGTTACGAATAGCCTGCATGCGAGATACTTTTTTTACATCTTGGGTCGATTGCCAGTCAGTATTATCTATCCATGCCGAAGCTTCGGCACTAAAACCCATCAAGACAAAGGTCGTAATGAGTACAAAGAAACGAAAATTGCTCACGAAACTCTTCATAGTCTATTTATTCGTAATAATCTGCTAGAACCCACTCGTTGGATAAAACATCAGAGGAAGATTCCTTAATGAACGACATGTAATCTTTTTCGTCATTGCTTTCGTCATATGACGAAACGAAAGACTGCGTCTTAGTAAGGGGTACTGTATCGCTAGCCGTAAAGGTTTGGTAGGTCTGAAATAACCCAATAGTTAACAAAAGTGATGCTGCGACATAGAGTACTGGGCGCAACACACGATATAGTGGCAGCGTCTTGCTCTTGGGCTGAGGCTTTGCCACCTGCATCTCTTCTTGCGCTATACGCTCTTTCATCCTTTCTGCAAAGTCGAAGAAGTAACCTTCGGGCATGGCATAGTGGCTCGAGCTTTTCTCTCTGAAAGAGGGGTTAATGTTTGGTTCTGACTGTTTCATATCTTTAGAGGGGGCATTGGGCATGTTATCTGCTTTACATCTATAGACAGCGATTTGACTATACGTTTAATCTTCTGTCAACAAAAAATTCTCAACCTTCTTTACCGCATGGTGATAAGAAGCTTTCAAGGCTCCTTCGCTCGTTCCAGTTAGCTCAGATATTTCGGCATAAGGCATCTCGTCGAAATACCTCAGATTGAATACCAAGCGCTGTTTATCTGGGAGCTGTGTAATGGCTGCTTGGAAGGCTGCTTCAGTCTCATCGCCATCGAAATAGGGGTCGCTTGTGAGCGAGTCCATCAGATAGGCATTCTCATCGTTAATGTCGATCTGCATATAGGTTTCACGCTTTTTCTTCTTCAAGAAGTTGAGCGATTCGTACATAGCAATCCGATACAGCCAAGTCGAGAGCTTCGCTTCTCCTCGAAAGCTGTCCATACCAGTCCAAGCTTTCATGAAGGTATTCTGCAGCAAATCATCTGCGTCTTGGTGGTTGAGCACCATCCTTCTGATTTGCCAATAGAGCTTCTTGCTGTATAGTCGCACCAAAGCATCGAATCCACGCCCTTTGGTAGCGGGATCACGAAGCTGCTCAAGAAGCTCTTCCTCTGAAATTACTGGTTTTACTGCCATGATTTGGAGTCAAAGATACAGACTTTGAAGAGAAAGTCTCTAATCGACAGAGGTCGAAATGGGCTTTCTCTTCAAAAATACTCTATCGCCATCAATCCCTGCTACCAAAGAAGCGCAAGAGATATAGAAAGAGGTTGATAAAGTCTAGGTATAAGGTAAGCGATCCGAGGATAGCAATCTTATTGGTAGTTTCATCTTCGAAGCCCCCACTCTGCTGAAAGAGCTGCTTGATCTTATTGACGTCGAAAGCGGTCAATCCGGTGAATATAATTACTCCTACGATAGAAATAATGAAGTCCATCATCGACGACTTGAGGAAGATATTCACAATTATTGCAATGATCAATCCTATCAGCGCCATCGTAAAGATGCTACGCCATTTGCTCAGATCACGTTTGGTAGTATAGCCTATGGCTGCCATAGCTGCAAACATTCCTGCAGTGATAAAGAAAGTTTTTGCGATCGACGAAGCTGTATAGATCAAAAAGATCGGGCTAAGTGTAACTCCATTCAAGACGGCATACACAAAGAATAATACGGTAGCCGTCGTAAAGCTCATCTTATTAATACGAGCTGCAAGCACCATCACCATTATTAGTTCGGCGATCATCAAAAGCCAAAGGATCTGCGAGTTTCCTGCTAGAAAGTAAATAAAGCTGGTACTCTTCACTACAAATAATGAAGTCAAGCCCGTAACCCCAAGCGCAGCTGCCATCCACACAAAGACCTTACGCATCAGCATAGCCATTGTAGAGCTAGGCACCAGCACTTCCGAGTAGTTGTTATAATTGTTATTGCCGTTAATCATCGTTAGATATTGTTGTTTAGTGATTAATTTATGTTCCTTATTACATTAGTCTATTTACAAGCCCAATGGTTTAGTTTAGTTTAGTTGCCATCAGGCTTAATTGTCGAGGTCGATTATCTCTCCACCCGGATACGTATCTACACCATAACGATATACCTCTACCTCTTCGTCGTGACCACAAGGCTGGAACCCTTCGGGGATATCGAAAGTCTCGGTATCGGAATACCCCAATGAAGCGTCGGAATAGACACTTTTCATGAACTCGGCAAAGATAGGCAAAGCCGAAGCTGCCCCCTGCCCATGAGCCATACCATCGAAGTGCACCGAACGGTCATCGCCACCAACCCAGCATCCAGCGACCAACGAAGGAGTGAAGCCCACAAACCAGCCATCGCTATTATTCTGTGTGGTACCCGTCTTGCCTCCCATAGGCATCTTCATGCCATAGCGATAGCGCAATCGGCTACCCGTACCTCCATCTATTACCGCACGTAGCATATAGAGCATCTTATAGCTAGCATCTGCTGGCAAGACTTCAGTCATCTGAGGTGCAAACGAGGCCACTACATTTCCGTATTGATCTTCGATGCGAGTGATCATGAGTGGCTCTACACGTATCCCTTTGTTGGCATAGGTTGTATAGGCACTGACCATCTCGCCAGTAGAAGCGTCGGGCGAGCCCAAGCTTATTGACACAACTGGATCGAGCTGACCATTGAGACCATATGAACGGAGCAACCTTACAAAGGTATAGGGCGATGTGCGAGACATCAAGTAGGCCGTTACCCAGTTCGAAGAGTTTTGCAAGCCCCACTTGATCGACACCATCTCCCCTACACTTCTTGCACCGGCATTCTTGGGTGTCCAAGCCTTACCATCTTCTGTATAGAGCGTTTGGGGTACATGCATCATCTCTTCGCAGGGCGAAACGCCTTCGATCATCGATAGTGAATAAAGAAAGGGTTTGATAGTCGAACCTATCTGTCTTCTACCTTTGCTCACCATATCGTATTGGAAATTGCGGAAGTTGATTCCTCCTACATAGGCCTTCACGTGCCCGTTGTGTGGGTTCATAGCCATAAATCCAGTACGTAAGAGGCCTTTGATATAGCGTATCGAATCGTAGGGGCTTAACAAGGTATCTTTCGTACCCTTCCAGCTCCAAAGGTGCATCTTTCGTTTTTGGTAGAATGTAGCCTTGATATCCTTATCACTCATTCCCAACTTCCTTAGCTCGCGCCATCTGTCACTTTGCTTCATGGCACGCTCCATGATTCCGTTGCGTTCCTTGTCGCTAATATTTCTAGAAAATGGCGCATAAGAGCGTCCACGTTTTTCTCGATCGAAGATGGGTTGTAGTACCTGGCCCATTTGCTTTGCTACCGCCGCCTCGGCATATGCCTGCATGCGCAGGTCTACCGTCGTATAGATCTTTAGTCCGTCGGAGTAAATACTATAGTTGCTGCCATCGGCTTTCTTATTCTTATTGCACCATCCATAGGCGGGATTATTTTCCCAAGCTATAGAGTCGGCTCTATATTGATCTTTTTGCCAAGCCATATACTTGGAGCGATCGGGTTTCTTGGCCGTTAGCATCAGTCGGATATGCTCTCTTAGATAAGGGGCAACCCCATCTTTGTGTGTACTCCGGTGAAAAGACGTTACCAAGGGCAGCTTTATCAGCGAGTCGGCTTGATGCTTGGTCAGGTAGCCTGCATTTTCCATTTGGCTAAGCACTACATTTCGTCTTCCTCTAGCTCGTTCTACTTCGCCATGCAAAATAGGATTGTAGTAGGCTGGGTTTTTACACATCCCCACCAAGAGGGCAGCCTCTTCGACCTTCAGCTCGTCGGGATTCTTTCCGAAATAGGTATATGCCGCCGACTTAATACCCACGGCAGTATAGAGAAAGTCGAAGTAATTGAGGTACATCGTTATGATTTCCTCCTTGGTATAATATTTCTCCAGCTTAACAGCTATTACCCACTCGATAGGTTTCTGCAGCACACGCTCGAGTTTGCTCTCGGCACTAGGCGAGTAGAGCAGCTTGGCTAGCTGCTGCGAGATGGTACTACCACCGCCGCCACTTTGTTGGCGCAAGATACCACGCTTTACAACGGCACGCAATAGCCCCCTACCATCAATACCAGAATGCTGTTGGAAGCGTCTATCTTCGGTTGCAATCAGAGCCTTGATAACTTCTGGTGAAATCTCATTATATCCCACATAAATACGGTTGTCGCCACTATGAGCATAGGATCCAAATGTTTCACCATCGGCCGAAATAAGCTGCGAAGCATACCTATCTATCGGGTTTTGCAGTTGCTCAATCGGAGGCATATATCCTATGGCACCATTGGATATCAGCACCATTACCACTGCTACTCCTACCCAGAAGAGCAAAAATAGTATCCATAGAGCTGAAATTACTTTTCTCGAAAAATTACTCACGCTATTTTATTCTATTAGCTATTAAATTCTGTTGATTCGATGAGTCTTGTTTATGGCAAGGGTGCCGTCCGAGCTGTGGCCGATCAATACGTTGAAAGTGTTAGTTCAATCCGTAGTTCTTGATACGCTCTTTGACCAAGCCGAAGCGGTATGCCGTAAGCAACTTCTTCAGATTGGCTACCTGCTCTGCAAGCAGCTTGCCATTGTCGGTATCCTTCACTAGCATCCTACGCGAAGTAAACTCACGTACCACAGTGATACTCTTTATATCCTCCATATCTTCAATGGCTTCTCGGGTAGAGCTAAATGGCTCGTGCTGCACCAGCTGCAAGCCTTGCGAATTGAAGATGAGCGTATAGCCAGCAATACCTGTACTCGACTGATAAGCTCGGCTAAATCCACCATCTATCTGCACCAGCTTGCCTCCTGCCACGATTGGCTTTTCGCCTTTCACAGCCTTAACGGGCACATGACCATTTATGATATGCGTATCGGGACCTTCGAGGTCAAATTCTTTCAAGATCATTTCGCAAACCTCCTTTTCCACACGATACGTATAGTAGAATCCTTTTGCTTCGTGGTGAGTAGCCTTGTCTGCAATAAAGTAACGCTCGAAGGTTGTCATCATCGACTTATCAAAAAGTGGAGAGTCTGGACCACACCACAAATACCACATATAATCGATGGCCTCTAAGCTTTGTTCGCTACACTTGGGTGAAGCATAGGCCAAGCGTACCATCTCATCTACTTTATCAAGCAAGGCTTTGCCGCTATACAGGTTCTTACCCACCTGCACCTTCTTGAAGCTCTTATCTTCGTTTAGAGGGATCGAGGCATGGTAAAGCAAATTGCCATTGAAAGTAAGGTATAGACTACCTTTATTGTAGAATGTAGCCACATGCTTTTGTAGTTTTTCACTTTCTATGAAACTACTCGTCATACGTTTTACTACATGCTCTTCTTCTTCGGTCAGCTTGTAAGGGTCTTTTGGATCGACTGTAGGCAGATTGGTATCGACCATCGGATAGGTACCCATATCAATTGTGATAGTTCCATCATCGAAATTGATTCGATGCATCAAGTTTCGATTGTCCATCCTATACTCGGGGCGACGTGCTATGAGCTGCTGCTCGAGCTTAAATTGGATAATGGCAATCGCTTTGTGCATCTGGCTAATCAGGTACACGCTCTTATCGTCGTACACTTGGTCGGCCTGCGCCAGTTTGGGTTTAAACACGGTGCAAGGGTCATCGGCATATGTCTCCATAGCAAAACGTGCTAGGGGTAGCATATTGATGCCATAGCCGTTCTCGAGCGTATCTAGATTGGCATAGCGGAGGGCGATGCGTAGCACATTGGCCATACAGCACTGATTGCCTACGGCTGCCCCCATCCATAAGATATCATGATTGCCCCATTGTATATCGAAGCTCTTGTACTGCTGTAGCGAGTCCATGATAATATGAGCTCCAGGGCCACGATCGTAAATATCTCCCACCAGATGCAAATGGTCTATTACGAGTCTTTGTATTGTTTCACTTATTGCCACAATGAAGTCATCGGCTCTGCCGGTAGCAATAATCGAAGAAAAGATACTGCTTAGGTAGGCCGACTTGTTGGGGTTGATTCCATCTTCGTGCAGTAGCTCCTGTATGATGTATTGATACTTTACTGGTAAGGTCTTACGCACCTTCGAGCGCGTATATTTTTCGCCAGCCTTGAGACAGACTTTCACAAGCTGATTGAGCGTAACCATGTACCAGTCGTCCATTCTCTCCTCGCACTTCTTGAGCAAATCGAGCTTCTCGCGGGGATAATAAATCAAGGTACAAAGCTCTCTTATTTGGTTTTGGCGCAATTGGCCTCCAAAGACCTCTTCTACCTTGCGCCTCACACTACCCGAGGCATTCTTTAGCACATGTACAAAGGCTTCATATTCGCCATGCACATCGGCAAGAAAGTGTTCGGTACCTTTAGGCAAGTTCAATATTGCCTCTAAGTTAATCACTTCAGTAGCAGCCTCGTTTGCTGTAGGAAACGACTCTGCCAACAACTTGAGATAACGCAAATCTGCCTTCAAATCCTGCACTTCTTGCAGCTTATCTTCCGTCATAATGTATCTATTTGATATAGTCTTTAAACGCTCCAAAGTTAGCAAGAAAAGCCCAATTAGGTACAATATACTAAGGTATAGCCTACTAGGAGGCTTCTTCTAGCACAAATCTCAAGCCATTTAGGCACAGAAATCAACAATCTAAACGCCTACTCTATATTATGCGATTCGGATTTGGATCTGATGGGGCGACACTTTGTCGAAACCTGAAAGTACCCCCCAGACTGAGGAGCAATCTGCTTAATAGAAAAACAAAAAAGCCCCACAAGCTGCCATTCAAAGCAACTCATGAGGCTTATTAAATACTAAAGTTAAGCACAACAATTGACGTCGCATCCTAGTAACCGTATTTGTCATAGATCGAACAAATGAGTTAGGAGCGTAATGAAGCTAAAGTTTCGGGGCTGGGGTCAATAGCCTTCACCACACCTTTAGCGTCGATCAGATAAGTATGAAAACCCTGCTTTAGCCCACAGAGGCTAAGCATTTGTTCTCGCTTAGATAGATCGACCAATTGCTGAGTAGCCGGGTCTAAGTTGTCGAAAGCTAAGGTGTGAGCAAAAACAGCTAAGTTCTTATCCAAAGATATTCCCACATAGCGTAGCTCGGGGCTCTGGTTAGCAGCGATTAGCTTAGACCAGCGCACGTTAGCGGCACGGCTTTCTCCATCGTACGCTGCCCAAAAGTGCAAAAGCGTAAATTGTGGAGCATCAGCTTCGTCCAGTTCGACAAGAGACCTCAGTTCCGGAACTATATCGCCCATTTGCAAAGAGCTCTCTGCATGGGGGCGAGGGCTTGACGACACGCTTATAATTGCAATAACACTAAGCAGTAACAAGCCTAATAGCCCGGTAAAACTTCTCTTTAAGTCCATAAATTTCAAATTAAGTGAAACATACTCACCAAGTGCAACAAAGCCTTTGCGGGACCTTTATTAATCAAAGGTCCTTTTCTTCATGAAAAGGAAATGTCAGGCAATATGGTGAGGCCCTGTGTTTCAGGGAGATGGGATGAGCTTTTTCGCTAAAAAGCGCCAATACCCACGCTACAAAGGTAGTTATTACTTTGAAATAGGCAACAGATAGAAACTTTGATACCTAAGTATGGGTATCACTACTTGCTGCATTTTTCATTCAATTCAAGGAAATATAGTACGATTACACACTAATCACAATAGATCTAGGTGAAAAAACAGAGAAAAGCTGCTAATATGGCATTTGCGAAACTGATAGCATCTACTGCAAACGAGTGAGCAGTTACAAAAAACAACACTAAGCGACTCCATCACACACACATTTTAAGTGACCATCAGCAATTTTTCACTTAGAGCCAGAATCAATTGACCCCACTGCATTGAGTAGGTGGGTTACAAATATCTAGGATGGTATAGTTACGTACCAAGCAGTTTCGATCAGAAAGGAGAATGAATTTGAAACCGTAGGGCATGAACAATGAAAGATTTGAGCTTTTCTCAAAATCTACGGTACTTTCAAAAAAATCTACGATACTTTTGAAAAAAGCTAGGGAACTTTAGCTGTAAAAGTCCCTGGTTTTCTGCGAGAAAAAGGGGACAATTTTGTTTAGATTTTAACATTTCAAATTTCAATAATTCACAAGACACTCACAACCAAGCACTTACAAGAAAGCCATATTTGCGAGCAAACGACGAGTTGCACACAAATAACGCAAGGAGAGAGGGCTTTTTGCCCTCTTTTCGGCATTTTCAGGCTGCAAGACTTAGAGATTAGTTCATTCTTGTACCACTTTCACCCCGCAGTTAAGAAACATTAACAGGTCTGGCGCCACGATTTGCTATAGTCTGAGCTCATCCTACTTTTAATACGCTGCAGATATTTTGTTTCTTATGATTTATCGCTTAGCACATATGGGTGACGCCTTGTCGAAATTGGGAGGCTGTTCAATCCTTCAATTTGCATACATTTTTTCGGACTAAACGGGAGTGATTTCTGTCAATTGACGCAAACGATTCTGTCAATTGACGGAAGTGAATCTGTCAATTGACAGAAATAAGCCACACGAGGGATCAGTTCTATAAGTCAGCATACATAGTGATAGCATACAACGCTTCGGTCTCGCTCAACCCGAAAAAGTCAAAGAACATTATACACATAGGCTAAGGGCATTTTTCTTATCTTTGCAACTTACAATTAACACTCTTGGATGAGATGAAGAAAGAATTTAAGCGAACCCTCATTACTACTGCCCTACCCTATGCCAATGGGCCAATCCACATCGGACACTTAGCAGGCGTTTATGTGCCTGCCGACATATACACACGCTACATGCGCCTGAAAGGTGAAGAATGCCTACTCATTGGCGGATCGGACGAGCATGGCGTACCCATCGCCATCAAAGCCAAAGCCGAAGGCAAGACCCCCCAGCAGGTGGTGGATCACTTCCACGGCATAATCAAGAAATCGTTCGAGGACTTCGGCATCAGCTTCGATGTCTATTCGCGCACAAGTAGCGAGACCCACAGAGAGATGGCGAGCCAGTTCTTTAGAACGCTCTACGACAAAGGCGAATTCATCGAACAAAGCTCGGAGCAGTACTACGATCCCGAGGCGGAGCAGTTCCTTGCAGACCGCTATATCACTGGCACTTGCCCCCATTGCGCCAACGAAAAGGCTTACGGCGACCAGTGCGAAGCCTGCGGCACTTCGCTCAACGCCACCGACCTGATCAATCCCAAGAGCGCCATCAGTGGTAGCACTCCCATCATGAAGGAGACCAAGCACTGGTACCTACCGCTCGATAAGCACGAAGCCTTTTTGAGGCAGTGGATCGTGGAGGATCACAAGGAATGGAAGAGCAACGTGGCTGGCCAGTGCAAGAGCTGGCTCGATATGGGCTTGCACCCACGTGCTGTGAGTCGCGACCTCGACTGGGGGATCCCCGTACCTGTAGAAGGTGCCGAGGGGAAAGTGCTCTACGTGTGGTTTGATGCCCCGATTGGATATATCTCGAATACGAAGGAGCTGCGCCCCAATGACTGGGAGCTCTGGTGGAAAGACCAAAGCACGCGTATGATTCACTTCATTGGCAAGGATAATATTGTATTTCACTGCATTGTATTCCCAGCCATGCTCAAGGCCGAAGGCTCTTTTATCCTGCCCGACAATGTGCCTGCCAATGAGTTTATGAACCTCGAGGGCGACAAGATCTCGACCAGCCGCAACTGGGCTGTCTGGCTGCACGAATACCTCGAAGAGTTTCCTGGCAAGCAGGATGTGCTGCGCTACGTACTCACAGCCAATGCGCCCGAGACCAAAGACAACGACTTTACCTGGGCAGACTTCCAAGCACGCAACAACAATGAGCTGGTAGCAATCTTTGGCAACTTTGTGAATCGTGCCCTCGTACTCACACACAAATACTTCGATGGCGTGGTGCCTGCAGCCAAAGAGCTGACAGACTACGACCGCAACTGCCTCGACGAGATGGCAAAGAGCTGCCGTGCCATGGAGGCAAACATTGAGGTCTTCCACTTCAGAGAAGCTCTCAAAGATGCTATGAACATTGCACGAATTGGCAATAAATACCTGGCAGATACAGAGCCTTGGAAGCTTGCCAAGACCGATATGGATCGAGTGGCAACGATACTGAACGTTTCGCTACAGATAACGGCCAATCTGGCTATCGCCTTCGAGCCATTCTTACCCTTTAGCACAGCAAGGCTGCTCGGCATGCTACAATGCGAGAAGTTTGGCTGGGACAAGCTAGGCCAGAGCGAACTCATAGAAGCAGGCAAGCAACTAGGCAAGGCAGAGCTACTCTTCGAAAAGATAGAAGACGAAGCCATTGCTGCACAGATAGCGAAGCTAGAAGCTAGCAAAGCGGCCAATGCTGCAGCTGCACGCTGCGCAGAGCCCATTGCTGCAGATGTAGCCTTCGACGATTTTCTGAAGATGGATCTCCGAGTGGGCAGCATCCTCGAATGTAGCAAGGTACCAAAGGCCGACAAGCTACTGCAATTCCGCATCGACGACGGTCTGGGTGGTCGCACCATCGTATCGGGCATAGCCCAGCACTACAAGCCCGAAGAGCTGGTGGGCAAGCAAGTTTGCTTTATTGCCAATCTGCCTCCACGCAAGATAAAAGGTGTAGAGTCGCAAGGTATGATCTTATCGGCCCTCGATGCAGACGGCTCACTGAGCGTATTGCTACCCGAGAAAGAAGTAAGCCCCGGCTCCAAGATCGGCTAATTGCATCGCATTTACAGAGGCTTATCATCACAGCCTCTAATGCTTGATCTCATAGGGCGCAGACTTTAGCAAGGTTTCTTTTTTTAGAAATAGTACGAGCAAAAAGTCTGCGCTCCCCATCTTGCGAAAGCACTTTTTCAGAGTTGAGACCATAGAATAGAATAGTAATATGAATCGAACCCATCCATTCCTATATACTCGAAGCCTTTGAAAAGCCTCGGCCATCTCATCACAAAACACCCTCTACTATAGAGTACTAAACCTACACCAAGCCTACAAACCACAGCGTCTCTATGAACAAAAAAATCAAAATCTTGATCGGCACACTACTATTATGCTCACCCGCATTGACCATGGTATCATGCCAGAGCAAAAGCGAATCGGTTGAACTCCGCATACTTCACAGCAGTGATATACATGGACATGTATTTCCATACAACTTCCTGAAAGCCAAAGCCGATGGCGGCAGTATGGCAAGACTTGCAAGCATCGTTAAGGAATCTAGGAGCAAGGGTGAGAATATGCTATTGCTCGATGGTGGCGATATACTTCAGGGCGACCCTTCGGCCTACTACTATAGCTATATCGATAGCTCGAGTATACACCTCATCACTGCAGCCATGAATTACCTCAAATACGATGCTGCCACTCCTGGCAATCACGATATTGAGACTGGGCACGCTGTGTATGACAAATGGACTAGAGAGTGCGAGTTTCCAATCTTGGCAGCCAATGTGATTGACAAAAAAACTGGCCAGACTTACTGGAAGCCCTACGAGCTAATAGAGCGTGAAGGGCTAAAGATAGCTGTGGTAGGGTTCGTAACCCCCGCCATTCCGCAGTGGCTGCCAGAGATATTGTGGGATGGCTTAGAATTTGAGGACATTTGTAGTAAAGCCAAAAAGATTGTACCCGAAATCATCAAGAAAGAGCAGCCAGATTTGCTCATAGCACTTCTTCACTCTGGGATCGAAAATAAAAACCCAAACTATACAGAAGATGCGGGCAGGGTGCTTGCACAGAGCGTTTCGGGAATCGACATCATATTTCTGGGTCATGATCATAGAGAAAGCATTGACTACGAGCAGAATCCCGATGGAGCTCAAGTAGTATTGGCCAATCCTGGAAGCAGCCTGATGTACCTGTCTGACCTTCGTGTAAAATTTGAGCGTAGAGGCAATAAAACCATCGGTAAAAGTATAGAAGCCAAACTGTGCCAAACGAACAAGTACAAGCCCGACGCAGATTTCTTAGAGCACTTTGCCAAGGCCAAAGAGGCTGTAAAAACTTTTGTAGACGAAAAGATCGGAAGTATCAATCACAATCTGATCGGTAGCGAAAGCCTATTTGGGCCATCGGCTCTACTCGACCTTGTGCACAAACTTCAGTTAGACCTATCGGGGGCAGACATTTCATTTGCAGCGCCACTTTCGATAAAGGCCCACATAAATGCTGGCAACATACGTGTAAGAGACTTATTTGCCATATACCCCTACGAAAACTTTCTCTGCACCCTAGATCTCAGTGGCAAAGAGGTGCTCGACTACCTAGAGTACTCCTACTCGCTCTGGTGCAACACCATGAATAGTGCCAATGATGCGCTCATACTGATGCGTCCCGACGCAAAAGCCACAGACCGATTTCCTACCTTAAACCCCACATTCAATTACTCGTCTGCAGCGGGAATCGATTACGAAGTAGACGTACAAAAACCTGTTGGAGAAAGAGTTAAGATATTACAAATGAGCGATGGAAAAGCATTTGAGGAGGGGAAGATCTATCGAGTAGCCATGAATTCATATCGAGCAAATGGTGGTGGCGGTCACCTCACCGAGGGCTCCAAAATCGCTCCAAGCGAACTCAAAAAGCGTATGATCACCAGTACGGATAAAGACTTAAGGCTCGCTATGATCAACTACTTCCGCCAAAATGGCGATGTAAAGCTCAGGCGAGATGTAAACTGGCAATTCACACCAGCAGAATGGGCAGAAAAAGCCATACTTCGTGAGATGAAACTCTTTTCGGAACCGAGTAGATAACTAGTGCCATGAATCTAGTCTGGATGACACTCTCGCTGCTCCTCATCGTCGTAGCTCTTGTATGGATGAGTGGCTGGGCTAGAAAACGATCCAAAGATCCCGACGAGGAGGCTGAAATGCAGAGCTTCAAACCCAAAAGACAATTGGACGTGGATAGCTCTTTGCTTTTCAAAGCTAAGCCTGCGCCAGCCAATGCCACGCCCTGCTACCTTGTAATAGATACCGAAACAACTGAGCTAGGTGGAGAGGATAGACTTTGGCGTAGCGAGTGGATAGCACCCAAACCGATAGCAATCGCTTGGCAGGTATTAGATGTAGATCTCAACCTGATAGAAGAGTGCACCTTCTACATCAAACGATACGACGCCATCAGCAAGGAGGCAAAGGCAGTCCATGGCATCGAGGAGGAACAGCTACAAGAGCAAGGCGAAGACCCCAAAGTGGTTTACAGCACCCTCCTCCAAGCAGTGAAGTCGTGCCAAGTACTCGTGGCACACAACCTACTCTTCCACCGAAAAGTAATCGAATGCGACCTAGATTTTTGGCAGATCGACAAGAGTTTGTTTAGCGATATCCAAGGCTTCTGCACCATGCATGGTGGGATAGATTATGCACACCTTACCGACGAGCAAGGCAATTGGAAGCTCCCCAAATTAACAGAATTGTTTGGCATGCTATATTTTGGACGCAGCAATGTGCGTTGCAGTTTTAGCAATAAAGCGATACACGATGTTCGACTGGTAGCAGCATGCATCAGACGCATGCATCTGCCCTTCAATTCGGAAGACTAATGAGACACCGTGTCATAATTGATCTGTTCGAGAACAGCTGATTCATTACAACAAAGGAGAGAATAGCCTTACTACAGACTGTGTAAACCGTTCTAAACGAGGGCGCATACGCCAACGATCCAGGTCGATCTCTTCACAATATACCATATCGTCTAGAAAGATATTTTCTAAGCGTTGCACCAGATCTGCATCATAGACCAATCCGTTGAACTCAAAGTTATTTTCTAGGCTTCTAAAGTCCATATTGGTAGAACCAATCGAAGCCACTTGCCCATCGACTGTCATTAGCTTGGAGTGAATGAAACCTTTTCGGTAGAAATAGACCTTCACTCCAGCGTCCAAGAGATCCTCGATATAAGTCAATCCTGCAAGTTGGGGCAGATGCGCGTCGCTCTTCTTGGGCAGTATCAGACGCACATCTATCCCAGCTAGGGCAGCTGTCTGCAGTGCATTGTTTAGGCCATCTGTAGGGAGGAAATAAGGGGTTTCGATATAAACCCTTTCGCTAGCGCGTTGAATGCAATAGATAGTAGCCTGCTCGATACTACGCCACTTGCCGATGGGACCACTTCGCACCAGCTGAATCTTGATGTCGCCAATAGTGTATCTACTATCTTCCAGGCTTGGGAAGTAACCACTATGGCTAATTATCCTTCGAGAGACGACATACCAATCGAGCAAGAAGCTCGACTGCAAGCCCGCCACTACGCTACCGCTAACCCGAAAATGCGTGTCGCGCCACTCTCCAAGCTTATTGCCCGAATAGTAACGATCGGCCACATTCATCCCTCCTAAGTAGCCATACTTACCATCGATCACTACCACCTTACGGTGATTTCGGTAGTTTACCTTGCTGGTAAAAATCGGAAATACCACAGGCATGAAGGGATAGACCTCTACCCCAGCAGCACGCAACTTGCGCCAAAACTTACGTCTACTTTTGAGTGAGCCCACATGATCGTAAACGACACGCACTTTTACGCCTTCGCTTGCCTTCTGCATAAGCAAATCTGCTAGTGCTTGACCAATTCGGTCATCCTCGATCACGTAAAATTGGATGTGAATGTGATGTTTAGCCTGTTTGATATCATCGAAGAGTGCTGTAAAAAAGGACTTTCCCTGCGTAAAGATCGAGACCTCTTTGCATGAAAGCAGAGGGCTATCGCCTCGATGATTAATAAGCTGAATGATAGGACTGAGCTGTTCGGTTATGGGTGTTTCTAGGCAATCGCTAGGTATGGATAGATACTGAGGCTTACGCATGATGCGCTTATACACCCTGCGACTAACTATCTGCCTTCGCCTTTGGTCTTGGCCAAAAACGATGTACACAAGCAGACCAATGATAGGCAAAAAAGAAATCACTATGATCCACGAAGTGGCTTTCAAAGGATTCCTATTTTCACTTATGATTACCGCACAGATGACGGTCACCAGCACAGCGTAAACTATAAGGGCAAATAAATTCATACTCAGCAGTGATTCATCGACTATCTGAAGTCAAACTTACGCATTTATTGGCAATACTCGGACAGGAATAGTAGTAAAAAACGATCGTCGGTAAAAAAAATGCCCGCAAGAAAAGCAAGCTATCCCATCTGAGGACTTCATGAAAGAGCTCGAAGGCTATACAGTCCAAATAATATGAGGTCTTTAGAAGAATGAAGATCAAAAAAAAGGGATTTTTTAGCAGAAACTCTTGCACAAATCAAATTCTTGCTTTACCTTTGCAGCGCTAAAGCAGTTAACTGCTGGCGGCAATCATTCTTCCTTAGCTCAGTTGGTTAGAGCATCTGACTGTTAATCAGAGGGTCCTTGGTTCAAGTCCAAGAGGAAG
>CAZHWP010000030.1:0-26470 GCA_964535945.1 uncultured Porphyromonas sp.
ATATACCAGCTTATTTTAGCTATTAACTACGCATTTATCGGATGAACCATATTTTACTGTTTAAGTGATTATTCTTCCAAAAGTAAGAAAAAAAACTATGCTAAGACTTAATTCTCAGCATACTTATGAGAAAAAACTAACTTTGTACAAACATAATACAAGAGCAATAGCCAAATTAGAATCGCAATGAAGCTAAGCCAGCACTTAAAAAGCATACTCATACTACTAGCTATCCTATTGGGTACTAGTGAAGGGGCTCATGCCCAGAGCAAATACCTGAGACTACGAATCGATAGCCTCATCTACGCTGCCCTCAAAAGTGAAAACTCGCAAGCCAAACTAGAGCAGTTCGAAGCCAAGTACCCACAGGTGGCAGATTGGCTTGCCTTCGGGGTGCTAGATCCCAGTTCGGAGCTCGAAGCCTTGCCCACATTAGAACGAGTGTACAGACACCCAGCACTATGGAGCATCTACAGCGATGTAGAAAGGCAATACAGTCCCGATAGCCTAACGAGTCTTTTTATCCGGCTAGAGCAAGGCGTCGATCGCCTACGAGAGGCAGCCCCAGAGCTACGTATGCCAGACACATTGGCCACGCATGTGAGTGGACTGCAGCAGAGCATCATCGTTACACCAGGCTTAGTTTCGATCGCTCTCGATAAATACCTAGGCACGAACTATAGCATTTATGCCGATTATTTTAGTGCCTACCAACGTCAGAGCATGAACAGCCAACAAATAGTGCGAGATGCACTCTTCGGCTGGATAGTATCCGAGAAACCTAAAGCACGCGATGAAGTATATACCCTACGTAAGGAGCTGGACTACTGGGGCGAAATCTATCTACTATTAGGGAAGGCACTGCCCTCACTCAACGAAGCTGAACTATTTGGCTTTACGACGCCACAGCTAATCTGGCTTAGAAAAAACGAAAAAAACCTCGTAGAGAATGCAAATAAGCGTGGCGAATTTGACTCTCCCTCGCCAGCCATTTCCGAGCGCTACTTCCGCGAGCTAGGGCCCGACGAGCTACTTCCGCCCGAAGCCCCTAGGCTAATCGGTCACTGGCTTGGATGGCGGCTCAAAGGCGGGAAAATAAGCAAGGCAAAGTAGATGCTCCTCGAGATTGAGAAGCTATTACTTCAAGCATTCATATCCTAGCAATACCAATAGGAAGCCCAGCACAAGGCTCAGCACGATATAAAGCAGCATCAGCAGCAGATTGTCGGACTTGAGCAAGCTGAGACTATCAAACATAAATGTGGAATAGGTGGTAAAACCACCACAAAGCCCAACAGTAAGAAAGAGCCTGAACTGACCTTTCAGTACACCACAGTGTTCGAATAAGCCCATCAGTAAGCCAATAACAAAACATCCGAGCAGATTTACCAGCAAGGTATCCCAAGGGAAATTGCCCGGCAGCTTGGCTTTAATAAAGAGCGAAAGCAGGTAACGAAACACCCCTCCCAGAAAACTTCCTACTCCTATGTATAGTACTTCCTTTAGCATTGCGTGGCAAAAGTACAAATAATGGCAAAAGCATCGATCGAAATTAGCCCATTACTCGCTAAGAAAACCACATCTACAACAGTGTAAAACCAGCATGCGCTAGATCTATTTCCAACAATTAGAACATAGAGCAGGAATAGACTCTAGCTGACAGAATACATTGTAATATAAATATCGTATATTTGTCATTAGGAGAGGTATTGCCCAACGACAGAGGACACAATGTCATGTCTAAACAGCAAAAGCTACGATTCGTTAAGCATGTCAGACTTAGAGAAAGTACGATTATTCAGAATTACACATATTGATAATATGCAACATATTCTTCAGTATGGAATACCCATTCTTCTTCGAAGTTTTCAAATCCTAACTATGCACCAATCGGTGATAACAGCTTAATATCGATACGAAGTAACTATCGCTTACGGAATGGAAAACTTTTGGGAGACTACATCCCGTTTTACTTTGGGCCTAGATCACCCATGCAATATGTAGTACAAAAAGGACACAACATGGTAAAAGCGACTGCAGCTGAAGACATTGTTTACTGTATAAGCTCTGTGCAAAAAATCATAGATTGTAAATTAGATTTCATCTTTACTGACGGGCATGCGATCAACAGTCTCAGCAAACAATTTAATCCTACTGACATCGACAATATTTACTCCATCATAGATCAAAAAGCAATCCTAGATAAGTACTGGAATGACGAAGACGATTTGGACAAAAAACGAAGGAAAGAAGCAGAGTTCCTAGTACTAGGAGATATACCGATCGAGACAATACTTGGCTACGTTACATTCAATGAATTTGCAAAAAAGAGGATGACCTCATATGGTGTAAACTGCGAAAAAGTCATTGTCAAACCAAACTATTATTTTTAGGCCATGATAGAATTCATCAAAGGAGATTTGTTCGACAGTGATGCTGAAGCATTGGTCAACACCGTAAATACAGAAGGCGTAATGGGAAAAGGGATTGCCCTGCAGTTCAAATCACATTTCCCCGAAAACTTCAAGCATTATGCCAGCGCCTGCAAGAATAAGGAACTAAAGATTGGGACACTTCTTGTTACAGAAGAGGAAACCTTACTGACGGGTAGAAAGACGATCATAAACTTCCCAACGAAAACAACTTGGCGATTGCCATCGGAGTACAAATATATCGAAATCGGCTTAAAGGAACTGCATAGGGTAATAAAAGATCGAAATATTAAATCTATCGCAATTCCACCCTTAGGCGCTGGAAATGGAGGATTGGAGTGGGACGTGGTAAAAGCTATGATATTATCGCATTTATCGGGATTGGAATGCAAAATCCTAATTTATGAACCTAACTCACAAATACAAGAAAAGCTAAAAGACGAAAGAGTAAAACTAACACCAGCAAGGGCTATGCTATTGGCTGTGATGTACCAACTCGTTCGCAATGGAGAGTTTGCTTCTGAGTTTGCTGCCGAAAAAATCGCCTATTTCCTGCAAAGATTCGGAGCGAAAGAAAGCTTCAACCTAGAGTTTAAACCCTACTTCTACGGCCCCTATTCGGGGAAAGTAAAACATGTATTGTACTACCTTAATGGGAGCTATATCACAGGGTTCACTTCTAAAGAAAAAAAACCTTTCGAAGAGTTGGGACTAATAATGAAAGCAGAAGTTGATGTTGATGCATTCTTGAATCGACCCGAGAATAAAGCCCATCAAATCACAGTCGAAAAGACGAAAGAGTTCCTTACGGGCTTTTACTCTTCATTTGCACTAGAACTCCTATCAACCATTGACTTCATCATCAAGGATAAAGGAATCAACTCAGTAGAGGCTATAACGAAAGAATTAAATAATTGGAGCAACAGAAAAAGAACTTTATTCACCAATCCTACTTTCATAGAAACTGCTCTCAGCAACCTAAAGCATCATCACTTGGCCTAACACAGAACTTGGCATTAGCATAATTGCACTACAAGACAGCGATACTCGCTGACCACAAAAACAAAAAGATTTGCAACGTATGCTTTCTATTTCGTACCTTTGCAGAGCTTGTCGAAAAAGTTTTGCTCCACATTTTTGCAAGTATTGAAACAGAGTCAGTTTTGGCTTTGCCAGCAGAGCCAAGGTGGGCAATCTCTCGACAGAAAGGACTCAGCGACCATCGTTTTTATTTAACAAGACCCCTTTATTAATAACTAAGAGAAGGCATTACTTCGAAGAGGATGCTTTTCAAAGGATCTCAAACACAAAAGCTTTCACCTACCGATGACTGCAGTATGAAGCAAACAGCAACTTGTCAATATTCTTCAATTACTAATTAGATACAAATTCATGGACCTAAGCTGGATAGAAAAACTATTCTTCGGCCCTGGCGTGGCTCAATCGATTTTCCTCATCGCCATTGTGATTGCTATCGGGATAGCCCTGGGAAAAATCAAAATATTTGGCGTCTCCCTAGGTGTTACCTTGGTGCTATTTGTAGGTATCCTACTGGGGCACTTTGGGTTTCAACTCAATCACGAAATCAATCACTTCTTCAAAGAATTTGGCCTCATACTCTTTGTCTACTCCGTGGGCTTGCAAGTAGGACCAAGCTTCTTTGCTTCGCTCAAAGAGGGAGGCTTGCAGCTAAACATGCTGGCTACTACGGTGGTACTATTGGGCGTAGCAGTTACAATAGCACTATTCTACATCACAGGACTACCTATGTCTACTATGGTAGGCATCTTATCGGGCGCAGTTACCAACACCCCTGGCCTTGGTGCTGCCGAGCAAACCTTTAGAGAAATGCACGGCACGGGCGATCCGACGATTGCAACGGGCTATGCCGTCGCCTACCCACTTGGCGTAGTAGGTATCATCACATCGCTCATACTGATACGCGTACTCTGCCGTATCGATGTAAAGAAAGAAGAAAAGCAACTACTAGACGATGATCTAGAGAGCGAAGACAAGGCTACGGCACTGAGCTTAGTGGTAAAAAATCCAGCCGTATTTGGCATGAGCCTACAGGAGCTGAGCAACGCGTTTAGTGGACACGACTTTGTGATCTCGCGCACCATGGACTACGAGACTCAACACATCTCGCTGGCACACTCCGACACGAAACTCTACGAAAACGATCGCATCTTCGTCATCACCTCCGTACAAGATACGAGCGAGATCACAGCTTTCATAGGTGAGAGCGTCGACATGGATCGCAAAAAGTGGATCCCCACAGACTCCGAGCTCATCAGCCGACGATTTGTAATCACCAAATCGAAACTAAACGGACGCAAATTGGGCGACCTCCAGCTCAGGCGCTTGCACGGCATGAACGTAACACGCATCAATCGTGCTGGCGTAGAAATGGTAGCAGCAGCTTCCTTGCCTCTACAGGTGGGCGACAAACTGACCATAGTAGGTAGTGAGGCAGGCATGCCCAAGATGGAAGAACTCTTTGGCAATTCACTCAAACGCCTCAACGAACCCAACCTCATTGCCATATTCTTAGGTATAGCCTTAGGGGTATTTCTTGGCAGCATACCCATAGCACTACCCGGCATTCCCCAGCCCATCAAATTAGGGCTAGCTGGAGGACCACTCATCGTGGCCATCCTATTGAGTCGCTTTGGATATCGCTACAAACTCATCACCTATACCACACCTAGCGCCAACCTCATGCTGCGCGAAACTGGCATTAGCATCTTCTTGGCCTGCGTAGGACTAGCTGCGGGCGAGGGATTTGTAAAAACAATACTTGAGGGTGGATACATCTGGGTAGGATATGGTGTCATCATCACTATGATACCGATGCTGGTGGTAGGCTTGATAGGGCGCTACGGATTGAAGCTCAACTACCTATCGCTAACAGGGCTACTTGCAGGTAGTAGCACAGACCCCCCAGCCTTGGCCTATGCCAATAGCCTGGCCAATCATGATGCGCCTGCCATTAGCTACGCTACGGTATATCCACTTACG
This sequence comes from uncultured Porphyromonas sp., assembly GCA_964535945.1. Classification (GTDB taxonomy): domain Bacteria; phylum Bacteroidota; class Bacteroidia; order Bacteroidales; family Porphyromonadaceae; genus Porphyromonas. Next base: position 5,454 of record CAZHWP010000030.1, read on the forward strand.
ATGTTCTTGCGCGTACTAACTGCTCAGCTACTCATACTGCTCTTCTGCTAAGAACTAGCAAGATACGAGAGCAAGATGCAGCTCTCAGCATTAAAAAACAGCAGCGGACTTTCCAGTCCGCTGCTGCTTTTTTTGTCCATCACATAGCTTCGCAAGTAGCCACGAAGCAAAAGCATTGCCATTTTGTATCACAAACACAGACTGACAGAACCGAATAGCACAAATTACCTACAAATAGCGAGGCAAAACATTTGCTAACAAAGACAAAATCTAAGTAATTTTGCAAACGAATCCTTAAGAGGCGCCCAATTAAACCAAAACAACCCACTCAATGGCGTCAATAAATCAAAATATAAACTTCAATAACCCCCATTAAGCAAAACTAAAGTAAAAACTACAAGAAAAATTTATTATGAAAAAGAAAATCTTCTACACTTCTATTCTACTGATCATGGCTCTTCTGAGTGCTAAAAGCGCAAGCGCCTGGAGAGCAAAGCAAGAGCTAAAACCAATCGACAAACTCGAGGCTAGCGTTGGCCAAGATGGCAGCGTCACCCTCAGCTGGTCGGCACCAGAGAGCAATACAAAGACAAATCTCATACTCGAAGAAGGATTCGAGGAAGGAATCCCCTTTGGATGGGACACAATCGACGCCGACAAAGATGGCTACCACTGGGAGATTATGGAAGTGCCTACTGGGCACAATAGCCACAACTGCATCTCATCGGCTTCGTACATCCCAAACGAAGGAGCTCTGACGCCAGACAACTACCTAATCACGCCAGCCCTTAATCTCGAAAAAGAAGCCACCCTGAGCTTTTGGATCTCATCGCACAATGCGGCATACCCAGAGGAAAAATGGGCCGTATATGCATCGAGCGAAGGTGCAAGTGCCGAAGACTTCAAAGAAGCACTACTCGAAGGCACACTGACAGCAAAAAGCATAGAGCCAGCAAGCAAAAACACCAGCAGACAAGGCGAGTGGTACCGCAAGGAAGTGAGCCTACCTGCAGGTACAAAGTATGTAGCTTTCCGACACTTCGACTGCACAGACCTATTCGCAATCGGTCTAGACGACATCAAAATAGAAACTGCGGCAGACGAGCCTCAAGTAAGTGGCTATACAATCTACCGCGGCGAGGACGAGATAGCTAGCCAGCTTACAGAAACCACATTCACCGAGCAAAACGTACCAGCTGGCGAATACAAGTATTGCGTAGTGGCAAACTACGGTGTTGCAGGCAGCTCGGAGGCTGTATGTACAAGCGTAAGCATAGAGGAAATCGTGGAACCCAGCTACGACCCCATTACAGAGCTAAAGGCAAGCTACGACACTGCAAACAAAAAAGTAAGCCTGAGCTGGAAGCGCCCATCGACTAGAAAAAGCGAGATCCTATACGAAGGCTTCGAAAACGAAATCCCAGCAGAATGGACCAGCATCGATGCCGACGGCGATTACTACGAATGGAAGCACACGACTCTCGATGGATACGAAAGCCTAGGCTGCGCAACATCTGTTTCATACACCTACTCTGCAGGCGCGCTTTCGCCAGACAACTACCTCATAACGCCACAGCTAGATATTAACAAAGACGCCGTACTTACGTACTGGGTATCGGCACACAGCAATAGCGAGCTCCCCGCCGAGAAGTATGGAGTATTTATCTCTGAAACGACCGACGATGTAGCCGCATTTACCGAGCTACACAGCGAGACAATGCAAGAAGCTGGTGGCAAGGCCAGCCAAAGCAATAAGGCAATGCGTGAGATCAACACACGCGAGGTAGGAGGATGGAGCATTCGCAAGATCGACATCAGCAGCTACGCTGGCAAAGAGGTGTATATTGCATTCCGCCACTACGATTCGGAAGACATCTTTGGCCTAATTCTCGACGAAGTAAAGGTAGCTGGTGCTAGTGTCGATCCAGAGCCAGAAGAAGTAAGTTACAACGTCTATTGCAACGATGCTCTTATCGGAAATGTAGAGACATTGAAATTTACACACAACAACTCAATACCTGGCAGCTACAAATACGAAGTAGAGGTCAAGTATGGAAGTGGTGCCCTCTCGCCAAAAGAAGCTGTAGAGGTACAGATACCTGCAGACGAAATGGATGCAGCCCCTGTTTCTAACCTAAAGGGTAGCTACGATCCCGAGACAAAAACTCTGAAATTAGACTGGGATGCTCCAGTAATTAAGACCAAGGTGCTCTACGAGAAATTTGAAGGTGGTATCCCAAGCAATTGGCTCAACGTCGATGCCGATGGAGACGGACATAGCTGGGTAAGCGTATCGCCCGAATTTAGTGGAGTAAACCCAGAAACTGGACAAACAGACCTAGGTACAGACTGCCCCACTTCGGCATCGTATATCAATGGTACAGGACCACTTACACCAGATAACTGGCTCATCACCCCCAAGGTGAAGATACCAAACAATGGCAAGCTCTCATACTGGGTACGTGGCTACGACCCCAATGCCTTCCAAGAGCATTACGGCGTATTCCTATCAGAGACCGATACAGAGATCAGCTCATTTACCAAAGAACTATTCTCCGAATCGCTTATCAGACCAGACGCACAGCGCAATACGGCCATAGGCCAGAGAGGTACAGGAGCTAGCGACAGAGGACACTGGAACTTCCGTGAGATAAACCTAGCCGAATATGCTGGCAAGGAAGTGTACTTAGCCTTCCGCCACTACGAAATTACAGACAAGTATTGGCTACTACTCGACGAAGTCACCCTCTCGGGCAATGCCGATGTGGCAGATTTAAGCTGGACCTACTCGGTTTATCACAATGATAGCGAAACGACCCTTGCTCAGAATCTGACAGCAGAGACCTACACGCACAGCAACCCACCCGAAGGACTCCAAAGCTACCAGGTAGAGGTGAATTATTCAAATGGTATGGTTTCGCCAAAGGTGGCAGTAGAAGTCAATATTGTTAATCCCGAACCAGAAGGAATGGCTGTAATCTACCTCAAAGCACACGATGTATGGGGCGATGGTACGGGCTATCAGATCTTGCTCGACAATACGGCAACGCAATTTGGCAATGCCATCCCAGAGGTAGGAGCACTAGTAATCGGATGTGATGTGCCAGCCGATCTTTCTGGCAAATTCTCGCACAGACTACCTACCAATGCAGACATCTCGTGTACACCCGAGCACCAAGTAGTAGACGGCGAAGAGATGACAACGATACCTGCTGGCATTTACGACTATTGTATCGTCAATCCCGAGCCTGGTATTAATATCTGGATCGCTAGTGGAGAACTAGCTCGCCAAGACAACTATGAGTTTAAAGCAGGCAACGAATATCACTTCGAAGCGCTCTCGACTGGCTCATCGGATATGATCGTACTGACCATCGTAGAAAGCACAGCCGAGATCGAATCTGCAGCTAAGGCATATGGTATAGAAGGATACATCGTGGTAGATGCAAGTCAAACTATCGAGCTTAGTGTATTCGACCTACAGGGGCGTCGCACTGTTTGCAAGAGCATCAGCAGCAAAACGATGATCCCAAGCGAAGCTGGAATCTACTTAGTTAAGCTTTCGTCGGGTAGCAAGAGCCAATCTTATAAGGTGATTGTAAAGTAAGACGAGAATACATTTTTTCGAAATGCCTTCAATTGCTTCCTAAAAAGCTAGATTGAAGGCCCCCTTTCGAGAATGCCTAAAGTGACTAAGCCCCGCAGCTCAAATCTAGAAGATAGGTTTGGCTGCGGGGCTTCTTATATATCTACTACACATGCTCATAAATCCAAAGGTAGATTCGATAAGTCGCAGTCGCAAAGGGGGTCGATTTGCCAAAAACAACAACGAGATACCACTCAATTAAGCAATAAAAGGTATGATACAGTATCATTAGCATAAAACTGAAGAGAAAACAGCAGAAACACCATTGCTTTTTCATTACTTAACGTATCTTCGGGTCGCATTTACAGAGTCCCTAACCAAGGATTCACATTAGAAACTGATTCACAACAGCATTCATGAAAAAAATCTTTCTCCTCTGTTCGGTACTTGTATGGAGTATAGCCACCCTATTTGCAGCTCCTGTAAGTCCTCAAGCTGCCGCACAGAAAGCCAAAGCCCTAATGGCACGCTTGGCTCCATCAACACGCACTGGTCTAAGTCTCAAACTCGATTACACCTACTCACCAGCTTCAGCTGCAGAGTATGGCATCGTTAGCAACAGCAAATCGCTCGGCAACACACCATTCTTCTATGTATTTAATAGAGGAAAGTCTGAAGGATATATCCTGATCGCCGCAGACGATCGCCTGCCCGAGTCAATCGCCTACTCGGCTCAAGGCCGATTCGTAATGGAAGATATGCCAGACAACCTTCGCTACTGGCTCAGCTACTACGATTCGCAAATCAATGCGGTGCTAATGAGTGCCGAAAGCCCTATGCTATCAAGCAACTCGCGCACCGAGGGTGTACCCGAGTCGGTACCAGCGATACTAGAGACGGGTGCCAATGCTGCTAGCCCTATACTTTGGGACCAAGGATACCCTTGGAATACCAAAGAGCCCAAGCTTTCGAATGGCAAAAATGCCTATACAGGCTGTGTAGCCACAGCTATGGCCATGATCATGAAGCACCACAATTGGCCCGACAAATCTGAAGGAACATACAACTATACAGACTACCTCTACGGCAACAATGTTGACTATAGCGGTAGCTTTGGCAAAAGCTACGAGTGGAACAACATGCCTGGCACACCCTCTCAGCCTTATGCTTTCTACGAGACCTTAGCCTATAGCGATTTTATGTTCGACTGTAGCATGAGCGTCGAAATGCAGTTTGGCCTCAATGGCAGTGGCACCTATTCGCAGTATGTAGTGAGAGCCCTGCGCGAAAACTTCAAATACCAGAAATCGACCAGACTAGAAGGTCGCTGGATGTACGGAGCCAAAGAGTGGGAAGATATGATTCGCCGTGAGATTGCAGCCAATCGACCCATCTATTACTCGGGCGACGACGAGAGCACCGGACACGCATTCGTTTGCGACGGCTACGACGCCCAGGGAGCATTTCACTTCAACTGGGGCTGGAGCGGTGTATCAAACGGATATTACCGTCTTACACTACTCAAACCCGAAAACTTAGGAATTGGAGGAGGAGGCGGTGCCTTTACTACCAACCAATACATCGTAGTAGGTATCATGCCTGCCAAGACTGCCGAAGAGCTAGCTATACCAAATGCGGCCCCTCAGGTAGCACTCTACAAAATGCCTTCGCTCAAAAAACAAGACGATGGCGTAAAAGCGCGCATAAACTTCGGAAACTATGGCGATACCCAGGTCAAGTTCGACCTAGCATACCGCATCAAAAAAGCAGATTCCAACGAAGCGATCTACACGATTGGCGACTATGATCTAAGCTGGGAAACAAGCTATTCAAACGAAGTAGCCGACATCACAATCAGCCTAGACAAACTAGGAGTTGGACGCAACGAAATCACACTCGTTACCCGTCGCACAGGTACAGACGACAATTCTTGGGTAGATCTTAGAGCCCATATCGTCAAAGCACGCAATCCGTTCTACATTACCCTCGACGAAGCAGGCAACACCTCGTTTGAGTTTGGTCCTCATCAGTTCAATCTCACGATGCCTGAAGGTGGCCTTGTAGGCGAATTTATTCAAAAGCGCAAATGCGATATCGAACTGACTATACTCAACGATCAGCCCAATGAACTTCGTAGCCGCACAGAATTTGCTCTCATAGGCGAAGATGGCAAGCGCCACGACATAAACGACGGATGGATCATGTGCGAGTTTGCTCCAGACAACGCAATCAACGTCATCAAGTTCAAAACCATCAGGCTCACCATGCCTCTGGGAATGTACAAGCTACAATACAAAGCTAGAGATCACAGCAATGCTTGGAAGACCCTCTGCGATGCCGAAGTGAAGTCGCCCACCTCTATCGACGAAGCGATGAGCAACGACAGCATGCTACAGGTGCATCCAAGCAAGAGCGATAGCTACGTCACAGCCAAGCTACCAATGGGTAGCGAGCTTCTGCAGGTATTCGATAGCTCAGGACGCTTGCACAAAAACATTGATGTGACGAATATGAACCAAGTACAAATCGACATGAGCAGCTGGAATAGCGGCTTGTACCTCTTTGTAATCAAGGGCTCAATGCTCGACAAGCAAGATGCCGTAAAGGTAATCCGCTACTAGAGATACCAGAGAAAGACGTCCTAAGACTTCTTCCTAGATAATCTCACTATTCAAGAACCCCTTTGCTTTGCATACTGCAAAGCAAAGGGGTTCTTTTTATACCGAGGCTAGGGAGCTGAGAAGCAGCATTCCTATTGCGCATCATTGTCATCCTGACTTCAACACGTTTTAGCTCTCCTTATTGTACCATAGATATGGTGCATATTATGATCTACGATTTGATCTTATAGGTGACGCAAGCAATGTGTCTGATCGATCGTTCTCCCTACAACATCATGGATGGGATTTCAACCCCCTGACAAAAACAAAGTTCTTTAGTACAGAATTGTACCTAAAGAACAGTTGAGAAGCAAAAAACAGGGCAAAAACCGCCTGCTCCTTGCGTTATTTGCACACGAAGTGACAGTTGACTCAAAATAACGGATTTTCACAATCGGCTGATTGTCAGGATTTTGACAAAATCAATGAAAAAACACTCTAGAAAAACATGCCTCAAGTCGTGTTCAAACATAAGGTGTTTTTTTCAAAACACCTTATGTTCAGAAAAAATCACCTTATGTTTTAGAAAAAAGACCTTATGATTTGGGTGAAAACTCCTTTTGTGGTGAAATGAAGCTCAAAAGGATGGATTTCGTTGCTCCTAGATCAAAATCATACTCCTTTTTGAAGGAGCCACTATTAGTACGGAAACAGACCAAAGCACAAGTCCACTAATCAATGTGGAAACTCCCTATTTTTTCGAAGTATTAGTCCATAATCGAAGTGTCCGATTCGATTTAGATAGTTCCGAGATGACGCACACGGTGACGCTTTGTCGAAGTCAGAAAGGAGCTGAGAAGCAGCATTCCTATTGCGCATCATTATCATTTACTCTACCTTTGCAACTGCATCTGAAACCGCTGCCCATAAAATTCTTACTTTCCAACAGAGAAGGATACTTTTTCTCTGAATATCAACATCTTGGGCTTTGTTCGATGTATTATTTGATTACTTACAAGCGTATGCACTCCCGTCGATAAGATAGGGGTGGGTACATATTATTATCACATCATAACAAACAATTCATTCAATGAGAAAACTCTTTTCCTTTTACTTACTGCTCCAACTAATCAATTGGAGCATGCTAGCCTCCAACCCCCACGGCGTATCGCCCGAGTTTAAGTATCCGACAGACGCCAATATTATTGGGCACGTAGTAGAGGCCAAAACTGGCGAACATGTGCCAGGCATCAGCATCCAAATCAAAGGTACCACCTTTGGAACCAGTACCGATGGCACAGGGCACTATTTCCTACGCAATCTAAAGAGCGGCCCCATCACACTCGTTATGCACGGAGTAGGCTACAAAAGCCAAGAAAAGAATGTAAGCGTAATAAATGGCAAGACGCTCGAAGTCAATTTCGAAGCCGAAGAAGACAACATCAACCTCGATGAAGTAGTGGTCTCTTCCAATCGTGAGCTCACTCTGCGCCGACAAGCTCCTACGTTGGTAACGGTACTTAGCGAAAAACTTTTTGCACGTTCCAACGCCGTAAACCTGGCGCAAGGACTCGTATTCCAACCCGGAGTAAGGGTCGAAAACAACTGTCAGAACTGTGGGTTCAATCAAGTACGCATCAACGGACTCGACGGGCGCTACACCCAGATCCTCATCGATAGCCGCCCCATTATGAGTGCTCTAGCTGGAGTATATGGCCTAGAGCAAATCCCCACCAATATGATCGAACGCATAGAGATGGTACGAGGGGGTGGCTCGGCGCTCTTCGGCTCTTCGGCCATTGCTGGCGTAGTCAATATCATTACCAAAGAGCCCAAGCGCAATTCATTCAGCTTCAACGAGTCGCTCTCATTTACCGATCTCAAAGCGGCCGACAACACCATCAACTTCAATGGCTCATTACTGAGCACAGATGCACGTGCAGGAGCCATGCTCTTTGGCCAAGCACGCTACCGCAAGCCCTGGGATGCCAATGGCGATGAATACTCCGAGCTGGGCAAGATCGATGCGCGCTCGCTAGGCACACGTGCCTACTTGCGCACGTCCGATTACTCCAAGCTAACGGCAGAGCTACACACCCTGAGCGACTACAGACGTGGTGGAGACCGCGTAGACGAACCCCCTCATGTGGTAGGCGTAGCCGAAGAGACAGACCACTCGATCTATAGTGGCAACCTGCTTTTCGACTCCTATTTCAACGACTACAAGCATCACCTACAAGCCTACGTATCGGCACAAGGAATCAATCGCAAGAGCTACTATGGTGGTGTAGGTGAGATAGAAATAAACGGACAGCTGGCTGGACAAGTGGGGATACCGCTTCCACACGAGCACTACGGCGATAACTACGGATACACCAAGGGACGCACCTATATGTCTGGACTGCAGTACAGCTACGAATCGGCTCGTCTGCTCTTCGCACCAGCACAGATGCTCATTGGTGCCGAATACACACGCGACGAGCTTAACGACGTCATGCCAATACGTGCCTGGTACACTACTCAGAGTGGAACGGCTCACATACAGCTCTACCCCGAAATCGATCAGAAGATCAATAACTACAGCCTCTTTGCACAAAACGAATGGAAAACGGAGGCGTGGAGCCTGCTTATTGGTGGCAGACTCGATAAGCACAGCGAAGTGAAAGACCTGATCTTTAGCCCACGTGCTACGCTGCGATACAACCCAAGCAATAATGCCAACCTAAGAGCAACCTACGCCAAGGGATTCCGTGCACCACAGATATTCGACGAAGACTTGCATGTGGGCCTCGTGGGTGGTGAAGCGCAAAAGATCATCAACGATCCCAACTTGAAGCCCGAAATTTCACACGCCTTTAGCCTCAGTGCCGATCTCTATCACAACTTTGGCGAGCTACAAGCCAATCTGCTTATCGAAGGCTTCTACACCCGTCTTGACGATGTATTTACAAATATCGAACAAGCCTCGCAGCATGATGGTATCAAACGATACACCCGCGTGAATGGCAAGGGAGCAAAAGTACTCGGTGCAAACATCGAAGCGAAACTGGCCTACCAAGCATTCCAGATTCAGACAGGCCTAACGCTGGCATCGAACCGCTACGACGAAGCGCAAGAGTGGGGATTGCAAACAGAAACGGATGGCCAAGGTAAATTTGTACAAGAAGCCAATAGCGAGGGCAAGCTCGAGTATGTCAACCAATCGCTCACAGACAAGCGCATCACACGTACACCCAACGTATATGGATACTTTACCATCGGATACAACCCCATCGAGCCTCTCAGCCTTGCACTTACAGGCACTTATACGGGCAAGATGTATATCCCTCATGCCATCGAGTATGGAGTAGGAGCTGCAGAGAGCGATATTGCAGCCATAGCAGCGGGATTGCACCAGCCCGAAGTAGATGAGACCGACTCGGCTCCCCGATTGGACGAGCTCAAACAGACGCCAGCATTCTTCGACCTGGGTATGAAAATCGCCTACGATTTCAATATCTTCCAAAGCTCAAAATTGCAGCTCTATGCGGGTATGTTGAATGTTTTCAACTCGTTCCAGCGCGACTGCGATCGTGGCCCAAGCCGCGATAGTGGCTACATGTATGGCCCTACACAGCCGAGAACACTCTATATGGGTTGTAAATTCTCCTTCTAATAGACGATTGAATAATTGCGTATTTCTTCGTTGTTTTCATGTCTCACAGCATGGTCACAGACAAAGGTCTGCTCCCAAGCTGCTCGCATTCAACGCCTCGAAATCCATCAATTCTTCAAACGTCTAGCAGCGGGAACTATGTAAATCCCCACTCGGCAGAGCCGAAACATGAAGTTTCGGCTCTGCTCTCACTTACCCGCAAAATTCTTCGTTGTTTTCATGTCTCACAGCATGGTCTTGAGACAAAGGTCTGCTCCCAAGCTGCTCGCATTCAACGCCTCGAAATCCATCAATTCTTCAAACGTCTAGCAGCGGGAACTATGTAAATCCCCACTTGGCAGAGCCGAAACTTCATGTTTCGGCTCTGCGCTAGCTTAATCGCAAAAGCCTTCGTGGGGTATCGAAGTGACTCACATCCTCCCACCCTCCCGATTTGAGAGCTTTTCTTATCTTTGCGTTCATGAACATCGAAATACCTACAGCAGTAGTGATGGCTTTCAGTTGGCTATCATTTATTGGTCTTAGCAGCAAAGAACTGGCTGCACAAACCCAAGATAAAACGTTGAACTCAACCCCCTTCATCGTAATGAGCTACAATGTCGAAAACCTCTTCGACACACAGCACGATCAGGGAAAGGACGATGCAGAGTTCCTTCCAAACGGGATGATGGAATGGGACGAGAAGAAGTACAATTCCAAGTTGGGTAACATTGCGAAGGTCATTAGCGCTGTCGGGCAAAAACATTGGCCTAGCCTGATCGGTCTGGTAGAAGTTGAAAATGAACGTACTATGAAAGACCTCCTGGCTCGCACAACGCTTGGCCAGAAAGGATACCAGTTTACGATCAGCAATAGCCCAGACCATAGGGGTATAGACGTAGCTTTGCTCTATCTCGGAGATCGCTTCAAATTGATCTCGAAAAATGAGTACCAAGTACAGTTCTCGACCAATGCTCGCAAGCGGTCTCGCAACATACTTCACGTAACAGGGCAGCTACAAAACAAACAGCTCCTCGACGTATTTGTCTGCCACTTCCCCTCGCGTAGAGAGGGAGTACGCCAAACCGATCCCGACAGACACGATGTGTCACGGCTACTCAAAAGCAAATGTGATGAACTGCTACGCAAGCGCCCCGATGCCAATATCATTATCATGGGCGATTTCAATAGTACACCCAGCGAGCGCCCCATTACGAATACACTCGATGCAAACATCAACCTACCTAAACCGGCCCATGCAGATGCCTCAAAGCTTTACAACCTCTTTGGATACCCTCGCAAGCTCACTCCTCCAGGTAGCTTAGTACATCAACGCAAGTGGGAGCAATACGACTACATCATCGTATCGGGGCAGCTACTCAAACCCTTCAAAGGCGGAGAGCTTCGATACATACGTCCATCGGCTCGCAATGCCGGACTAGACATGCTCCTGACGAAGGCTCGCACCGTAACAGGGCAAGCACCTAAGCGCACCTACAGAGGCACGCACTATATGGGAGGGTATAGCGACCACTTACCAGTAGTGGCCAATTTCGAATTTAAGTAAGGAAGAGGATCAAAAATGAGAGCATAGGGATACGCCCTATCACTGCGAGAGTAGTTGGCGTAGCCTCTCTGCTACCTCACTCATCTGCCACTTGGGGGTAGAGGTAGCTCCACAGATACCTATACTTCGTGGAGCAGGCAGGAGCATCTCTGACACAATTTCGCTGGGCGAAGAGATGAACGTGCTACGTGGATTGGCCTCTCTACAATGCTGAAACAGCACCTTGCCATTCGAACTCTTCTTTCCTGCTACAAAAAATACCAAGTCGTGTTTGTGGGCAAACTCCTTGATATGAGGGATGCGATTTGCTACCTGACGGCAGATACTATCGTGGTGCTCAAAGAGCACCCCATCAGCCATGTGCTTCTCTATCTCGGCAATCACTTGCCCAAAGCCGTCGAGACTCATTGTCGTTTGTGAAAACAGGACTACGGGGCGTTCGTAATCGAGCTTATCTAGCTCGCTCAGATTTTCGATTACAATGGCTGTGTCTTCCGTTTGACCTACCAAGCCATTCACCTCGGCGTGGCCACGCTTGCCATAGATCACTATTTGCGCTGCTTCGGCCTTGAGGTCTTGATAGCGTTGCTTGATTTTCTTTTGCAGTCTGAGTACCACGGGGCAGGTAGCATCTACGATGGTAAGCCCTTGCTCCTGAGCCAGCTGATAGATTCGTGGCGCTTCACCATGGGCTCGCAACAAGACCTTCTGAGATCGCAAGCGATAGAAAGCTTCGTAGTCGATCGTATTTAGCCCCATCTGTCCAAGCCGCTCCACCTCTTTGCTATTGTGCACTATGTCTCCGAGGCAATAGAGCGTCTCTTGGCTATTGGCTAGTTCACGTTCGGCATTCTCGATTGCATTGACCACGCCAAAGCAAAAGCCCGACATGCTATCTATCTCAATTTCGATCATAGCCTCTCGAGCAGCTCTTCGTACCGAGCCATTATCCAAGTGTTTTGCTCTTCGAGTGTCATGTTCGAATTGTCGAGTAGCAAAGCATCGGGGGCTTGCACCAAGGGCGAGATAGCACGAGTACTATCTATCTGATCTCGCTCCATGACATTGGCGAGCACCTCTTCGTAAGTGAGTTTATCACCCTTTGCTTGTAGCTCTTTGAATCGTCGTTGAGCCCTCACCTCGGCACTAGCCGTCACGAAAAACTTGAGCTGTGCATGCGGGAAGATAGTCGTACCGACGTCTCTACCGTCCATTACAATATTTACATCGCCCTCTCCCATCGCTTGCTGCTGTTTTACGAGCGCTTCACGCACGAAATCGATCGTAGCTATCGGACTGACCTTGTTCGAAACCTCCATCCCCCTGATCTCACGTTCTACATTGCGACCATTGAGGTAAGTTTCGAGTTTGTTTGTCTCTGCATTTCTCCCAAATGCGATCTGAATCTGACTCATCTGCTGGCGTAGCTTCTCCAGGTCGAGCTCATCGCCCTGCCAGAGCCCCTGCTCGATGCTATGAAGTGTTACGGCACGGTACATAGCTCCCGTATCGACATATACAAAGCCGAGCTTTGCAGCCAGTTCTTTGGCTATCGTACTCTTGCCACTTGAGCTGTGGCCATCTATGGCAATGATAATAGGCATCTTATTTTTGATTTGTTTTTATTACTAAAAAGGTAGATAGCTCCTCGAGAGGCCGCAATCGGTCTACGATATTAGAAGATCGAGCTGCGCCTGAGCGAAGTCGATACATTCATCATAAAGGATAGTCCAGCTGGATGATAGCGAGCTGCAGCTACTCCGATGCGGAAGCTTTTGATACCGACACCTGCGCCAGCGGTAAATCCGCCCCACTTATTGCCACCAGCCAGCTCCATGGCCTGAGCCATCTGAGGGTTGTAGCCAAGGCTTATCCACAAATTTTCGGAGGGAGTAAACTCGAGTCCTACGATAAAGTGTCGCAGCAGCTTCTGTCCTTTACTAAGCTGCTGGATGGGTTTGGCTCTAAAGATCGCTGGGTTGAGATTGTGCACGATCAGGTGCAAACGAAAGGGTGCATGGATAAAGCTTCTCGAAAAGCCGAGTTGAAAATCCCAAGCAAGCGGCTCTCGTTCGTCATTGAACCCATTGAGCTGGGCACCCACATTTTTGAATACGGCTGCTGCCGAATAGCCCTTATCATCGTTGTAGTAGCTTATCCCCACATCTACCCCTAGCCCCCAAGAGCTATAGCGCTCGATACCCGAATAGAGTCCTTTGAGGCTGACCCCTCCTCTAAAATAGTCGCTCAGCGCATAGGAGAAGAAGCCCTGCAAAGCGATATCATTGGCCGAGAAATCGCTGGTCGCCTGCCCTTGCTCGTTGTAGCCCATCATGCTACCATAGCTTAGGTAGCGAGCACCGATGCCCCACATAGCTCTTTCGTTTAGCTCCGAGGCATAGCATACATTGCCCAGATTGACCCCTCCCATATAGTTCATATAGGAAAGGAATAGCCGACCCCCCGACTCGTCGCCGAGCAAGGCTGGGTTTTCGAAGGCTAGGCCGGGCTCGTCATCAACTATGGTGATGCTCTTGCCACCTGCTGCCAAAGCCTGGGCCGACGATGGCATGCCCAAGAAGTGAAATACCTGCTTCTCTTGCTGTGCAAGCACTTGCAAGGGCAGGAAAGCTATAGTCAATAGCAGTATGCAGAGTTTATTCTTATCCATTCGCAATTAGTTCGATTTAAGCGTGCCAAGCCTTTCATGTTTCGAAAGAACTCTTAGAAAGCAAAGATACATTATTTGCACCTTACGGCAAGTCACAAAACGACGCTCTTCTATAGGCACAAACGTCAATATTTGCAGATTAGTACGAGCTAAATAAAGAAAAATGAACGCAATAAGTAGCCGCTCTGCACAAAAACTCCTTCTGTAGAGTCTTTAGCAACAAAAGAATTAGCTACCTTTGTAAGGTGTACAAAAAGAGCCGCATTGCGCCAAATGGCAAGTCGGCAAACACGCCCCTTACTGCCCATTCTCAATCCTCTTACTACAGATCATCGAGCGGCAAAGGCTTAGCGATAGGCAAGAGGGTGAGGCTGTGTCAAAAAAACAGTTTTTTTGATGTAGTCTCTTTAAGCTGTGTAAGGATTGACAAATTGCAAGGCACCAAGTGTGAGAGCCATAGGAGCAGACTTTCGTCTATGACTGTGGCACAGATCAGGAAGGCAACGCAGCGATTTGCAGTTATTACATCGTGCAATGGACAGAGATATCGACAAACGATAAAACAACAAATATTCAAAACAATGAAACAGTTAGATCTTAGCAAGTATGGGATAAACGGTGTGAGCGAAATACTCCACAATCCATCTTACGACCTTCTCTACGAAGAAGAACTAAATCCCGCTCTCGAAGGATTCGAAAAAGGACAAGTGAGCGAACTCGGTGCAGTGAATGTAATGACGGGGATATATACTGGCAGATCGCCCAAAGACAAATTCTTTGTAATGGACGACACCACGAAAGATACCATCTGGTGGACCTCTGACGAATACAAAAACGACAATAAACCCCTCAGCCAAGAAAGCTGGCGTACGGTAAAAAAACTTGCCACCGAGCAACTCTCTGGCAAGCGACTTTTCGTAATGGACACCTTCTGCGGGGCAAATCCAAACTCAAGACTAAAGATACGCTTCATCATGGAAGTGGCTTGGCAAGCACACTTCGTGAAGAATATGTTCATTCGCCCAAGCGAAGAAGAGCTTGCCAGCTATGGCGAGCCAGACTTCGTAGTTATGTGTGCCTCCAAAGCCAAGGTCGAAAACTACAAGGAGCTGGGGCTAAACAGCGAGACAGCCGTAGTCTTTAACCTCACAGAGAAAGTACAAGTAATCCTAAACACTTGGTATGGTGGCGAAATGAAGAAGGGCATGTTCTCGTACATGAACTACCTGCTACCTCTCAACGGAATGGCTTCGATGCACTGCTCGGCAAACACATCGATGGACGAAAAGGAAACAGCCATATTCTTTGGCCTATCGGGTACTGGCAAGACAACCCTTTCGACAGACCCCAAGCGCAAACTGATAGGCGACGACGAACATGGCTGGGACAAAGACGGTATCTTCAACTTCGAGGGTGGCTGCTACGCTAAGGTGATTGACCTCAGCGCAGAAAGCGAACCAGACATCTTCAACGCCATCAGACGCGACGCCTTGCTCGAAAACGTAACACTCGACAAAGACGGAAAAATCAACTTTGCCGACAAGTCAGTTACAGAAAACACACGCGTTTCGTACCCCATCTATCACATCGAGAATATCGTAAAGCCTGTTTCGAAGGCTGGTCATGCCAATAAAGTGATATTCCTATCGGCCGATGCCTTCGGGGTATTGCCTCCCGTATCGATACTCACACCCGAGCAGACACAGTACTACTTCCTATCGGGCTTTACTGCCAAGCTTGCAGGTACAGAGCGTGGCATCACCGAGCCAACGCCAACGTTCTCGGCATGTTTTGGTGCAGCATTCCTATCGCTACACCCCACCAAATATGCCGAAGAGCTTGTAAAGCAAATGATACCAGCTGGAGCTAAAGCCTACCTAGTCAATACGGGCTGGAATGGTAGTGGCAAGCGTATCTCTATCAAAGATACCCGTGGCATCATCGACGCCATACTCGATGGCTCGATCGACCAAGCTCCTACCAAGAGCATTCCTTACTTCGACCTCACTGTGCCTACAAGCCTCGAGGGAGTAGATAGCCAGATCTTAGACCCTCGCGACACCTATAGCGATGCCAAACTGTGGGACGACAAGGCAAAAGACTTGGCTGGACGCTTTGTAGACAACTTCAAGAAATTTACTGGCAACGATGCCGGTAAGGCTCTTGTAAAAGCTGGCCCAAAAGACTTCTAAAGCGAATCCTTTAAATTATCAAGGCGCTGTGTCAAAATGATCATTTTGACACAGCGCCTTTTTTTGTGGGCAGCACCCCGCGCAGATGGGATTTGAGTGCCCGCCCTATGAAAGGTCTCTGCCAAGACGAGCTCAATAAAAAAGGGGCTCAGCGCATCAATCTGCGACGAGCCCCCTTCAAAAAAAGGTTTTGGTGATTTATCAATTAAACATGCTTTTTTGCAAGATCTACTCTCGAAAGTTCCGAGAGAGTTTTTTCGTTGAATAAGAATTTAGAACATCAGCTTGCAACCCATATAGAGTGTACGTGGCTGCGTAGGACCATACATATAGCCACTATCGCGACTCGGGCCACGGTCGAAGTCTTTTTGGAAAGCATTGAATAGGTTGTTCATACCTGCATAGAGCTGCAGTTTAGTACTTTGGAATACACTGAAGTCGTACGCTACCTTCATCCCCATATCGAAGAAGGCAGGCGTTTGCTTAAGCTCATCGATGCGAGGTGCCGTATCTGTCTCGTCCGTTACAGCATGAGCTGTACCAGCTGCAATGGCAGCGATATCACTCTCGGCTGCACCCACACCATATTCGATAGCATGGGGCACAAACATTCGTCCAGTGTAGGTACCTGTAAGGGCAAGTGTAAGCGCTTTTACAGGATTGTACGAGAGCGTAAAGTAGCCATACACATTGGGCGTACGAGTAATACGCGTATCCTTGAGCGAATTGCTTACGTACTCTTGCTTACCCTCGTCATTGAGCTCGGTGATGAAGTTTCCATTGGCATCTTTTGCAGTTTCAGTACCCCACTCTTGCGCTTCGTCAAAGCGATTGGAAGCGATTGTGAGACCACTCTGAATCTGGAAAGCTCTGTAGGCTAGCTTCGCCTCAATATTGCTACCTATCACCTTGGCTCCACTACCGTTGACACGTGTATAACGCTTGATACCATCGTGCTGGCTGGCTTGCTCTTCGTTGCTAAACACATCTTTGAGTCGTGTATAAAAGCCTTCGATCAATAGGTTTGCCTGTAGCTCACCAAAGTTGTGATAGAGGTCGGCACTGAGGCTAAAGGCGTGCGAGATTTCGGGTTTCAAGTTGGGGTCGTTGATGATCTTCTGCGCCTCACCACCCACTACGCCTACGTGCAAGTCTTCGTCGAAGACCTGAGGAGCTCTAAAGCCTTTGGCATAGGTAGCACGCAGATTGGCGTTTTTGCTCGGGTTAAAGCGGATGGTCGCTCTGGGGCTAAAGATGAGGTCTTTAATCTCGGTATGCTTATCGAGGCGTGTACCTACAAGGACACTCCACATCTCGTTTTTCCACTCATTTTGTGCAAAGACGCTATAGTTATTGATCTTCTGATCGAGCTCTGGATAAAGCTGTACCTGCTGCGTACCATTGCTTGTAGTATACCAAGCACGTATCGGCATCACATCGTTGAGTCTATCGTGCGTGTACTCGGCACCCAGCAATAGCTGTGCAGGCATAAACAGGAGTCTATCCATATCGTAGCTATACTGCATCCCTCCCACGAAGGTGCGTCCCTTGGAGTAGCCGTAGTTATCGCCATACTTATCGTGTGGGATAGGTACCCCAAGCTGTCCGGCGATCTGACCATTTATTTCTACCTCGCCTATACCCCCGTAATAGCTTTTTCGATTGACCAGCTGAGCCGATGTATAGGCCTGGAAGTGATGTTTGTAATCGCTACTATAGAGTTCGTACTGCAGGTTGCCGCTATATACCGAGTGATCGGTCTCCTCGGCTACTCCCACTACGTGCGCTGGCATGTCGATTTTGTCGCCACCACGTCTATATTCGCTAAAGGTATGGAATTCGCCCGTCAACTTCGAGAAATTCGACGTACGAAGAAAGGCACGCGTACCTAGCGAGCGTGCATCGATCTTGCCCAGTTCAGAGAAGCCATCGTCATCGGCATCCCAGGCACTACGATAGCGAGACTGCCCGAAGATCATTGCCCCAGCACGATTGTCATCGCTTATTAGCGAGGCATTGAAATTGAGGTTATTATCAGGCTTCTGCATGCCTGTAAAGGAGAGCGACTCATTGAAAGTAAAGGAGTTGCTTTTGGGCTCTTTGGTTATGATATTGATAACACCTGCGATAGCCGACGAGCCAAAAAGGGCCGAGCCACCTCCACGCATCACCTCCACACGTTCGATCATATTGGCTGGAATTTGCTCCAAGCCATACACTCCAGCCAGCGAACTCATTACGGGACGGCAATCGATAAGGATTTGGGTATAACGACCATCGAGGCCATTGATACGCACTTGGTTGAAGCCACAGTTTTGGCAGTTATTCTCGACACGTACACCGGGCTGAAACACCAAGCCCTGAGCAAGGTTGGAAGCATTGACACGCGAAAAGATCTTTTCGCTAAGCACATTTACCAACGTAGGGGCATGGCGACGCAGCGTTAACTCTCGATTGGACGAGACCACCACTTCATCGAGGCTGATATCGTCTTCTTCTACTTCGAAGTTCACTTCGATAGTCTTGCCTTTCACGACTACGATCTCGCGCTCTTGACTCTTATAGCCTACACCATGCAATACGAGCGTAAGCTTGCCAGGGGTGAGATTGCGCAGGAAAAAGTGACCCGTACCATCTGTTGTGGTGCCAAAAGTGGTACCTTTGATTTGAATACTGATGCCAGGCACGTGATCGCCCGTGCGCGCTTCGACAACGTGACCGATTACGTTGGCATCGCTCGGATACTTAAATTCGGGCGATACACCTACAGGATTGGCACACAAGCCAAAGGCGATGAGCTGCCAGATAAGCAGCACAAAAATTGCTCTTTTCATTAATATCTATATTGGTTTAGTTTATAAGCTTTGGATCGATGGGAATACCCTACTAGATAGCCTGGGTCTTAGACCTCATTGATGCCCTCAATGCGCTGCAAAGAAAGAGCCCTCAAAAGCAAGAAAAAAGAAATAAGGCAGTAACATAGAGCTCTTTTACGAAAAATACCTACGATTAGGTAGAGCAAAACTACTTAGCTAACAAGAAGATGCGATCGCAAAAAAAGCGAGACGCAGGCGAAACTGACTGCGCTACGAAGATGCATACATAAATCGAAAAAAACTGACTGGAAAGCATAAAAGGCAATTGTGGAGTTCTTTTTTGCAAAAAAGCCATAATCTGCGCAGAAATGAGCCGAAATCCTTAAGAAAACCAAATTAACTAGACAAACGTATGGATGGTCTCGATTTTTTTCTTCATCTTTGGGAAAATTTTCTTGGAAAGAAACGCTCGATTTGCTTGTTTTCATTCGAAAACTTGTAGCTTATTTGTGTGACATTCCAACCCAAAAACAATCTTCAAAACAGAATTTATGTCGAGAAAATCCCTTCTTTTGCTATGCTCTTCGTTATGCTTCATTTCAGCAACGCTGGCAAATACCCCCGTTCGCCCTACAAGCATTTCGAAAAGAACGAAAAGCACAGCAAAAACAGAGAGAGTCATTATCCGCAAGGATTCGACTCGCAGCAACGGCTCTCTGATAGCCGACCGACTAGAATTCCACAACAAAGTTTCATCACCTAAAGATCTTCAAAACAAAGCTTTAGCAGAAGAATTAGCCCTCGAGGAGCTGGAGTATCCAGCCATTGACCTCTACGGCGAAAACTCGTGGAATAAGTACGTAAACCCCTTCAGTGGTACAGGAGCAAGTATCCCCGATCGATTTGCTATCGATTGCTCCAACTATGTAAGCCCCATCGAAAGCCGTCGCATCACATCGCACTACGGCTACAGACGTTCATTCGGACGTATGCATTATGGTATAGATATAGGTCTTTCACGTGGCGATACGATTAGAGCGGCCTTTGATGGCAAGGTAAGAGTACGCGACTACGAACGTGCTGGCTACGGATACTATGTAGTGATAAGACATCCCAATGGCTTAGAGACCGTTTATGGTCATATGAGCAAACAGCTCGTCAAAGAGAACCAAATAGTAAGAGCAGGCGAACCCATCGGTTTGGGTGGAAGCACAGGTAGAAGTACCGGCCCACACTTGCACTTCGAAGCCCGTTTTATGGGTATTCCTCTTAATCCAATACAACTCTTCGACTTCGAAGAAGGTGTACCCCTACGCGACGAATTTGTTTTCATCAAAGGCAACTCAAAGCAATATGCAGCCTCGGGTGCTCGCGCTTCAAAAAGAGCAAGCAGCGCACGTGCAGCAAAGCGTAGCGGTAAAAGCAGCAAACCTGCCACCTACCGCGTTCGCAAGGGCGATACCCTATCAACCATCGCCAAGCGCAATGGCACCACCGTCTCGAAGATCTGTGCTGCCAACGGCATTAGCAAAAGCAAAAAGCTAGTACCAGGCAAGGCATTACGACTCAATTAAGAGGTAGAGGATAGCAGCGCTTTTCGAGCCTAAAATAATCACAGCGAGGGTGTATCAAATCGAAGTATTTGGTACACCCTCCTTGCATACTATTTGTGGTGTGACAGCCTGCAGTCCGTAGGGGCACCCCTACAAGAGCAGACGATTTCGCAACGAACAGGGCGGGTTTGCAAATCCCAGCAACACAATTATGGGCCGCCCACATAGGGGCGCCCCTACCGATTCCACAGACAGCGGGGCAAATTACCATCCATGACAACATACAAGCAGCAACCCGTAGGGGCGCCCCTACGTGGGCGTCCCTCACAATCACAATGCCAGCAGCCCATTCCCTCGGCGACACATATAACAATATTCAGCGTAAGCAATAAATCCCC
>CAZHWP010000031.1:0-5225 GCA_964535945.1 uncultured Porphyromonas sp.
ATAGGTGCGAGGCATCCCAGCATACATGTATTGTGTCTCGGTCTGCTGTGTCTCGGTGCGATTTGCCGTGAGGGCGATGCGTAGCTCTCGTATAGGCTCTATGGTAGCTCTTATGTCTAAGGTGTTGTTGCGAGAGAAGACGGCTGGGCTAACATTTTGCATGCCACTTACCAACCATCCGTTGTTGGCAGCATGCTCTACGTAGTCTTCGCCAACGAATCCGAAGGCAAAATCGAGTCCAGGGCTTACGAGGCCATTTACAGAGCCTTGTCCACCAGCAGCCTTGATGTTTGGCAAGAAGCCAGGAAGGTTTAGACCCTTGCTTTGCTTGTAGCTTACGTTTAGGTTCTTGACCATCATCAGCGTATATACAAAGCGGTCTGTAATGGCTTGTAGGACTGGGTTTGGTGGAGTAGTGCGGCGAGGCCCTACTGTCACGGTAAGCTCTACGGAGTCACGATTTAGAATCTCGATGCTATTCTTGTTGCGCATCTTCACTTCGAGCGGATAGGGATTGCCCTTCGAATCGACTGCACTGACACGCAACTTCTTACTATTAAACTTGTGGGCTATAGTAACGCTCGTGTCTCGCTTGAGCATTACCTTGCTCGATACGGGTTTGGGTATCTGTATGTTTTGCTTCGTTCCCGACATGCGCTGCTCTACCTGTTTGAGGAAGCCTATCTTGCGATAGAGGTTCGTGAGGTTGAGCTGAATAGGTAGGTCGAAGCTGGCTTGATTGCGTATCGTATTTCCGATGACCTCGTCGTGGCTGCTGATAGCACCTCGATCCCAATTGTATGAGGAATTGTATGCAAACTGTCCCGAAATCCAGTTGAGTGCAGGTATGGCACTAGTAGGTAGAGTGTAGGTGAGAGTAGCCGTTTGGTCGTAGGCAAAGGGTGTACCCAACTCTCGAATACTTTGCATTACAGAGTCTTGCCAGAGCTTATAGTCGTCTGGGTTTAGTGCCTTATTGACCTGGACGTGTGGCTCTTCGATGCGGGCATTCGTGCCACTTCTGAAGCTCAACTTGACACTGCTAATCGGATTCCAGTTTACGATCAAAGAACGATTCCACATGAAGTTTTGCATAAAGGTAACTGGCAGTTTGTCTGCACTCTCTACGCCTGGGATATAGTTGCGTATTTGCTCTTCTTGGTAGCTACGTATCATACTCGTTTCGAGCGTGATCTTACTTGGTAGCGGGTTGATGCTGTAGTCTTTGATAAAGGCTAGCGACTTGCTCTTGCTCTTGATGAAGCTAAAGGGTTTGAGTGGCTTCAATAGGGGCGAGTAGTCGTACATTATGCCGGCTCTCCAATCGATTTGCCTATTGTACTCGACATCGGGGTTGCGACGCTCATTTTTGTTGTAGGCATAGCTAAAGGAGAAGTTGGCTGGGTCGTAAGGCATCGGGGTTTTGCTCTTGATGTTGACCTTCATATTGGTTAGCGAGAGGCTCTTGGTACTAACCTTGCCCAGACTCAGACTATTGAGCGAGTCGCGGGCTGCTTTGTTGGGAAGTGCCTCGAGGGCATCCTTTAGTTTGATGTCTTGATCGACGGGGTTGTACTGTGGTGTGATCGTTTCATCGCTGATGGCGTAGAAGAATGGGATACTCACCTGAGCTTTCTCGGGGAAGAACTTGCCCAGCTCGAGGTTGGTAGATAGGTTGAGCCTACGAGTATCGTCGAGTGCTCGTTGCGAAAGCGACTGGTCTAATGCACCAAAGCCAGAGGTGATGATTTCGCCACGCATGTTGAGAGCACCCAGATCGCTTAGCTGCATGTTGAGCATGGCATTGGCTGCCCAGCCGCTATTTTCTTCATACTCCGTCATGCGAAGTTCGTTGACCCAAACTTCGGCACTCTTGATATCGATCGAGTTGTTGCGTACACCGATCATAATGGTCTTGACATCGCTAAGCGATGGGTTCCCGATCACGCTGATGGTGTTGCTGTTGTTTGATGGGGCTGGCTCTGAGAATACTTTGTAGAAGTCGGCTAGGGGGTTGCCCAGGGCTTTCTCACGATTGCGCCTAACTTTTAGATCGGTAAGCTCTTTGAGAGCAATGTCGAACATGTTTTCACGAGGCCAAACCTTTTCTTGGTCTGCTACTACCATCGTATTGTAGAGGCCGAAGGGGGTTAGCTTGAGGGGGATCGAATACTCGTAGTAATTATTGCGATAGTCGGTACCGAGCCTGATGAAAACTGACAGTTCGCCATTGCCCGTGTTGGTGTCGTCTTCAGGCAATTGCTCGGCGTGAGTAAAGAGCTGCATACGACGGTAGCGGCGTAGGTCGTAGCCCGTATTCTTATAGACTGCACGGGCATCGCCAGGAGCCAGTTTGACCACCTTTAGGCTCATCGACTGCTCGTTTTGCTGTGTGCTCTGAGTCTGCTGGGGGTCTAGTGAGCGACGAACACCTGGAGGCAATACGTAGTTGACAGGTTTGCGGTCGCCATTCTCTTCGATATTTACCGTGCTAACATCTAAGGTCGCAGTGCTGATGGGGCTCACGTTGGCAGGATGCAGTTCGCGCTCGTATTGGCGCCAGTCGCCACGCACCAATTTGAGTGTACCAAAGCGGAGTACGACGTCTTTATCGAACTGTGTAAGGTACATTCGCATGAAGCGTATGGTCTTGAAATCGCTGATACCACCGATCTTGCGGTCGTACTTCCTGACAGGTATTTTGAATTGGTACCAATTGACAGTGCTTTGTTTTCCATTGCGGAAAGTAACTGTACTGGTGCGCTTATCTACGATGTTGTTTTGACCAATTTCTAGGTCGCTGGGTCGTAAGGAGATTTTATACTCGAAGTACTTCTCTATTTCGTTTAGCGTGTTGTCTTGGTTGATGTCTTCGACATCTGGTACTAAGCGGCTCGCTACGTTGAAGGCATTGTTGCTATCGCCAATCTCTGCCGAGTTGCCTTCTACTCCATTGTAGCGTTTGTAGCGATCGAGGATGGGTAGCTTCTGGTCGTCGTAATCGTTGCCTCTAAAGTGGTGGAAATTGTCGCCCGAGGGGTCATTGATCGGGCTGTATGGGTCTTGACTCCACTGCTGCATGGTCTCGCCATTGATGAGGGCTGTAAGTCGCTGCAGATAATCGGCATGAGTAGGGAAGGTCGTTTCTTCATTGTTGCTAAGCCCGTCGAGTCCTACGTCTTGTTTTTCGCGTGCACCAGGGCTATTGTCGAAGGCATAGCCTGTACCTTGGCGTTTGGGTACTTTACCCCAGACCGTATTTTCGATTGCGAGCGGGTCGTCATTGATTGGCATCCCGTTTTCGAAGAATTTCTTTTCATCGCGCAATACATCTTCCGATACTTCACCCAAGTTGATGTATAGGTCTCCCCCTTGTGCCGTTCCTTCTTCGTGTACAAAAGGATCCATGAGCCAAAATTCGATGTACTCCATGTTTGAAGCCTCGAAGTCGCTCTGATCTATCTTGCGCATGATACCACCCCAGTGGCTTTTGGGGTCGGAAAAATGACCCGATGGGAGCATGCCAGCTGTGTTGAAGTTGTAAGGCCCCCTCTGACTTGGGTAGTAGGTAAGCAACATCGTATGCAAGTAGCTGTGTTGGTTTACTCCTTTGTCGCGATAGGGGAATAGCTCTTCGGTGAGCACTTCGCGTACGAAGTGATTGGATAGAAACTCGGGGTCGTTTTTGATATATGCTGGTGTGAGTGACGAGCGTTCGCGATTGAAGAGCGGGTCGATATAAAACCAGTTGATCAGCGAACGGTGCTTGCTATATTCGATGTTGTTCGTTAGCGATGCCTCGGGGAAGAGAATGGGCCCTTGCCCGTCTTGGAATGGCGTAGCCGAAAGCATCCAAGAGTAGGGGTTCATAAGGTCGATATAGCTCTGCGATGTCTCAAAGTCGTCTAAGTAGCTGTGCCCCTGTGCGTATTTGCTCTCGTAGTGCCCAGGGATAAGGTGTGCAAATTCGGCGTTGAATGTGATTTCGCTAGGCTTGGTGAGCTCGAGGAATGGGATTGCATCGAGGATGTTTGTGAGCCACTGTGCCTGCCCACGGTAGTTAAGATTGACTCCCCAAAGGGTGTTTTTGAGCGACTCATCGCCCAACAGGGTTTTTGTGGTGAGGGGCATCTCACTGAGGTGCATGACTGTGGCACCGATGCTAAAGTCTTTGCTGAAGTTGTAGTTCAGATCGAGCCCAAGCATCGTTTTGCGTTGCATATTCATCATGCCTCGATTTTCGAGCGATACACTGATAGGAGTACCTGCAGCAAGTATCGATTCGTTGATGATCTGTACACTACCCGACGTGTAATCGACGATGTAATCGACATTTTCGGTCAGCTTTGCCCCTGCAGCCGTTACTACTACCGAGCCTGGGGTTACATTCATGGCACCGAGGTTGATGTCGTTCGAGGTAGAGGCTTTGTATTCTCCCCTCAGTACATATTTATTCTTTTCGGCCACTTGCATCGCTGCCACGGAGGTCGTGTCGTAGAGCTCGAAGAAGCAGTACTTCTGGGCCAAAACCTGATCGGCCAATTTTTCTGCCAGCGTACTACCAAAGGGTTCGAGCGTAGGGAAGATGATGACTCCCTTTTGAGAAATAACGGTGTAGCCCTCTACGTAGTCGAATACGCCATCGGGGTATTTTTCTTTACGGTGGTCAAGCTTGTCGAGATCGAGCACACGAAGTAGCATTTGTCCCTTTATCTTTCCTTCGTTGAGGTAGGGTTGATAGACCCCTGTACTATCGCTTTGGTAGAAGATGTTGAGCCTA
The DNA here is from genome assembly GCA_964535945.1 of uncultured Porphyromonas sp. Taxonomy (GTDB): domain Bacteria; phylum Bacteroidota; class Bacteroidia; order Bacteroidales; family Porphyromonadaceae; genus Porphyromonas. Next base: position 4,781 of record CAZHWP010000031.1, read on the forward strand.
AACTTTTCGGGCTGTACATTGTAAACGCCTGTACCCAAGAGGTAAACATTTTTCATCATGTAGTCCCAGTATGGAGCTGAGGGGCTCTGTGCAGTACCTTTCAATAGTTTTACAAAAAGGTTGTCGGTAGAGTTGTCTGGCTTGTCTGTCGAGAACTCTCCTACCTGAAATACTTGTCCGCCGTAGGTGTATTCGTAGGCAACTGCTAGCACTTCGTCGGCACCCAATCGGGTATTGAGACTGATGAATCCGAGGCTGTTATTTACTGTATATTCACTCTCGTTGAGCCTTCTGGCACTCTCCAGTTTTTCATATTCTGTACCTGCTTGCAAGGTGCCCGCAAGAGTTTGGGTTACTTGGTCAATCCTTCTCAATGCAGGCTGGCTATTGATGTACGCGTAGAGCGAGTTGGCGTTGTTTGCTGGCAATCCGTTGCTAGCTCCTG
>CAZHWP010000031.1:5235-26307 GCA_964535945.1 uncultured Porphyromonas sp.
TCGGCTAAGTCTGTAAAGGCAACTATATTACGAGCTTCATTGAAGTTGCCTCGCTTATTGGTAATCCATACTTCCACGCGATTGATTTTGATGCCACTACTGATAAAGGGTAGTGTACTCATGCCTACCTGATACTTTTCGCGGTGGTAGTGTCCGAGGAGGAAGTGCCTGTTCTCGTCGTATTGAGCAGCCGAAAATTCGAATGGTGTAGTTTGTGCTCCGCCTTTTGTGTTTACTGTTTTTGTCTCGGCTTCTTGCTGGCTAATCACCATATCTACGTCGAGCTTGCCAAACTGCAGTTTACTATGTATCCCAAACAAGCTTGCCCCTCCTTTGATGAGTGAGTTGCGTGAGTTGATGCTTACGTTACCTGCTTCGATAAGCTTTACAATATCATCTTCTTCGCCTTCGTATGCAAGCTTTAGTTTCTTGGAGTCGAAGTTGAATGTGGCTTGCGTGTTGTAGTTCATTCCGAAGTTGAGCTTCGTACCAACACTTGCTTGCACATTCATTTGTATTTGTTCGTTGAAGTCGAAGAAACTGTGTCTTCGTTGCCTTTCGGGTAGCGAGGGATTGTCCGTTGCATTGCTCTGCATCCCCGCATTTAGCTCGGCCGATCCTTGTGTACGTAGCTTGACGCCACCAGGGCCGAATAGTTTTTCGGCTGGGCCAAGGTCGAAGGTCATATCGAGCGGATTGAATGAGGTGCGCCCCGCAGCCAGAGCATCTGCTCTTTCTTTTTCGATGAAGTAGCGTCTTACAGAGTCGCGCTGCATGTAGCGTATATACTCTTCGGGCGTGTAGGGGATGGCTGTACCGATTTGCTTGTTGCCCAGTTTCGTAATCAGCAGATAGGTATTTGTCTTTTCGTCGTAAACGAAGCTGGTGCTGATATTCTTTGGCGTTTTAAGGTCTAAAGGATGCTTGCCCTCGAGAAAACGATAGTCTTTTGCCCCTGTCGTTTGTACAGGAAAGCGTAGCGAGTCTTCTTGCAGTATAGCCGCTATGCTTTTGGGTAGGGCTAGCTTGTTTGTTGCTTGAGCACGACTCTTGGAGCCTTGCAGCGTAAGGGTGCTACAAAGGAATGCGAATAAAGCCAGTAATACCCACACCTGTCTCCAAGTCTGGGTATTCCTGTTCTTTACTTCTGTCTCCTTATCCTGCTGCGAGTGCTTCATATCAGCTGTTTTTCTTCGAAAAAGGTTCTTTTTTGCTTTGTGTCAAGTTTGTGCCACTGCTCTCTGTCTGATGATATTAGAGTAGTCGTAGCGCTTTTTTGATGAGCTCTTCTACAGGGGTGTTTGGTGCTTCGGCCAAGATCTTTTGAAGCGCTTTTTTGATGGCAGCGTCGGCAAATCCAAGCATTTTGAGAGCCGAGTTTGCTTCTTCCATGGCAGTAGCTTGACCGAGTGCTGCATGCCCAGCAGCCGATTGAGGACTGATGTCTGCAGCCAATTCTTGTGGGTCGAGCTTGCCCTTTAGGTCAACAATGATACGTTGAGCAGTTTTAAGGCCAATGCCTTTCACTGCTTTGAGTGCTTCGGACTGACCCGTACTGATGATGGCGGCAAGCTCTTGTGGAGCGTATGCCGATAAGATGAGCCTTGCTGTGCTTGGTCCAACGCCACTAACGGTTGTGAGCTGTCCGAATAGTAGGCGCTCATCTTTGCTGGCAAAGCCAAATAGCAAGTGGGCGTCGTCGCGAATAATTTGTGTTATCCACACTTTCCCTTTATCCTTACCTTGGTAATTTTGGTACGTATTGAGTGATATTACAACATCGTAGCCCACCCCTCCACACTCCACGGTCATGTTCGTGGGGCTTAGGCTTACTATATCTCCGCGTAGGTAGTCTATCATGGGTTTTAATTGTCAATTAAATAGAGCTGCCAATAGTCTAAACGTAGACAGGGCTATTTTTCGTGTCTCTGCAGGTAGCTTATTCGTTTCGTGCAAAAAAAGACAAGCCTATAAGCTGGGCTTTATGCTGCTCTTTGCGTAGTCTCTTTGTATCTAAAGCTAAGTATGAAGAGAATGGTTATGATGAGTGCATAGGCTGCAAATACCAGCCAGGTGCTTGTCCAGTCTGTAGTTCTCGTTAGCGTGGGTACCGAGTCGATGAGGCTCTCTTGGCTATGGGTAAAGTGATCGACCACCCAACCGCTAGCAAAGCCTCCAATGATGGCTCCTATCCCATTGGTCATGATCATGAAGAGCCCTTGAGCACTAGCTCTGATGTGTGAGGGTGCTTCGCGCTCTACAAACATAGAGCCAGAGATGTTGAAGAAGTCGAAGGCCATACCGTAAACAATCATCGAAAGGATGAGGAATATGAAGCCGCTACCAGGATTGCCAATGGCAAAGAAGCCAAAGCGCAAAACCCAAGCAAGCATGCTTATGATCATGACACGCTTGATGCCGAAGCGACCAAGCACAAAGGGTATGGCAAGAATAAATAGCGTCTCGGATATTTGCGATAGACTCAATAGCACGTTGGGGTGTTGCACAGCAAAACTATCGGCGTATCCTTCTTTGAAACTATCGAGGAAGGGATTGCCAAAGGTGTTGGTGATTTGAAGTGCTGCACCAAGCAATACGCAGAAGATGAAAAAGATAGCCATCTTCTTGTTTTTCAATAAGCTAAGCGCATCGAGTCCGAGGGCGGAGCTTAAGCTACGTTTGCCAGCCGCTCCATTGCTTTTATTGGTGGGTACATGGGGTAGTGTAAAGGCGTAGATGCCTAGTGTAATGGCAGCAGCGGCCGATACGTAAAGTTGCATGGGGCTTCGTCCCCAACCACATAGATCGACGGTCCACATAGCGATGATGAATCCTACCGTACCCCATACACGTATAGGTGGAAATTCTTTGACGATATCCATGCCCGATTTTTCCATCGTCTGATAGGCAATGGTATTGCTTAGTGCCAGCGTGGGCATATAGGCAAAGCAGAGGAATAGCATAGCGATGTAGAAGCTTGCATAGTCGCTAAGAGTAGATGCGTAGATGAGCATTGCAGCTCCGATCAGGTGGCAAATGCCATAAACCTTCTCGGCAGATACCCAGCGGTCTGCCACTACTCCCAATAGCCCAGGCATAAATAACGAAGCTATGCCCATGGTACCATAGATGGCTCCTACCTGTAGGCCCGTGAAGCCCAATACATTCATCATATAAGCACCCAATGAAATGAGCCAAGCTCCCCAAGTAAAGAACTGAAGGAAGTTCATCACTATTAGCCGCAGTTTGAGATGTTTCATCGTCTTTCTTCTTTGATTTTATGCTCCGATGTGCCAAGCCCAGTCACTCACGGTCTGAGGAGTCTGAAAAACTCCTTGTCGCCGTTAGGGTCTGGGCTTGTTGCAGAGATTATACTATGCCTATAGGTTGCTTTTGTAGTAGGTGCTAAAGACTCCTATGCGTGCCGTCTTGGGGTTTAGTTCTAATCTTACCCCTGTGGGGAACATGTAGTTGTTTAGCACGGTGGTATATGCGTTTGAGTTGTTGCTTTTGATCTGTCTCGAAACGGGTATCATTACCATCTCGAGGTCTTTATCTACATATTTCCTGCCGCCTTCATTTTTTGTATTCTCTTTGATGTGTTCACCAAATAGTAAGCTCAGATTGTTGAAGTTGTACTTGCGTTCCACAATGCTATAGGGTGAAGAGAGGAAGGCTACGCGTGGCAGCGATAGCTCGGTATGGTGCTTTTCGAAGAAGGTCTGCACCGAGTCTTTGGGAAGCAACAGGAGGTATAATGGAGGGTCCAAAATGGTTTCTGTAGGAGGTGCACCTGTTGTAACTTCAAATTGAGCCTCGCTGATAAGCCAGTTGTACCCTTCGTCGAGATCGGTCAAATACTTTTCGGTCAGTACATCTTTATTTATCGTAAGCTGTGTCATCACACCAGCGGGAGACTTCACATACGTGTACTCATTGCTTGGAGCCAATAGGGTCTCGAGCTGCTGATGCTTGATGTGGTTTACTTGGTAAGACTCGGTAGTGTTTACAAATACTTCAGTGCCTACTGGGTCTGGTTCGGGTTCTTCTTCTTCATTTTCTCCACCTTCGGCTCTTTTCTTGTAGGTGTAAAAGATTACCAGCTCGGTGTTCTTTACGTTTAGCACAGATCCCGAACCGGTGGTTGTGGTGATGTATAGTCCTCCCAGTACATTTTGGTAAAAACTTTCTTGTGTGTCAAATACCGAAGGATTATTGAGGGTCAAGTCGTATATCTTTTGGCCCAGCTCTTTCGGTAGTTTGATCATTACACGTCTGATGCCTTGCTGACCAGCCACGGTGTACACTTTCGAACCTAGATGCTTTTTATCGTCTAATAGGTCTGCTAGATCTTCGGTGCTATACCAGCTGTTGGGGATTGCCTTGTCTATGCGGTAAACCGATGCTTTAAGCATAGCCAATGAGTCGCCAGCCCAAATGTTGTAATTGACACTAAGCAATACCGAGTCGATCTTATCGTCTATCGGCTTTTGCTTAAATTTGAATCCTTTGGGAGAGCGTACTTGCATGATGTAGTCTGCCTTTAGATCGCCATAAACTTGATCACGAATGTCGCCCAATAGCGTGTTGGTGCTACGGGTGTAAATGTCGCCCATCTCTATGGTCTTCACTTGCATGTCGAGCGTATCGACCTTGGCTGTTACTTTGTCTATTACAGGCTGCACCTCTTCGCCTACGAGCGAGGGCTTGTCGTTACAAGCAAGTGCAAAGGCGGCCAATACAATAAGAGAAGCCGGCTTTAGTATGAATGATAGTATCTTATTCATCAAACGAGTGTAATTGCTGTTGTTTTTATACTCTTTATTTAGCTTGCGCATGCGTGCTAAACGCCGTAACGTCTATTCGTATTGTGCGGGCTTTTATGGTTTATTTCGAGTTGATCAGTATTCAAGAACGGCTTGCTTATTGCTTGCAAATGCCCTGCTAAGCTCAACTCAGGACTTTGGTGACTATTATGGTGTTATTTGCTATTTGCTAAGAGCTGATCGTAGAAGTTTTCGTTTTTAGCTTCAAAGCCTTCTACTCCTTGATAGCCCAATACCGGTTTGCCTTCCATATTGGCAATGAAGGCCTCGAGCTCTGGAGCCAGCTTTTCGCTTCCTTTTATTATTGCATCGGCATAGTGACAAGCAAGTTTCGAGAAAGCTAGGTGGTCGGTTTTTCCTTCCATCATCTTCAGATCATCTTCCATGATCTTGTCGAATGCCATTCGTTCGAAGAGCTTTTCGGGCACTTTGGCCTCTTTATTGTCGTTGTATGCCGTATAGATAATTTTGGCGCGGTTTAGGAAGGGGTCGTCGTGGTACATCTTCTTGAGGTAGACCGTAGAGAGTGCCGAGAACCATCCGTGGCAGTGTATGATATCTGGTATCCACCGAAGCTTTTTGATGGCCTCGAGTGGGCCTCGAGCGAAAAATATCGCACGCTCATCATTATCGTTTTCTTGTTTTGCCTTGATGTCGAAGAGCGTTTTGCGCTTGAAAAAATCGTCGTTGTCTATGAAGTAAACTTGTAGCCTTGCTGGTTGGATAGAGGCTACCTTGATGATAAGCGGATGATCATTGTCGTCGATTATCATATTGATGCCTGTTAGGCGTATCACCTCGTGCAGCTGATTGCGTCTTTCGTTGATAACACCAAAGCGAGGCATGAATATGCGCACCTCATGCCCGTTTTCCTGTAGGTATTGGGGCAATAATCGTGCGCTCATTGACGTCTCCGACTCTGGTAAATAGGGAAAGATCTCTTGCGAGATGATTAAAATTTTCTTTGAATCCATCCTTTTTAATGCATGAAATGTACGCAAAGATACGAAATTTATTGCTAATCGCAGTGAGCACAGCTGCTTTGCACCTGCAAATGGATCCTTTTTAAAGAGACGTAGTGTAGTAGGGCGAACACTGTTTGTGACATTTTTGAGTTCATTCTGCAATAGCTAAAAATGAAAGAGAAAAAATCGTACCTTTGAACCTAATCCTGTTTTGCATTGTTTATTAGATAGCAAAAGGAGAAGCTTTTGGTCGCTATTTGGCTAAATGGCTTCAGGAAGTATTGAAACTAAAATAAAAACGTTTGTACAATGAAACTGAAAGAAAAAGTAGCAAAAGCTATCAACGAACAAATTAATGCCGAGATGTGGTCATCAAATCTCTACCTTTCTATGGCTATGCACTTCGAAAATATTGGTTATGCAGGCTTTGCCCACTGGCTCAAGAAGCAGGCTGCCGAAGAGATGGAACACGCCACAGAGATGATGAATTACCTTAATTCACGCGGAGGAAAAGTGTTGATAGGACAGATCGATGCCGTGCCAACCGAATTTGATTCGGTGCTTGAGATTTTCCAAAAGGCATACGACCACGAATGTTTGGTATCTGAAATGATCGAAAAGATTGTCTTCCTGGCTCGTGCAGAGAAGGACCTCGCTACCGAAGATTTCTTCATGCACTTTGTGCGTGAGCAGGTAGAAGAAGAGGATTCTGCTATCCAGATTGTAGATCAAATCAAGGCTGTGAAAGAACATAACTACCTCTTTATCGATCATCAGTTGGCCAAACGATAGATAGTACCAAAGCCTTCTTTTCTCGCCGTGATGGCGACATGTACGTATGCGACCCTTACTCAAGTATTTGCTTGAGCAAGGGTCGTTGTCTTTTGATGATCGGGGTATTCTTTTAAGCGTCGTTTGTCGCCTCATGGCTGTAGTCTCAAATCGTGGAGCAGCTCGCCATACAAATGCTGCTATTTTCGGGTGTCGGTTTTGGCTCCATAGCCGTAAAATATGAATCGAAAAGCTCGATTTTGCTCGTTTCTATTCTTATTTTACAGATGTATATTTCAGTGTGACAGTTGTTTATAGCACAATGTAAGAATAAGCGAAAAATAATTGCTTATTTCGACATGGAGCTACTATCTTCATATGGAAGTTGCGACTATCTACCAGATCGCCGCTTCTTGGTGGGTGAATCCTGCGGGATAATGCAGGTGCTTTTTCTATCTTTGTGGATGAATGGGCTGCTGCCAAAATATTAATTGAAGATGAAAAAGAAACTTGCTCCTTTCAGACGTGTACTATCGGTGCTGATAATAGTGATAGCACTAGCAGCTGTAGTAGCTTACTTCGTGCTGCCTGGAGCAGCCGAAAAGCGCATCGTTCTCTATGGTGGAGCTTTGCTGCTACTCAATTTAGTCTTGATGCAGTTCTTCTTAGGTAAGAATATGTAGTAACGAATCAGAGGCGCTGTGCGCTAATTCTTTGCTCTGCAATGGTCATCAATGGGCGAGCTGGCCTCTAGGGATGACTTGCTTGTCCTTAACTCTTGAGGAACGGGTAGCTCCAATGGCAGTATAGGCATTTGCGAACTTGGCAGTATTCGTTGTGTAGCTGTATGACAGCCTGGCTGTCGGCAGCATTGTCTATGGCTATTCCAGCCTGAGTGAAGCTACGCACTATGCTATTGCTTTCGGCTTCGATCTCGCTTAGAATACGTTGCCCCTTTTCGATCAGCTCTTCGTTGCCAATATGGGTGCCATATGCTGTTAGGAGTGGGCAGAGGACATTGATAAGTAGTAGCTTGCGTGAGTTTTTTCCAAGTTTGCGATTCGTGCTTTTACTTGCCCTTGCAAATCGGTAGTGATGCCACCAATACTCCGAGCATTCGACGTCCAACATTTCCATCAAATCGCTTGCTTTCTCGGCATTGATCAAGCTGCTGAAAAGAAACTCCTGTTTGTGTAGTAGTGCTGCCAGCTGGGCAATGCGACGCTGGGGGAAGCTAGCTGGACGAATGCGATGAAGGCGAAAACTGGCAGGTGCAAGAGGGCTTAACTTGAACTTCTGTCTCAGAAAATGGTATTCGCTTGCAAGGCGTTGGCGATATTCATCGTCGTTGTCCTCGTCGAGTAAGCCTGCTTGCCCCAATAGTAGCGCTTCGATCTGTAGAAGTGAGTTGCGATGCTTCTGAATATAGCGATAGGGTAGCGAGCGAGCCAGACGTTCCATGGCTTCGTTGTTGAGGCCAAACCCGAAGTATCGAGCCAAAACGATGTAGCAGGTCTCATTCCAGTCCGAATCGCTACGATGGAATAGCTGGAGTATATCTTGAGATTTTCTTTGTAGCCTTTCCATCAGCAAGCGCTCCATCCACGATCTTCGCTCTATTGGGTTTAGTTGGCTTAGTGCATCGGCACAAGCAGGCCTTTGATGGGTGTGGAGGAGCCATGCTGCTTTTTGCTTGGTTTTTTCTGAAAGCTGCATGATGCAGTATGGGATCGGGCTACCGTTTTGTCGGTATGCTAGCTCCTGATCGTGTTCGAAGACTACGTGTAAGATTACGTTGTTGTAGGCTGGGTCTTGCTGATGGGAGTGCTTTTTCCAATCCGAGCTTTTGAGATGTAGCTCTATGCTTCCAGCTAATACGATCCCATCGAGTCTGATTTTTGCATTAAAGAAATCTGGCCCAGCATCGGCGTTGCGTGTGCCAGGGTCGATTAGCTGCGCATCGGTAGGATTGCCTGCTGTATCGTAAAAGTCGAGATGGGTGTAGAGGCGTTGCTGCCAAATATACTGGGCAAGCTCTTCGGTCATAGAGTATAGATTCTTTTTTTCTGCGACACTTGTAGTACGAAAGAACAATGACTCTAGAGGTACTACAAGTGTTTGGCAGTATATTTTCCCCAAAATGGGGAGTATGTCGATTATTGGGGAGTACTTACTAATTGTACTTGTCGCCGTAGTCTAATCCGATATCTGTAACGAACTGTTTGATTCGTTGTTCCTCTCCTTTGCGACAGATTAGAATTGCGTTGTCGTGTTCGGCAATGATGCAATCGTCTATGCCTTGCACTACGAGGAGCTTCTTGCCCGACGAGCATACTACGTTGCCCGAGGCTTCGTAGAAGAGTGCATTGGAATTGAAGACTGCGTTTTTTGCAGCATCTTTCTTGCCAAGTTCGTAGAGCGACATCCATGAGCCGAGGTCTGTCCAGCCTATGTCTACAGGCATTATCATTACATTGTCGGCTTTCTCCATCACACCATAGTCTATCGAGATGCTTGGGCAATAAGGGTAGGTCTTTTCGATAAAGGCTCGCTCTTGCGCTGTGCCGAATTGGTCTTGTCCGGGCTTGAATAAAGCCGATACCTCGGGGAGGTATTTATCTATCGCATTGAGTATGGTTGGTGCATTCCAGAAAAACATGCCACTATTCCAGTAGAATCCGCCAGTTTCTATCAGTATCTGAGCCATCTCGGCATTGGGCTTTTCTATAAAGGTTTTTACGTGGAGGAAGTTTTTGTCTTTTCCCTCTTCGATTGCCTGTATGTAGCCGTAGCCAGTTTCTGGGCGGGTGGGTTTTACGCCAAAGGTGAGTAGTACATTGTTTTTGTTTACGAACTCGAGAGCCTCGAGAGCCGCTTTAGTAAATGCTTCTTCGCCCAAGATGAGGTGATCCGATGGGGCTACAATGATATTGGCGTTGGGGTTCTGAGCTGCTATGTGGAAGCAGGCGTAGGCAATGCTGGGTGCAGTGTTGAGCCTGAGGGGTTCGAGTAAGATCTGTTCTTTGTTTAGCTCTGGTAGTTGCTCTAATACCTGTGCTGCATAGAGTTCGTTTGTGGCAACTCGTATGTTTTCGATGGGGATGAAACGACTGAATCGATCGAAGGTCATTTGCAATAGAGTGCGACCGGTGCCAAAGAAATCTAGGAATTGTTTGGGCTTACTTTGGCGGCTCATAGGCCAGAATCTGCTACCTATGCCGCCACCCATTATGATGCAATAATTATTATTGTTGTTCATTACGCGTACTTGATTATTTTGCTGCACAAATATAGGGATTAATATCGGTGCTATCAAGTATATTTGTAGTGATTTGCTCTACACAAAATCTCCTACTTAGGTCGAGTAATAAAGGATGTCGATAGGATACAGATCTTCTACTTTAGGGCCGATTAGTTCGACTTCGAAACTGCGTGAATGTGGGAGTTCAGAGTAGGTAAGGAAGAGACTTTCGTATGCACCATAGTTGCCACTAGGATTGCTCTTGCTTTTCTTGTTTTTGCTTGCGAATTTCTTTGGCGTCTTGTAGCTTTTGTAGGGCATCGCGTGATGCTATTTGCTGAGCCTCTTTCTTGCTATGACCACTGCCGCTACCTATGCGCTTGCCTTCTACCCATAGCGAGTAGTGAAACTTACCTCCATTGCGCTTGGGGGCCGATTCTAGTTTGTACTCTACCTGCAAGTGATGCTTCTGAGCCCATTCGAGCAACGACGATTTGTAGTTGGTCATTGCATCGACGAGCTGATCTTCGAGGCTATTGAAGATCGAGATGAAGCGTGTGTGTATAAATTGCTCGGCATGGTGGTATCCTTTATCTAAAAAGATGGCACCGATGAGTGCTTCGAGCGTATTGCCCATCACATCGTTGCTAAGCTGTGTTACATCGGCCTTTACCTTTAGCAGTCGCTCTAGCCCCAGCTCTTGAGCGATGGCATTGTTGATCTGCCGCTGTACTACCGAGCTACGGATTTTGCTCATCTGCCCCTCGTCCCAGCTTGGATATCGCTCGTAGAGGTAGCTGCTAATGGCTGTAGCGAGGACGGAGTCGCCAAGGAATTCAAGTCTTTCATTGTTGATCCTATTGCCTTGGCTGTCGGTGATACTACAGCTACTGTGCCTAAAGGCCAGGTTGTAGTACTCCATGTTTTTGGGGCTGTATCCCAAAATGCTTTTGAGAAAAGCAAACGACTCCGATGGCTTACGCCATGGGAGCCGTTCGAACAGTGCAGTTATTGATAACACAAGTACGTGCTTTTATTTAGTGTATTTCTTGAAAACAACACTAGCATTGTGTCCGCCAAAGCCAAACGTGTTTGACAGGGCGATGTTTACGGTGCGCTTTTGAGCCTTGTTGAAGGTGAAGTTGAGCTCGTAATCTATCTCGGGGTCGTTGTCGCCTTCTTCGTGATTGATCGTTGGCGGTATCACATCATCTTTGATGGCCATCACACAAGCCATAGCCTCTAAGCTGCCAGCTGCACCAAGTAGGTGGCCAGTCATACTCTTAGTAGAGCTAATGTTTAGCTTGTAGGCATGCTCGCCAAATACCTCGATGATTGCTTTCGATTCCGAGATGTCACCTACAGGTGTAGAGGTGCCGTGTACGTTGATGTAGTCGAGGTCGCTGGGCTTTAGCTCGGCGTCTTCGAGTGCATTGCGCATTACCAACTTGGCTCCTAAGCCCTCTGGGTGACTAGCCGTGAGGTGATAAGCATCGGCCGAAAGGCCTGTTCCTACCAGCTCGGCATAGATCTTTGCTCCACGCTTGAGGGCGTGCTCCAATTCTTCTACAACTAAGCAAGCCGAACCTTCACCAACCACAAAGCCATCGCGGCTAGCGCTAAATGGTCTTGATGCTTTCGTAGGATCGTCGTTGCGAGTCGATAGGGCGTTCATGGCATTGAAGCCACCTACGCCAGCAGCGCTCACAGATGCTTCAGCTCCTCCAGCTACAATTACATCTGCCTTGCCCAAGCGGATAAGATGGCAAGCATCTATCAGGGCGTTGGTAGAAGAGGCGCATGCCGAAGCAATCGAATAGTTTGGCCCGTGAAAGCCGTATTTGATTGAGATCTGTCCTGATGCAATATCCGATATCATCTTGGGGATGAAGAACGGATTAAAACGGGGACCGAACTCGGGGTTGTAGTCGCGTACTTCTGCCTCGAAAGTACTCAAACCTCCGATACCAGCAGCCACAATTACTCCTACTCGATTTCTGTCTACCGTTTCTAAGTCCAAGCCAGAGTCGGCCAGACACTCGTCAGCTGCAACCATAGCTAGCTGGGCGTAGCGGTCTGACTTGCGGGCTTCTTTGCGGTCGAAGTAGCGTAGCGGATCGAAGTCCTTTACTTCGCAAGCAAACTGAGTCTTAAACTTGGACGCATCAAAGAGTGTGATCGGGCCAGCACCACTCTTCCCAGCAACCATGGCTGCCCACGTTTCTGGAGCCGAATTGCCTAATGGACTAATAGCGCCTAAGCCAGTAATGACTACTCTTTTCAGTTCCATTACTGTTTACTTCAGGTTTTTTTCGATATAGTCGATTGCGTCGCCTACAGTTTTGATTTCCTGAGCCTTGTCGTCTGGAATAGACATGTTGAATTCCTTTTCGAAGTTCATCATCAACTCAACAGTATCAAGCGAGTCTGCGCCTAAGTCGTTCAAGAAACTTGCTTCACGTGTTACTTCACTTTCTTCTACGTTTAGTTTGTCAACAACGAGGTCGATAACTTTCTTTTCTACTTCTGTCATGATCTTAATTCTTTATTTGTTATTACATGCTTATTTTCTTCACTATCTTTGTTCACGTACTCAGAGCTCGCTGCTCCCAAAAGGGAAAATTGTGGCCCTGAAGTGATCTGTTTTGCACAGCATACAGATTAGTGTGCAACAAAAGTAGTAAATAAAATGAGAAAAATAGCAATTTTGGCTTCAGGAAGCGGAACAAATGCAGAAAATATAGCCAGATACTTCAAAAATAGCGATTTAGCAAGCATTTCATGCATCATTGCAAATAAGATTGGTGCAGGTGTAAAAGAGCGTGCCGAGCGCCTGGGGATACCTTTTTATTACTTTAGCAATGATGAGATGAGAGAGGCTACAAAGGTCTTGGCGCTTTTCGAGTCTTTAGAGATTGATTTCATTGTGCTCGCTGGTTACCTCAATCTGCTTCCTCAAGCAATGATTCGCGTCTATCCAGATCGAATCGTAAACATCCATCCAGCTCTATTGCCCAAGTATGGTGGCAAGGGGATGTATGGACACCATGTACACGAGGCAGTGATTGCTGCTGCAGAGCGAGAAAGTGGCATCACTATTCATTTGGTAGACGAAGCATACGACCGAGGTCGCATCGTACGTCAGGCCAAGTGTGAAGTCTTTGCCGACGACGATGCCGATTCGTTGGCAAATCGCATTCATCAGTTAGAGTGCGAGCACTATCCTCTTGCCATCGAAGAGTTGTTGCTAGCTTCGAATGCCCCAAAAGAATAGAAGTTTATGAATCTTCGCTATACACTTACGTTGCTCATTGCACTTGTCGTACCAGCTCTGTTTACGCACTGTAGCAGCAATGAGCATTCGACAAAGATCAAACTCGATCTTCGAGGATTAAGCCCAGAAGATACTTTGCTTAGTATTCGCTGCGAAGGCGATACAAGTACCATTACACAATACATTAGTATGACGCCGCCGAGGTTCAAGAAGCAGATCATGCTGGAGAGCCCTAAGTTCAAAAAAGCGATTGTCCACTATGCCAATGGAGCTTATGCCCTGCCTCTTGAACTAAGAGAAGGGGAGACGGTGGGGCTTAAGATCGATCTATCCAATCCGCTTATCCCTCAGATCAAAGGCAAGGGCTTCAATGCCACTTTGGCTGCTTTTATTCAGTTTGCTCAGACCGAGTTGCAAGCCTATCAAAATTCGATACTGCAAAGAGATGCTTCTAACGTGAAGTCTTCATTAAGAGCTTTGCAGGAGCGTTGTCTTGAGTATTGCCTAAGCCATAACGATGCAGAGGGGGTGGCCAAGCTGTCGGAGCTTTATCTTGACGATCCCGATTTTTGGCGGCAGCATTTACAAACAGATTGGCCTATAGTAGGTCGAGTGAAGGAGTTGCAGAAAGCGCTAAAAGCTCTGCAGCCAGGCAGTAAGGCCCCAGATTTTAGTGTCCTTACATCGTTGGAAGAGCAGTACATGCTTAGTTGGCAGCTGCCAGGCTACGTGGTTTTGACTTTTACTGCTCAGGTTGATAGCGCTTCTATTGCTTATATCAATAAACTATCAGATAGTTTGCAGATTCCTAAGTCGCTATTTGTGCAGTTTACTCAAGAACCAAGCTATAGCGGCAGCCATTTGCTCAAGCATATTAATGGCGAGCCGTGGACTTTAGTAAGCGACAGTATTTTAGATGCCAGTAAGGTGATGAAACTATATCATATCCAGTCTGTGCCAAGTTTTGTAGTAGTTGATACAGCAGGTTATATCCGCTAAAAAGTGCCTCTTTTGCGAACAACTATTAGGGTTAAAAGCATAAGGAGCCAAAGTGAGACTGCCGAAAGAAAAGTCTCCCCTTATACCATATTAATATAGAAACCCATCAAAGTATAAACCCATTCATCAGTCGATTCATATAATTCAGTTAAGATGTTAGTAAAAACCTATACCGCCGCCTTGCACAGCGTACAAGCGCTCACGGTAACGATAGAGGTAAATGTAAGTGCCGGTGTCTTCCTAACTATAGTTGGCTTGCCAGACGCTGCAGTACGAGAGAGCCAAGAGCGTATCCGATCAGCTTTCGACAATCTAGGAATTCGCTTCCCAGGCAAACGAATCACCATCAATCTGAGCCCTGCCGACATCAAAAAGGAGGGTACTGCCTACGACCTCCCTATGGCTGTAGGCATACTTGCAGCAGATGGTATTATTCCCAGCGAACGCTTAGAGCAATATATGCTCATCGGTGAACTTTCGCTCGATGGTTCGCTCAAGTCTATCAAGGGAGCTCTGCCCATAGCTATCCAAGCTCGCAAAGAATCGTACAAGGGCTTGATACTCCCAGCCGAAAATGCTTTAGAGGCTGCTGTGGTCGATAAACTGGAGGTGCTTGGAGCCAAAAACTTGGCCGAGGTGATTGAGTTTTTTAGAGGAAATGACTGTATCGAACCAACGGTGGTCGATACACGCAAGGTTTTTTACGAAAGCCAGGAGCAAATCCTTTACGACTTTGCCGACGTCAAAGGGCAAGAGCAAGTGAAGCGTGCCCTCGAGGTGGCTGCAGCTGGAGGACACAATGTAATCATGATAGGTAGCCCTGGTAGTGGCAAGTCTATGATGGCCAAGCGTATGCCAGGTATTTTACCTCCGTTCACCCTGGGCGAGTCGCTCGAGACTACCAAGATCTATTCTGTGGCAGGTAAGTTGGCACACAATACCACGCTGATGGTAAACAGACCCTTCCGTGCTCCTCACCATAATATTTCGCCTGCTGCTCTGGTGGGTGGTGGCTCCCATCCCAAGCCTGGCGAGATCAGCCTAGCGCACAACGGAGTGCTGTTTTTAGACGAGCTGGCCGAGTTCAATCGCAATGTCTTGGAGGTGCTACGCCAGCCTCTTGAAGATCGACAAGTCAGTATCTCGAGGGCTCAGTTTGCTGTAGATTATCCAGCGGGTTTCATGCTGGTCTCTGCCATGAATCCCTGCCCTTGTGGCTATTACAACCATCCTCAGCGCCAATGTACTTGCGCGCCAGGGGCTGTAGAGAAATACCTGAGTCGTATCTCGGGACCTTTGCTCGATCGTATCGACATACAAGTAGAGATTACACCTGTACCCTTCGAGAAGATTTCAGACACGCGCCCAGCCGAGTCGAGTAGGGATATTCGGGAGCGTGTAGTTGCTGCCCGAGAGATTCAAAACAGGCGTTTCGCCAAATATAAAACCATACACTGCAATGCGCAAATGAGTGATAAGTTGATGCAGAAATATGCACAGCCCGATGCTCAAGGACTGGAGCGACTGCGCAAAGCGATGGACCGCTTTCAGCTATCGGCCAGAGCCTACGCACGCATACTCAAGGTGGCACGCACAATAGCCGATCTCGAAGCCTCCGAGCAGGTCGAGAGTTCGCACATTGCCGAAGCTATCAATTACAGAAGTCTCGACCGTGAGAGCTGGGGCAAAGTAAGCGTATCTCTATAAGGGCGAATCTGCTGGGAGACCAACCTGGCTTAGTGGTCGCTTGCTGTATAAAAACGAGACCTGGGCAGAAGTGTCTGATTAGAACTTCTGCCCAGGTCTGCTGATATTATTCGCTCAGAGAGCGCTTTGTCTATTCTTAGCTGCTTAAAACTCGGCGTTGTGTGGTGTGCGAGGGAATGGGATTACGTCGCGGATGTTTTGCATACCGGTTACGAATAGTAGCAAGCGTTCGAAGCCAAGGCCAAATCCCGAGTGGGGAGCTGTGCCATAGCGACGCGAATCGAGATACCACCAGATATCCTTTTCGGGCACATTCATCTCTCTGGCACGGGCCAGTAGCTTGTCGTAGTCGGCTTCACGCTCCGAGCCACCAATTATCTCGCCAATCTTTGGGAACAGAACATCCATGCCACGCACCGTCTTCTCGTCGTCGTTGAGTCTCATGTAGAAACTCTTGATCTCCTTGGGGTAGTCGGTAAGCATCACAGGCGTCTTGAAGTGTTTCTCTACAAGGTAACGTTCGTGCTCGCTAGCAAGGTCGGCTCCCCAGTAGATTGGGAATTCGAACTTCACGCCACTCTTTACTGCCTCTTCGAGTATGCTTACGCCCTCGGTGTAGGTGAGTCTAATGAATGGCTTTTCGAGTATCGACTCCAGTCTGGGTAGCAGCTCTTTATCGAAGTGCTCTGCTAGGAACTTGATATCGTCTAAGCAATTGTCGAGCGCCCATTGGATGCAATACTTGATGAACTCTTCGGCGAGGTCCATGTTTTCTTCTATCTCGATGAAAGCCACTTCGGGTTCGATCATCCAAAACTCGGCTAAGTGCCTTGGAGTATTTGAGTTTTCTGCCCTAAACGTGGGTCCAAAAGTATAGATTCCTCCTAGTGCCATCGCAGCCATTTCACCTTCGAGCTGACCCGATACGGTGAGCGATGTGGGGCGAGCGAAGAAGTCTTCGGCATAATTCACCTCGCCATCTTCATTGAGAGGCACATTTTTCAGATCAAGTGTCGTAACCTGAAACATTTGTCCTGCTCCTTCGCAGTCGCTACCCGTAATGAGTGGCGCATGGAAGTAGTAGAAGCCCTTATTGTGAAAGAAGTTGTGGATAGCGAAAGCCATATGGTGACGGATGCGATACACAGCACCAAAGGTGTTGGTGCGAGGACGCAAGTGTGCGATTTCGCGGAGGAACTCGAGCGAGTGTCCCTTCTTCTGAAGCGGATAAGAGCTCGGATCGGCCGTTCCGTAAAGTGTTATTTCGGAAGCTTGGATCTCGACATTCTGGCCGCTACCAGCCGATTCAACTAGCTTGCCCACCACGCCAATAGCTGCTCCGGTCGTAATCTTTGCCAGTAGCTCTGCTTCGAAGGCGTTGGGGTCTACCACTACCTGTAGGTTGTGAATAGTCGAGCCATCGTTTAGGGCAATAAATGTTACTGCTTTGTTGCCACGCTTGGTACGCACCCAGCCTTTTATCAATATATCTTGACCTACGAGGTCGCTTTTCAGTACCTCGGCTATCCTAATTCGTTTCATCTTATTTTATTGCTTCTAAATGTTATTTGCTTTGTGTGTGTGTGTGGGGGGGGGCTGTATAGAGCCCCGCCCTTTCTATTTATTGATTAACAATCCTTATCGTCGAATCTGCGCAAGGGATTCGGATATATATGTTCTTACTCGAAGGTGCCGTTGCGTAGGTTTATAACCTCCATCTCGTTGAGGTAGCGCCAGCGACCACGGGGTAGGTCTTTTTTTGTCAGTCCAGCAAAGTACACCCTATCGAGTTTTATTACTCGGTAACCAAGGTGTTCGAAGATACGACGAACTATTCGGTTTCTACCACTGTGTATCTCTATTCCTACCTGGCTGCGATCCTCTTCGCTTACGTAGCTAAGGGCATCGGCATGCACTTCGCCGTCTTCGAGTTCAATACCGTCTGCAATCTTCTGCATATCTTCCATCGCTACCTCTTTGTCGAGCCATACGTGGTAGATTTTTTTCTTCATAAACGAGGGGTGAGTGAGCTTGGCAGCCAGGTCGCCATCGTTGGTGCAAAGCAGTACACCCGTTGTGTTGCGGTCTAGTCGACCTACGGGGTAGATGCGTTCGGGGCAAGCATAGCGTACGATGTCCATTACTGTGGTTCGGCACTCGGGGTCGTCCGAAGTGGTCACGCAGTTTTTTGGCTTATTGAGTAGTACGTACACTTTCTTTTGTATTTCTACACGTTTGTTTTTGTAGAGCACCTCGTCTTGGCGGGTAATGCGAGTACCGAGTTCGGTCACTACCACTCCGTTTACGGTGATGAGTCCATTTTCTATCAGTTGGTCCGCTTCTCTACGTGAAGCTACACCAGCATTTGCCAAGAATTTGTTGAGTCTGATTGGCTCGTTGGGATCTGCCAAATCTTCTTGGTACTTAACTGGGATAATGGGCTTTCTTTTCTTTTTCTGAAATTTCTGATTCTTATCGAAGGGCTTGTTGGGACCAGTCGCTCTACGCTGTCTATTGCCATAGGGTTGGCCATATCCTCCGCCACCTTGTCTCGGTCTAGCTGCCGAACGCTCTTCGCGGCTCAGTGGTTGGTGTGGATAGTTCGATGAATCTCCAAAGCGACTTGTAGCTCCTGCCATTTGGTTTTGTCTGTAGTTTGATGGGCGCTGTTCGTTTTGCTGGTAGTCGCCATATTGTCTGCTTTGGCCATAGGAGGCTCTGTTGTCGGAATAGGGACGATTTTCGTCATAAGGCCTATTCTCGCCGTAGCTTCTGCTTTCGCCTTGCCTTCTGTACGGGGTTCGTTCGTTGTTGTCGTACCGATTTCCATAGCCCGAACCTTCATTTTGGTACCTGCTTCTTGAATTCGATCCGTAGCCCGAAGATCCACGAGGGCTCTGCGTCCTTTGATGGTAATCGCCCGATCTGTTTGACATCTCTGCTATCCTAGTGCGTCGGCGACGAGTTTGCCCGTCGTTGCTGTCGAAGTTGTCTACAGTGTTTCTTGCCCCAGCTCTCGGGGTAGGCCTAAAGCCCTCGTTACTGTTTCGAAAAGTATCGATTCGTTGGCTATTCATTCTTGGTCTTTCCGAGCTTCTGCTTTCGTTGTTCGAAGTAGTTTGTTGCTCGTCGTTGATTGTATTCATGTTTTACTTGTTATTAAACGGTAGTTTTTCTTTATTCAGAAAAATCTTACACACACAGCCTCGCGGCTGCCACAATGCGTTTGGTTTATTATTTTTTAAGGAGTTGCAAAGATACAAATATTATCTTTAAGAGTTTCTCTGATTTTCTATAGTCCTAGGTAGTTGTGTGGGCTGATGGATTTGAGCTGAGCTTTCAGTTCGTCATTGAGCTCGAGCGTATCGATAAATGCTGCAATCGACTCGGCGCTAATTGCGGCACCGGTACGTGTTAGAGCTTTCAGTGCTTCGTATGGTTTGGGGTATCCCTCGCGGCGCAGTACCGTCTGGATCGCTTCTGCTACTACGGCATAGTTTTGCTCCAGATCTTTCTGCAGCTGTCCTTCGTTTAGGAGCAGTTTGCCGAGACCTTTTTCGATGCTCTTGATGGCGATAAGAGTATGAGCGAGAGGTACGCCGATATTTCTGATTACGGTCGAGTCGCTGAGGTCACGTTGTAACCTCGAGATCGGCAGCTTCTGGGCTAGATGTGCAAAGATGGCATTGGCAATGCCAAGGTTGCCCTCTGCATTTTCATAGTCTATCGGGTTTACCTTGTGTGGCATGGCCGACGAGCCTACCTCGCCCTCCTTTATCTTTTGTTTGAAGTACTCCATCGAGATATACTGCCAGAAGTCGCGGCACAGATCTATCAATATGGTATTGATCCGTACTAAGGCATCGAAGAGTGCAGCCGCATTGTCGTAGTTTGAAATCTGCGTTGTGCAGAGCTCACGTTCTAAGCCAATGCTCTGCAGAAACTCTTTAGCAAAGTTTGCCCAGTCTATTGCAGGGTAGGCTAGTACGTGTGCATTGAAATTGCCCGTAGCGCCTCCAAACTTGCCCGAGTGAGGTACTGCTTCTAGTTGCTTTAGCTGCGTCTCAATACGATATATAAATACCTCTATCTCTTTACCGAGTCGTGTAGGAGAGGCTGGCTGACCATGGGTGCGAGCAAGCATGGGTATTTCTTTCCACTCAGTGGCTTTCTGCTTTAGTATGCTCAGTATTTGCTGCAGAGCAGGTAGGTATTCACCCTCGATGGCCTCACGGGTCATCATCGGGAAGGCGGTGTTGTTAATGTCTTGCGAAGTCAGGCCGAAGTGTATAAACTCCTTGTATTGGCTCATGCCTAGACGGTCAAATTCTTCTTTGATGAAGTATTCTACGGCCTTCACATCGTGATTCGTTACTGCCTCTATCTCCTTCACTTTCTGGGCAGCTGCCAGATCAAAATCTTGGTATAGCTTGCGTAGAGCGGCTGTGCGATCGGCATCGAGGGCCCCATGGAGCTCGGGTACTGTCTGTGCCAGAGCGATAAAGTATTCGATCTCGACGCGTACGCGGTATTTGATGAGCGACTCTTCCGAAAAGTATGCGCCAAGTCCGTCTACCTTCGAGCGGTATCTTCCGTCGATGGGCGAAATGGCAGTAAGTGCAAGTTGATTGTTCATGTTGTTCAGTTTAGCAAAAAATGTTGCTGAGCGATATGTTTTTGTCTGTTTTTTATATCAATAGCCTATGGCGAGCCATCGTATTGGCTCCTATTTGGAAGCTGTGTTTTTCACCCTCATATGAGTCCGTTTGCATCCAAGCAAATAAGCCATGTTTACTGCTACCATGTGTCGGCTCCATTCTGGCCTAGGGCATAATATTCTAGGTCTGCAGCTGGAGCATTCGTGCTTTGCTAGCGCAAAATTAGTATTTTATCCCGACTAGTAAGTGCTGTACAGGCTTAAATGTGTACAGGGACGACGTTGTTAAGCTTCGTTTTCGAAATGCCCGTACCCAACATTTGTTTTAGCTCCCAGTCCAAAGTTTAAGATTATCGTCTTGAAAAGGAGCTCTTTATACTCTTTTGAAACTCCTATATCCGAAAGTCTCATCCGAAACTTAAAGGTTACTCCTGGCTCTACACGCAAGAAGCTAACAGGATTGGGATTCTTGAGTGGACTCGGATGGTGGGTGATATAGTCAATTCCGAATAGTTTGTTCTCAACTTTCACTGGGATTGCATCAAAAAATACATCTCGCTGATAGGGATTATCAGATTGTATGTCTTCAAACTAAAGTTTACCACTGCAAGTTTAGTTAATTTATTTTTAAT
>CAZHWP010000032.1:0-25783 GCA_964535945.1 uncultured Porphyromonas sp.
CATCAAATCAACCAATGAGCATTTTTACCAACACTTTTGACCTATACGCCTAAATGTTTGAAGGTCGATCGTTTGTGTTTCGATCCTTCACCGTTAATGAATCTGAGATTTTGTTGAGGATTTTCTTGTTGATTTCCATAAACTTGATTGTTTAAATTTATAAGAACTAAAAGTGAACATCTAATTGGGTTCTACCCCCAAGGTAGAAGTGTTGTATAGCTTGTCTGGTCTTTTACGAAATACTTGTGATCTTGAACCAACAAAAAGTAGCTAGGTCTTTTTCGAAGCAATCGATAATATTTCATAGGTGTAATAATGCATAACTAAACATCGCTGACGTATGGTAGTGAGGACACTATTCATCAAAAGTAACTAATGAATCTCTATTTGCATCCTCTTGAAGAAAGATATTTCTCACTACTGCTATTCAAAAGTAAGTGTTTTTGCCCGAAATGACAATGATTTGGGCAATCTTTTTCATTGTTGTGTCTTTTGAATATTTGCGATTTGGGTTGAGAATCTAATTGTATCAGAGGGAAATCCAGTCAAGGCTCTTCGACTACCATTTTCTGCTAGTGAGTTTTGTGTCGATGTGGATGCAAAGATGCATTATCTCTTGAAGTACGATAAGATGGGCAGTAGGGAGTACTACAATGTGGCTATCAAGTCACGCTGCAGTAGCTACGCTATGAGGCTACACGTGGCGAATAGTTTTCAAATTTATTATGAGTTTTTTGCTTTGAGTAAACACGATCGGTACAAGCTCGTAAGCCGAGAAAGGCCTCTGTTTTTTCGAACTATAGTTCTAGCCTTCACAGAATGCTTTGGCTGATATGCATCTATTAATTGCTGCTTTGCTCGGCAAACAGATCCAAGGCTTCGTGGGCTTCCTCCCATTCGGCAAGTGTGTCTTCCATTTCCTCCTTTAGCTTTCCGTAGCGTCTGAAGAGGTCTGGATCATTGGCTTGCTCGCCATTCTGCATCTGTGTCTCGAGTTTCTGTAGCTCCAACTCGAGCATAGAGATCCTCTCTTCGCATTTGTGTACCTGCTTTGCTAAGGCTCTAAACTGCTTGTTGGCTTGCTTTTGCTCCTCATAGCTATTTGCTGCCGAGCTAGCAGTAGCTTTGTCACTTAGGCTAATAGAGGCATTCTTTTTGTCGCTTTTTTCTAGCTCGTGTAGCGACTCCATCCGCTTCCTTTTGAGGTAATCGTAGACTCCCCCTAAGTGTTCTTTGATAGATCCATCCGAAAACTCATATACCTTTGATACAAGTCCATCGAGGAACTCCCTATCGTGAGATACGACTATTACTGTAGCGTCGAACTTTAGGATGGCTTCTTTGAGCACATCTTTCGAAATCATGTCGAGGTGATTGGTCGGTTCGTCGAGGATCAAGAGGTTGGCCGGTTTGAGTAGCAGCCGGATGATGGCAAGGCGAGCTCTTTCGCCACCACTAAGTACTTTTACTTTCTTCTCAGATGCTTCGCCACCAAACATGAATGCACCGAGCAGATCATTGATGCGTAGTCTTACATCGCCCACAGCCTCGCGGTCTATGGTCTCAAAGACTGTTAGATTGCCATCGAGTTCTTGTGCTTGATTTTGGGCAAAGTATCCGATTTCTACCTGATGTCCAAGCTCAAGCCGACCTTTGTAGTCGTCAATCTCGCCCATGATACACTTGAGCATGGTACTCTTGCCGGCACCATTTTTCCCTACAAATGCGACCTTTTCTCCACGTTTGATTGTAAATTCTGCATTCGAAAAGACTAGATGATCGCCATAGGATTTACTAAGGTCTTCCACGATTAGAGGGAATGAACCAGAGCGCTGTGCCGGAACAAATCGGAAGTGCAGAGCCTTACGGTCGCGTTGCTCCACTTCTATTCGATCTACCTTCTCCAACTGCTTGATGCGGCTCTGCACTTGCACGGCTTTGGTCGCTTTGTAGCGGAAGCGTTCGATGAAGTCTTCGGTCTCTGCAATCATTTTTTGCTGATTTTCGAAGGCTCTCATCTGTTGCTCAATACGTTCTTCGCGAAGAGCTACATAATGGCTGTAGTTTGTTTTGTAGTCGTATATCTTGCCGAGCTCGATCTCGATGGTGCGTGTGCAAGCATTGTCGAGAAAGGCTCGGTCGTGCGATACCAATACGACCGCTCCTTTGCTATTAGCAATAAAGCGTTCGAGCCACTCTATCGATTCTATATCGAGGTGGTTGGTGGGTTCGTCGAGTAAGAGTAGGTCGGGATTTTGGAGTAGTAGTTTGGCTAGCTCAATACGCATGCGCCAGCCGCCACTAAATTCGGATGTAGGGCGGTGAAAGTCATTGCGGCTGAAGCCTAAGCCAAGCAGCGTCTGTTCGATCTCGGCATGATAATTGCCCTGCTGGGAGAGTTGCCAGGTGTCGAGGGCAACGGTGTACTGCTCGATGAGCTCTTGGTAGCTTTCCGACTCATAGTCGCTGCGGTCGGCCATTTCGTCCGACATACGCTTGAGCTCGCCTTCTAGTTGTTTGATGGCATCGAATGCTTTCTCGGCTTCTTGGTACACCGTATATCCATCTGCAGGCTGCATCACTTGTGGGAGGTAGGCGATTCTCAATCCTTTGGGATACGATACCGAGCCCGACGTAGGCTCTTCTTTGCCCACGATGAGTTTTAGCAGGGTGCTTTTGCCTGCTCCGTTTTTGCCTACTAAGGCTATTCTGTCTCGTCTATTAATTACGAATGAAACGTCGTCGAAGAGTAGTCTGTTGCCAAAGTCAACACTTAGTCGATTGATCGCAATCATTTCTTATTCATCCTTTTTATAATGTTGTAGGCCTGGTAGAGACCAAACTGCCCAGCATGGCTTAGGTCGGCAATGCCATCTTGTGCTTTTCCTGCGCTCAGATAGAGCAAACCCCTATTGAAGTAAGCGTCGGCAAATTTGGGATTTGCCTCGATCGCTTTCGTGTAATCTGAAATCGCTTCGTCGATATTTCCCATTTTGCTGCCTAGCAAAGCTCTATTATAGAAGGCATAAGCAAAGTTGGGGTCAAGCTCGATCGTCTTCTCGAGGTCTCGGAGTATAAGCTCGTGCTCTACGTTGCTATTTCCCAAAATTGCTTTTTGCTCTTTTGGCTGGCTTGCTATATCTACTCCCATTGAGTTTTTGCGGGTCGAAGCTGTTATTAGAGTTTTGGCTGTAGTACCCATTGCTTGAGTTTCGCCACTTAGTAGGTTACTTCCTCGCTTTGCCTCCATCCATTTGTTTCGAGCTACGGCTCTCGCAAAGTATGCCAAGCTCATCTGTGGATCGTTTATGATAGCTTGGTCGAAGTCTGCAATGGCCTGTTCTAGGTTTTGAAGTAGCATATAGGCTATCCCTCTATCGAGGTAATGTTTGGCATTGCTGCCCATATCGATCGAGATCTCTTTGATCTGCTCTTCGTGTTTGGCTATTTGCTCGGCTGTCAGCGCCTGCTCATCGTTTACGAGTAGTAAATTTTGCTGTGCGTTCTTGCCCGTGTTGTACCTATCCAATGCTTGGGCATAATAGTTTCGAGGCATCTCAGATTGAATGGTTTTACGGTAGTATGAAAGCGTAAAGGCTGGCCTGGCTTGTACCTCTACATCTTGGTCTTGAACCCTTCCTCTAATCTGGCTACTGTATAGGTCTTTCTTGTTTTTGCTTTGTTTGGCTACCACTAGCATCTGGTACTTTTCGATGGTTTCATCGCTATCTTCTCGAGTTTCCTTTTTTGTGTCCTTGTCGTCGCCCGATTCTTTCTTGTTCTGGTCAGCTATTTTTGCGCCGCCTTTGTTTGATCGCTCTAGATCTATCGCATGCCAGTAGTCAAGGTCGGCACCCCTTAGGTCGTTAAGTGCTCGTTTGGCTTGCGATCTGGCATGAAAGCCGAGCATAAACTTGGGGTATTTCTTCAATACCTTATCATAGTCGGCTATAGCACGTCTATATTCACCCACCTCAACGAGTAGCAGAGCTCTATTATAGAGGGCATGATAGTTGTCTTTTTCAACTTCGATCACAGCATCGAAGTCTTCGATAGCGTTGTTGCTATCGCCTATATTTGCTCTTAGCAAAGCGCGGTTGAAGCGTGCCACCCTGTCTTGTGGATCCGATCTCAATACGTGAGAGTAGTCGTCCATCGCCCCTTTTAGATCGTTTTTTTGGTAGCGTAGCAGTCCTCTATTTGTGTAGAATGCATTTTCTTCGGGCTCTATCTCTATGGCTTTATTGATGAACTTGAGCGCTTTGTCGTATTGCTTTTGGTTGTAATGCAGCAGGCTAAGTTGGCCATAAGCCGCTGCGTATAGCGAGTCCTTTTCTATGAGCTTTTCGAGTGCCGCGATGGCTGCCGTAGTATCTTTTCGTCCAAGGGCTATGTTGCTATTGATGAGCAGAGCCTGCTTGCTCTTGGGGTAAAATTCTTGCAGTATTTTACTCTGTTGCTCTGCTTGATCGTATTCTTTGAGCTCATTGAGAGCTATACTTAGATTGATCAGCATCCCTTCATCATTAGGCGTAAGGCTAAGCCCCTTGCGATAGTCTGCAATGGCCTCTTCGAGCTTGCCATCTTGCTGAAAACCTATCCCCCTGAGCAGGTAAGCGCGGGGTATAAAGGCATTGCGTTCGATACACGCTGAAGCATCGTCGAGTGCACCTTGATAATCGTCGAGGCTAATCTTGGCTACAGCTCGGTAATAGTAGGGCTCAGCCATCCAGGGGCGTGAGAAAATAACCTGATTGAAATAGCCCATCGATACTACATAATCCTTGAAGTAGAGTGCATTTTTTCCAATAGTCATCACTCGCTCTATGTCTATTTGAGCTGTTAGACTTTGAACTATGGTGAGTAAGGTGGCTATGCCCAGGATGAGTCTTTTTCTCATGATTGATGTTGGATGGGTTGTGTAAGGGCTATTTGTATTCTCGATCCTAAATTGCACTGTGATACTTGCGTAGTATGTGTGGTCTAATTCACAAGTTCTTATTTAGCTGAGGGATGCAAAGTGTACTGCTCGAGCTAAGTGTAGGCAAACAGATCTTACTTCGAAGGCACTATTTGCCTGCTGTAATGATACGATAGTGGGTGTTTACTTTACCCTTTATTATTTTTGCTAGCTTAGGTCTGATGAGCTGTTTGCGTAGGGGCGAAATGTGATCAATAAAGAGTTTGCCATCAATATGGTCATACTCGTGCTGTACTACGCGAGCAGCAAAACCTTCGAGTTCTTCTTCCTTTTCGACGAAGTTTTCATCTACATAGCGTATGCGGATTTTAGTGGGTCTGCTTACGTTTTCGTGTATCTGAGGCACACTGAGGCAGCCCTCACCTTCTGTGCAGGTCTCTTCGCTGTGGTCTATAATATGAGCGTTGATCATACAGCGCTTAAAGCCTTTGCACTCGGGGTAGTCGTCGGCCATTGCTTCTGCATCTATTACTAGTATGCGTATAGAGCGGCCTATTTGCGGTGCCGCTAGCCCTATGCCATCACTTTCATACATTGTTTCCCACATATCTGCAAGTAGCTCTTTCAGCTTCGGGTAGTCGGGGTCTATATCTTTGGCCACTTGGCGTAGTACGGGATGTCCGTAGACGTATATTGGTAGTTTCATTGTCGTGTTGCTAAGATCTCTATTATTCCTATTATATATTTGGTGTAGCAATGGTGTGGAGCTAAGCTTTAGCCTTGGCTATTGTACTCGGCACTATCCATATAGCTTTGTAGTATGATTACGGCGCTTACCTCATCTACCAAGGCTTTGTTTCGGCGTTTCATTTTTCCTATTCCAGCCTCAATTATGCTACGCTGAGCCATACGAGAGGTAAAGCGCTCGTCTACATACGATATTGGTATAGATGGAAAAACCTTCTCTAGTTTAAGCACAAAGGGGCGAATGTACTTCATCGATTCCGATTCGCTGTAGTCCATTTGCCTAGGTAGTCCTATTACGAAGCGCTCTACTTGCTCGCGTTGGGTATAGTCTTTCAGAAAATCGAGCAGCTGAGCACTTTCTACCGTGGTTAAGCCTCCTGGCACTATCTTCAGAGGGTCTGTTACAGCTATGCCAGAGCGCTTGCGTCCATAGTCTATTGCTAATATTCTTGCCATTGTTTACAAAAGTACTCAAATCGCATGAAATCAGCATAGAAACTTGTGCTTGCCTTGCCTAGCTTCGTCCCACATGAGTTTTCATATCAGTAGTAGATAACAAAGGCAGATCTGTGTCGAAGTCGGCAGATACCCCCGATTGAGTCTTCGTGTCTATAAAAGGCGCTTAGTCTGCAATGGGGGTTCCGAATAGGGTAGCCGAGGTGTAGCCTGTTACTTTTACGTCGAGGTATTGTCCCACTTTGTGATTGCCCTTATCGAATATCAGCACTTTATTTTGCTGTGTGCGTCCGTAGAGTTGCTCTCTCGATCGCTTACTGTATCCCTCAATAAGCACCTCTCTTACTTTGCCTACATCGGCTTTGTTGCTAAGCTCGCTGAGTTCGTTTTGCAGATCTATCATACGTGCCAGTCTATCGAGTTTTACTTCTTCGGGCACATCATCGGCTAGGTGTTTTGCTGCATAGGTGCCTGGTCGCTCAGAGTATTTAAACATAAATGAGCTATCGTAATGCACTTCTCTCATTAGGTCGAGTGTGTCTTGGAAGTCGGCTTCCGTTTCGGAGTGAAAGCCGCAGAATAGGTCGCTGCTGATGGCACAGTCGGGCATAGCCTCTCTAATGGCTGCAACCCGATCGAGGTACCACTCTCTCGTGTAGCCTCTTTTCATGAGCTTAAGTATGCGATTGCTGCCGCTCTGTGCTGGCAGGTGTATGTGTTTGCAGATGTTGGGGTACTTTGCCATCATGGCTATGGCTGCATCGTCCATATCCTTGGGGTGGGGCGACGTGAATCGGATGCGAATGTCTGGTACCTCTTCGGCTACTGCAGCCAGCAGATCTGGGAAGCGCCAGGTTTTTCCGTCTAGGTTAAAGTTGTATGAGTTTACGTTTTGCCCAAGTAGGGTGAGCTCTCTGAATCTCTTCTCTTTCAGGTCTCGCGCTTCGCTGAGTATGCTTTCTATCTCTCTGCTTCTTTCTCGGCCTCGCGTATATGGCACGATGCAGTAGCTGCAAAAGTTGTTACATCCACGCATGATAGAAATGAATCCGCTTATCTGTAGGCCAGGAATTTTTAGTGGCATTACGTCCTTGTAGGTCTCTTGGGTGGAAAGCTCTACGTTTATCACCTTTTCGCCCTGTTCGGCTGCACCCATTAGGTTTGGCAAGTCCATATAGGAGTCGGGACCCACCACCAAGTCTACGTGATGCTTTTCGATGAGCTCCTCCTTCACACGCTCGGCCATACATCCCAGTACTCCTACTATTAATCCCTTTTTTTCTGAGCGCTTCCTTTTTATAGCATTGTAGTAGGCAATTCGGTTGAGTACTTTTTGCTCGGCATTGTCTCGTACCGAGCAAGTGTTTATCAATACAGCATCTGCTTCGTCGGGCTTGTCGGTGAGGGTATAGCCATCCATCTGCATGATCGAGGCTACTACCTCGCTATCGGCCACATTCATCTGACAACCGTAGGTCTCTATGTGTAATTTGCGCTGAGCGCTCCCTTTTTTATCTTCCATTTCTGCTTCCATTAGTTCAATTTTACCCTTTTTCTAACATTAAAGGGTATATTTTGTGCTTTTCATTCTCAATTATTTGCATTATTGAGAAGCCTTTTCTATCTTTGTGATGGAAAAGTAAGATTTTTCAAAGTTAAGGTTTTGGTTAATAAAGAAGGAGTGGGCTGAGAAGTTCGCTCCTTTTTTTCATCCTTGATCCTCATTCTTCGATATTTGCAATTGGGGCAGTGTCAAAAAATCTATTTTTGATGTAGTCCCTTTTAGGTGTGTAAGAATTAATTAAACGCAAGTTAATTTGTAATTATGACACCGCACCATTATATAGTCAGATTATCCAACTTTATCCAAAGTCTTTGAGTAACTTTGCAGCTGCAAAAGTACATAAAACGAACAACATCATATAGAAACATCAGAAAAGCTATGGCTCTAAAATTTATTACAGCAGATGAAGCTGCTCAGCACGTCAACCACAACGACAATGTGGGCTTTAGTGGATTTACTCCAGCAGGATGTCCAAAGGTAGTTCCAGTAGCAATCGCTCGCCGAGCAAAAGCCGAACACGAAAAGGGAAATCCCTTCAAAATCGGTATGTTTACTGGTGCTAGCACGGGCTCAAGACTCGATGGCGAATTGGCACTTGCCAATGCCGTGAAGTTTCGTACTCCTTACCAGTCGAACAAAGACCTGCGTGCACAGATCAATAGCGACGAGGTGTCCTACTTCGACCTGCACCTATCAACCCTCGGCCAAGACCTCCGCTACGGATACTATGGCCCTGTCGATGTAGCCATTGTCGAAGCGGCAGACATCACAGAAGATGGTAAGTTAGTACCAACAACCGGCGTGGGCATCCTTCCTACCATTTGCCGCCTGGCAAAGAAGGTGATCGTCGAGCTCAACGAGCGTCACCCCAAAGAGATTATGGGCATCCATGATATCGCCGAGCCGCTCGATCCTCCTCACCGCCGTGAACTGCCTGTATATACGCCATCAGATCGTGTGGGCTTGCCTTATGTGCAGATCGACCCTGCCAAAATAGTGGGTGTAGTACGTACCAGCGAACCTAACGACGATGGAGGTTTTGCTCCCATCGATAGCGTCACTCAAGCGATTGGCGACAATGTGGCTGCCTTCTTGGTATCGGAAATGGAAGCAGGACGTATGCCAAAAGAATTCCTCCCTCTACAGAGTGGGGTGGGTAATGTGGCCAATGCTGTACTTGGTGCCATCGGTTCAAACCCCAATATTCCCGCATTCAACGTCTATACAGAGGTGATCCAAGATGCCGTGATCAAGCTGATGAAAGAGGGTAGGGTGAAGTTTGCAAGCGGTTGCTCGCTCTCTGTGAGCCGCGAAGTGATCTTGGATATCTATTCCAACCTCGACTTCTTCAAAGACAAGCTACTACTTCGTCCACAAGAGTATTCAAACAGCCCCGAGATCGCTCGTCGCTTAGGTATCATTACCATCAATACAGCGCTCGAAGCGGATATCTTTGGTAATATCAACTCGACACACGTGAGTGGCACTCGTATGATGAATGGTATCGGTGGTTCAGGCGACTTTACTCGCAATGGGTATATCTCTATCTTTACTACACCATCTACCATTAAGGATGGAAAGATCAGCTCCTTCGTACCCTTCGTAACACACCTCGATCACAGCGAACACTCGGTAAAGATCATCGTATCGGAATATGGTGTGGCAGACCTTCGTGGCAAGAATCCTCGCGAGCGTGCCATCGAAATCATCGACAAGTGTGCGCACCCAGATTATCGCCCCATGCTGCACGAATACCTCAACTTAGGTATCAAGGGACATACACCTATGAACCTCGACTGCTGCTTTGCTATGCACCGCGAGCTAGCCAAGAGTGGCGACATGCGTAATACTCGCTGGGAAGAGTGTAACAACAATTAAGCCGCTCTCGTAGGGCTTCTAAGAGGAACGTATTCAACCTCGAAAAACTAAAGCTGCAAGCTTACTTGTCACCTATTGGCAAGTTCGCTTGCAGCTTTTTTTGCACAAGAGAGCGATTTTCGCTACCTATATGTTGTTAGTTTGCGATGATTGATTACCTTTGTGCGTGTAATCAACGAATGTATCACTAATAAAAAATAACTACTATGGCTTACGTAATTAACGAAGACTGTATTGCATGTGGCACCTGCATCGACGAGTGTCCAGTATCTGCTATTTCCGAAGGCGATATCTATAAGATCGACGCCGATTCTTGCATTGACTGTGGCGCTTGTGCCTCAGTATGTCCTTCTGAAGCTATCCACCAAGGATAAGATCGCAGCCAGATAGCGACAAAAAAACTAAAGGTGCTCCCTCGTCAGCCGACGAGTGGAGCACCTTTCTCTGTAGGTGGGGATTTGAGCGCTAAGAACTCAGTCTTTACAATTAGTTTTCTGAGCCAGAGTCCACCTTCATTCTTTCCAATGTTGTAACCAGCTTGCCTTGCGAGTTGAACAGCCGCATCTCATCTTTATCCCAGTTTACCCGTCCACTCAAGGTGCCGTAATTTTTTCTCCAGATATAAATGGGTAAGAGTGCTTCTGAAACAACTGGATCCATTTTGTACTTACTAAGTTCGGCCACGTGCAACTTCACTTCTCTCGAGCTACCACTGTATTCGTAGGGGAATTCAAAACCGACGACCACAGCTGGACCATCATCCTGCCCTGTAGTACCTGTGTAATTTGCCTTATTATCCTTATGGAAGGAAACCAAAGCGAAGCCCAGCAGGCTATCGGGTTTTACTGTGTCATAGTGGAAATAAGCCCAAGTAGTTCCCTCAAGCCCAGCATCACTGTCAATATCCTTACTCTCGCACGAAGCGAGCCCTACGCCGATGCCCAGCATCAGCAGCCAGAGCATCCAAGTCATTCTCGTTTTCATAGCTTTAACTGTATTAAATGTTCTACTAGGGTCTTCCCTCTCGAGCATTCAGAGCAGCCAACGGCTTGCAATGCATTGCTATTCCGAATACATCTTCAAAGACCTCTTCAGAGGGAGAGCGAGCTTCGCTCATTCACTGAACCCATTCACGCAGTCCCCCTCTATACTAATAACAGATTTCGCTATTCAATGTTTCTCCCACTGCATGCCGTCGCAATCAAGTCGCTGTGATTCGCAGTGGTCGTTGGGATTCGCAGAGGTCGCTGGGATTTGCAACCCCAGCTCTCTTCACTATTGGGATTTGCAATCCCAGCTTTCCCGGAGGGGATTTTGCCTAATCCAGCCCCAGGATGGGAAGGCCCAAAGGCCTGAGTTTCCTGGGGTAACATGACGCAGCCCATTTCACCCTTCCCGCCCTTTCCTCCACGTGCCGACGGAACGTGGAGGAAAGGGCGGGAAGGGGGTATTCTCGTTTGCATCCTTACCCCACGAAGGCGGGGTTTCACCAGCGCCATCGTGGGGCTGGATTGAACAAAATCCTCTCCGAGGAATGCTTGCCGATCAAGCCCCTTGGCGACATATGCGGGCAAGGATTACAAATCACAGTGAATGTTAAGCTCCGCCCTTATAGCGTTGTATAATGGATGCAGTTCGAGGCGCTGGGTTGCGATGCCGAAGGGAGCAGACTGCGGTCTGTGACCGAGGCAGAGACGTTCCAGCAACGAAAAAATGCGCCATTAACCTCCGCCTTATAGCGTTGTATGATGGATGCAGATCGCGGCGCCAAGTGTGAGGGACATAGGAGCAGACTCTCGTCTGTGACTGTGGCTCGAATCACGCAGGCAACAAAGATATGCGCCATTAGACAATGCTATAAGCAATAAATTATTGAGTTTGCAGGCTTATCTGCAACTCCATCTCATCATTAATAAACTTATCGCCCAAGTTCTTAAAGATGTTTTTGCTACCATACTGCACATTCCAGACAATGCGATCGATCGTGAATGGCTCGCTGCTCAAACGATAAACACCCTCCTGCTCGCTCACCTTCGCCTTGAAGCTGATGTTTTTCGTTACATCCTTCATCGTCAGATTTCCCGATAGCAAGAGCGAATCGGCAGCAATGTTCTCAACCCCTGTTATCTCGAAGCGTGCCGTAGGGTAGGTCTCCACCTCGAAGAAGTCGGCCGACTCCAAGTGCCCCTTCAGCTGCTGCGCCGTCTCGCCCTCTAGGTCGCCCACCACGATACTTTTCATATCGATCTCGGCAAATCCGCCCTGCACCTGCTTATCCAGCAGATAGACCTCCGCACCCTTCAGCGCAATTGTGCCGTGGTGCTGACCGCCAGGCTTGAAGCCCTTCCAATTGATTGTCGATTGCGTCAGGTCGATTGCTAGCGTATCCGCCCCATCTACTTGAGCCACATGGGCTGCATCCTGCGCATCCGTCTTCTTCGCATTGCTACCGCTGCAAGCGGCTACTGAAAGCAGCAGCGCCACCGCTGCCAACGTCATAAATACCTGTTTCATGATTGTTCTTTTATGGTTACACACTTATACAACAAAGCCTTAGCCCCATTGTTCGGCACCCAGCCACAATCAAGCAAACAACCCCGCCAAAAATGAATCACCTGCTAAGCAGCCCTCCACCGCAAGTGTGCAAACACACTCGCAGCAAATGCCACCCAGCAAGAATTGAATGCATTAGGGTTGAAACGTTAATTCTCGATTGTTGTCTTCTGTTATTAAATAAAAATCTATTCCTTGTCGAAATAAATTCTCCAACACATATGGGGAGGGATGACGATAAATATTCTTTTCTCCGTAAGAAATAACAGCAGACTTTATACCCCATTGAGATATAAATTCATAATAATTGTGGTATGATCCATGGTGGGGGATTTGGATGGATCCCACAGATGGCCAATAGTTTGAGTATTCTCTAGTAATTGATTCAAAAACACCTTTTGAGTTCAGGTTGATGTCACCTGTGTAAAGAAATCCAGGTTTTAAGAGATTTGATATGATAGGTGCATTGTGTTGAGTGTATTGGCGTGAGGGATACAGCAGGATAGATGGGTGTTTTTCATTACCATAAGGGAGTGGGTTACTGGTTTTAGGGGCAGAAAGCAATATCATTGAATTTTCGTTAACACCACCGACATCACTATATGCCTCTTTGACAGCCTTTTTATTTTGGGGAATAGACAGAATACTCCAATTAAAGTTCATTAGAGCTTGATACAAATCATCTTTTATGCCATTTTTCAATTGTATATGCTTGAGTTTGCATTTTAATTCATGAAGGCGCATTACTTGCGCGTAGTTATAGGGAATAAACAACCAATCTTGTGCATTTTCTTTGAAATAGATCTCCTTTCCACTTTCTATTGTTTTTATATTGTTATTGTGTGTGTGTGCCTCAGCAGGAAACTTACTATCAAATGAATCTGCGGCATTAACTCTAAAAACCCTTGTTTCACTATCTCTAAATGCTTCTTCGGGATTCTCAATGAGCTTTAGTTGGAATTTTATATTTTCATTATTGATGTTCTTATTACTATTTACTAACATTGCCTCCGATTTGGCAATGTTTATCTGGGATGGATGCAGCAAAGGTAAATATACGTTTTTTATCTTACAGCGCTTCCTTAAATGATCTACTCCACTAATGTGATCTGAATGAAAGTGAGACAAAAATAACAAATCGATTATATATCCTTCATCGAAAGTGTTATTTATTGCGTTTTTTACATACTTTTGATTCGTCGATCCACAGTCATAAACAAAGGTAAAGAGTTCTTTACCAAACTTATGAATTTCCGAGTAAAAGGCTCCTTGCCCTACTGGATGAAATGTCCTTGAATGTATCATATTGATTAAACTTGCGTTATTTGTCGAAATGGATAAGCAATAAGCATTCATCGTCATACATAAATACGCTGTCTTCCTTTGGGGGCAGAATGTTTGAGTTTTGACCACTTGTAGCCTCAACATCACGGGTGTGTTACAATTCTGAAGTGTAGCATTTACGATTCGATTGAAAAGTTCTAAATCCCCCTATGACACTCCGTAGCTCTCATTAGGCAGCCGCATCTTCCATCTGCTTAATAATCTCGATTGCATCATTTTGGGCCTTATTAATTTCTTCTTTGTTAATAGTATTAAGGTCGGAATCCTTAGAATTCAGTACTAATTGTACTTTACACATATTGTAAAGGACACTAACTATCAAAACTATATTTTCAATAACGAGTTGTTCTTCACTTGATAAATTAAACCAATTTACCTGTTTCTCACTGTATGAATTGATTATGTTACTCATTTTGTTAAGTTGCTTTAAATACAATGAATACATTTTCAATAATATCCCATTATATTCTTCTGCAGTTATTTGTAGTTTTGCAAGATAGATGCATATCTTATTGATTTCCTTTTCATTGGAAATCATTTGGTTCCGTGCTTCATCAGCTTTGCTAGAAAGAGTTATGCCTGTAAAGCAAAATATTGCACCACCAACCAGAATGCCTACACCTAATGTTGCAGCACCTAGAATTGTGGCACCCAAAGCCATTCCTCCACCCCCTGCTGCAAGAGAGCCTCCTCCAAGTGCTGCAAGAGTCGCATTCGTAGCAGCTGCTCCACTCAAAGCAGAAATAGCAGTTCCAGTTGAAGCTGTACCAAGAGCCATTACAGCAGCAGTTGTGGCACCTGAAGCTGCAAATCCGCCGGCAGTACCCAAAACAGCTCCACCTAAACCTCCAACAATAACACTTGCTCCAACAGAAATTTTCTTGATTTCTTCTCCTTCAAACTTCGGTATTGAAACATTGCCTATTTTTAAATCTGCAAATTCCGGACGATTTTTAATTCTTTCAAACAAGTCTGAGAATCGTTGAAATTTGGAAAGAACGTTCATTTCATTCTCCCCCAATGTGTCCATAACCTTACAAGTGTTTTGACTCACTCTTTTAAGGCGGGCATTGTTTGAGTCATTCTTTTTTTGAGCATTTTTCAACACATCATTGGCGTGTTTCATTTTAACACTACCATGAATTCCTAATCCGACACCTGCTGATCCTGCAATAGCTGCACTTATTCCTATTATCAATGGTAATGGCATAGTTATTCTCCTTTCTCTATTAAATTGACTAATGACGTATATACTGTAAGGTATGCATCTTGCAAATTCTTTGCTCGCTCAATAAATGTTTTTTCAAGTTTAAAAGCATTTGCTAGTTGCTGAACCAATGTTTTTTCTTCAGTTGAGTAATTGCCATCAGCAAATGCCAATGCCAGCAACTCCAAAAACACAATCCTTTTTGTTTTTGGAGTTGAAGTCATCACAAACTCTTCAATAATTTTATCGGTTTCACATCGCTCTTCAAGGTTAAAACTAGTTATCTTCATTTCATTAGCATAATCAGACAGCATTAGTTTCTTAGATTCCCCTATAACGCCGTCGGCCTTCATTATTGCCATGGCTAGTTTCAAGAAGTGGTCCTTTTCTCTTGAATTGAGTGATTTTAAAAACATAGTTCTTTATTTTTTAATTTGTTGCATACTTCGTGGTTGAGTTTATAAAATTCATCGCGGGTACATTCCTCTTCGAAGAATTGTTCATAACAGTCATCAATTCGACAATACAACGGCCTTTCCTCGTAAACACTACAAAGATTACCTTTAAGATATTTGCAAATACCGTCACCTCTATCTAGTTCAGAGTAAATTGATATACCTTTTAAATGTCTACAACACTCTCCGCACTTACTACAATTAAACATCAGCAGAATTTTAATTTACCATTAGGATCAGACATTAAGGAATTCATATCCTTATGGCCTTCAATAGGTGAATATATCTCCATCTTTATTAATACCATTCGTAAGGCAAAATTTAGTTCTAATTGAGTGTTTGCACTTTCAAGTATGAACAAAGCTTCACTAAATGATTCAGTTTCTTTTTTGAATTGCACCAAGTCAATGTCCATCAATTTAGCGCAATATTCTTCCAGCAATTTTGCTTGCATTCTATAATATACTACAATATCATCAATTGTTGGAATAGAATTAAGTACTTGAATGATTTTATTAACCATTGAATTCTTATCTAAAAGATAAAGCAAAGAGCAGCTCATTATGCCAGTTACAAGCGTGCCGCAAAAAGTTTGAACAATATCTCCAATAATTGGAATTGTTGCAACACCTGTTTTAGCAATTAAATCACCTACCATTGTACCTGCGACAACACTTGCTCCTGTTGCAATGATTTTAGCTGCCGCTCTAAATCGCTCTCCAAAAGGAAGAAGGTCGGGGTTAAACAACAATATCTTAGTCGCTTCAACCAAAGATGCCCAGGAGTGGCGGATAATCCTCACTACATTCTTAGCTGTAGTAAAGAATATATTGCTGAGTGTTGTAGTTAACGATGCCAATATGCCTCCCACCGAACCTTCTATGAATTTATGCCACAATTCTTTGTACTTGAGTTTAGCGTTTTCAACGCCCTTTTTAATCCCCGAGGCTAAACTGATGAATAACTTTTTACCATCATCTTTGGCTTGTTTTATTTCATCCCGAACAGAAAACCATATTTCGCTAAAAACTAGACCAAGTGCTTGACGTAACCCCATTAATACACCGACCTTTCCTGCGGCTTTAGTGGTTTCCTTGAAAAATGCAGAACTAGTGTAGTACACTCTATTTATGTTCTCATTATAGGCTTTTCTCGCCTTAAGGTCTTTGTTTAGCATCCTTTGTTTAGTTGCTTCATCTAGTTCTGGATGAGATTCAATATATTCTTGAATACTTTTGTCCTGCATAGAGGCATTTAAGCTTTTATTAGTCCAAGCAAAGTTTACTTCCGCATCTGCAAGCGTCTTTCCATCTATTCCAGACAGGAAACGTCCTCGGTCTTCGTGTATTTCTTTTGCAGCTATTATATGGTCTAATTCCGCTTTTTTATTAGGAGGGATAGATTTGGTGTGTCCATAAAACCCAATACTCCCATTAGTGTATTCATCCTCTATATTATTTCCTGTTGCTTGCCATTTTTTCTTGGATTCATGTTTTTTCTGTCTGAAATCGCCCCCATCATGATAAGCTGCGCTATCATACTTCTCTCTATTATTATAATCTTTTTTTATTGCCTTTATTCTTGTAATTCATCGACTCATCTATACCAATCTGCCGCACGTTATGAATTGTATCAACGTCTCCTCCATGTTGATCAAGCAAGAGAAAATCAAGCCCAAAAGATGTAATGAGACTTTGTATTACAACTCGTTCATACTGATCAAATATGCTGGTATATACATCTGATTCAGTATTATACCTTTCATCTATTTGCCCAACAAAGTTTGCTGTCATATTATTTAGTGTTTGTTAAAATGATCCCATTCTTAA
Organism: uncultured Porphyromonas sp.; assembly: GCA_964535945.1. Classification (GTDB taxonomy): domain Bacteria; phylum Bacteroidota; class Bacteroidia; order Bacteroidales; family Porphyromonadaceae; genus Porphyromonas. Next base: position 16,955 of record CAZHWP010000032.1, read on the forward strand.
TTTAGGATGACTAAAGATTTGCTTGTTATTACAGTTTTATGAGTATACTTCATTTTCTATCCCTCTCGGGCTTTAGTCTTGAGGGTTGCCAAACGGGAGACCCAGATCAACTCCAAAGATAAACAAATTTTAGTCATTTGCCTTAAAATGATGATTGCTGCCTGCTACGCTCTCTATGAGAGAGTCGATTGTTTGTTTCTTGCTTTCTTCCATTTGTATTTCGTTTTTACTGTTCTATTATTTCTTTAGTGCTTTGTCATGCTGTCGCAGGACTATTTCTTTTTTAGTTCATTCTCGAAAAGGTTTACAGCGAGGGTTAGCAGGGGTGCCCAGACGTTGTTGACGGCATGAGCAAAATGATTCTTTTTATTCATTGCCAAGGCTCCTACTGCGGCTCCAATGATGGTTCCTACCCCCAAGAGGGGGATGAAGGGGAGTGCGATCAAGGACTTGGCTAGTACGTTGAAGGAGGCTTCGACGGACTTGGGAGTCAGCCGCTCCCCGGTCTGCATGAGGTGAAGCACCATCGCCTTGAAGTAGGGGTAGGTGGCTTCATGATCTGCCAACCCCGATGAGACCATCAGCTCGAACTGCTCTTTGCTCAGATCGGGAAGTGCCTCGATCTGCTTAGCGCCACTCTTGCGAATCATCTCGGCTCGGCTCATTCGTGCAACGTGCTCGAGCGAATAGGTCGAGAGCGCTTTGGCTACCTCTTTCGCCAGTTCAATCCGCTTCGACGTGGCATCTAAGTTGATGCCCAGTGTTTTGAAGCACTTCTCCAAAGACATTCTGTTGAGAGAGGCTTCCCCCTTGAGGAAGAGGCTGAGCTGGGTTGGGGTGCAGTCGATATGTTCGGCAAGCTTAGCTTGCGTCATACCAGCCAACTCCATCCGGTCTTTGATGACATCGGGGATCGTATATGTGTCTTTTATTTTTATCATGCAGCAAAGATATGTACAAAGATTCTAATCACCAAATAAAATGAGTAGAAAATCATGTTTAGCGATATTTTGCTATTTTGCTTTGTGAGGTTTTTCGAGTGTGTTTGATGTTATAAATATTTGTTTGCTAAGGGGTTGGTTGTGTGTGTGGTTTTTTTTGTTTGGCTGGGATTGCAAATCCCAGCGGCCAGTTACAATTGTTCGAGTTCAAATAATTCGTCCTCGTCTTTATTGCGTTGTATAATGGATGCAGTTTGAGGCGCTGGGTTGCGATGCCGAAGGGAGCAGACTCTCGTCTGTGACCGAGGCAGAGACGTTCCAGCAACGAAAAATTTTGCGAGTAAGCGAGAGCAAAGCCGACGCATAAAGTGTCGGGCTTTGCCGAGCGTGAGCAAAATCAACGGTAAAACGCAAGTTAAATGCGCCATTAGACAGCGCTAGAAGCTGGGATTGCAAATCCCAGCGACCAGTTACAATTGTTCGACATCCACTTCTATATGGCGAACAAATTTCCCTCAAACGCTTCCCCAAAGGGGATTTTGCCCAATCCAGCCCCAGGATACGAAGGCCCTAAGGCCTGAGCTTCCTGGGGTACACAAGGTGCTGCCCATTTCGCCCCGCCACCCGATTTCCGCAGCGTGCCGTCGGCACGCTGCGGAAATCGGGTGGCGGGGGTATTCTCGTCTGCATGCGTACCCCACGAAGGCGGGGTTTCACCACCGCCATCGTGGGGCTAACAATAGGGATATCCCCTCACGGGGAAAAGCGAACGATACAGGCTACGAGCTGGGATTGCAAATCTCAGCGACTATGAGGGACGCCCCTACGAGAGATTCCATGGAATGGGGCTTATCTAGCGATGTCCAGCGGATCATAACAAGGCGTCCTTAGTCGGGGATGGTGCTTTTGGTATAGTTTCGTACCAAATTGCTTGGCTTCAAAAGAAATCACTTTTTAGAACTAGGAGCAAGGAATTTCTTTCTTTTGCTCTGGATTTGAAAACGTAGGAGATTTTTTTCAAAATCTCCTACGTTTTGAAAAAGTTCTCCAACGTTTTTAGAAAAAGTACTTACGTTTTTGGTCGAGTTTAGGCTTGAATTTTTCGTCTTTTTTGTAGCAGTTTTTACTATCTCGCTGGTTGTTAGGCGATTGTGAGAATCCGTTATTTTGGCTCAACTGCCACTTCGCATGCAAATAACGCAAGGAAATCGCCTTTTTGGGGGTGAATTTGGCTGTCGGCAAGGGTGGCTAGTACGTAATTGAACTAGTTTTGCTCTTCCTGGGGTATGCAAGGCACAGCGAATTTTGCCCCGCCCCCGATTTCCGCGCTGTGCCGACGGCACGCTGCGGAAATCGGGGGCGGGGCGTATCAGTGTCTATGCACAACCCCACGAAGGATTGGCTACGCTCAATCCATCGTGGGGCTAACAATAGGGATATCCCCTCACGGGGAAAAGCGAACGATACAGGCTAGGAGCTGGGATTGCAAATCCCAGCGACCAGATGTTTTTCCCCTCGTATGATGGGACGCCCACGCAGGGGCGCCCCTACAAGTCCATCTTTCGAGGAATGGCTGGGATTGCAAATCCCAGCGACCAGTTACAATTATTCGACATCCTATACTTTATAGTCCTAACCTTTATGGTGTTGTATAATGGATGCAGTTTGAGGCGCTGGGTTGCGATGCCGACGGGAGCAGACTGCTGTCTGTGACCTAGGCAGAGACGTTCCAGCAACGAAAAAATGCGCCATTAGACAATGCCATAAAAAGCCATTAGACAATGCCATAAACTTTCTGTTCATTGGCGAAATAAATAAGCAAGGACCTGCTGCAGCGGATCTGCAGCAGCTTGGCGCTAGCTTGGTTGAGGGTGCCGTTCCAGAGCTGCCCTAGCTGGGCATTGCGTAGGGGCCACTTCACGCCATCGACGCTGAGCTGCCCGCCCATCAGGCTAAAGAAGGAGATCTGCTGTCCGATATGCACCTCGCAGCTGTAGCTTCCTGCTCGCAGTGAGCGGAAGTAGCCATGGTCGGTGAGCATGATCACATCGTCTTGAAGTAGGGCAGTATAGCTTGGCAGTAGCGACACATTGCCCAGCAGGTGATCTTCTCTTCCGCCTGCAGCTCCCAGGATGCAGAGTCCCTTCGTACAGCCACCATTTGCTTTGAGGTAACGCACCGCTTTGCTCAGGTCGTTGCTCTCCTGCTCGCTTTGGTGGTGCAGCTTAGTGCTTAGTCGCTCGCGCAGCGAGGCACTCATCGAGTCGAGATCGCCCACCACGGCATCGGGTTCGACTCCGAAAGCGAGGAGCTTCTGCACGCTGCCATCGGTACAGATTACCCGTCCCTGTGGCAGCTCGATAGCCCGACAAAGTATGTCGAGCGGTAGCCGATGTTTGGGGAACTCGCCGTTGGCCAAGATAATGTCAAGCGGCGCATTCTGCACCGTGAGGAGTGGAAAGTGGATGTTCATACTCATTGTTGATTGGCATTTTGTGCGCGGTACATCGTGCGCCATTTGAAGTAGCCCAATACGGCCACTACGGCATTAACGAAGAATACAAAGGCAGAGACCTTATCGCCTGCCGAGTAGAAGATGGCTGTGCTGAGGATGTTTGCCACAATCCAACAGAGCCAATGCTGGCGATAGCGTTTGGCCAGCCAGATCATCCCCGCGAAGCTGATGAGCGTGGCAGTGGCATCGGCCCAGGGCAGCAGGCTATCGGTATAGGCTTTGAGTAAAAGCATACTCGGTAGGAAAGCAAATAAGACTGCCATTAGGCTGATGATAAATGCCCGTGGCCTGATGGAGAGGATACTAAAAGCCTTTTCATGATTTCGGTGTCGCAGCCAGAGTATCCAGCCGTAGATACTCGTTATGATGTAGTAGCTATTGATGACGACATTGCCGTAATACTGTGCCTCGATCGAGAGGTAGATATAGAACAAGGGGAGCACGATACCCACGGGCCAGAGCCACATGCTAGCTTTGTATTCGAGGTAAACCCATAGGAAGTTGATTGCTGCTGCTATCAACTCGATGGGGTGGGTGGCAATGAAGTTGCCGATGCTGCTAAGTAGTTCCATAGGATTTGTTTTACATTTTGTTCGTCATATGCTGAGCTCATGAAGTCGGTGATGAAAATCCTCTTCGAGGAATGGCTGGGATTGCAAATCCCAGCGACCATTCAGCTCGCCATAAGCTGGGATTGCAAATCCCAGCGACCATTCTCCCCTGTTCACAGCGACGTATTATTCGACGTCCAAATTTACGCCCAGGTCTTTATGGCGTTGTATAATGGATGAAGATCGAGGCGCCCAGTGTGAGAGCCATAGGAGCAGACTCTCGTCTGTGACTATGGCGCGAATCACGCAGGCAACAAAGATATTCGCCATTAGACAATGCCATAAACAGGCAACGAAAAAGCTCGCCATTAGACAATGCTAGAACTAGAAACGGACGCTCAAATTCCCCAGCACATTAAATCCCGCCTGTGGATAGCGACGCAGATCGGCATAAGCACCCTGATTGGCTCCGTTAGCAGCATCGGCAGCAGTCGAATAGGTGTAGCCCGCATCGTAGATATAGGCATTGCTTGCGTAGCGCAGGTTGAAGAGGTTGTTGAGCTGTAGCCCTAGGCCAATATTCTTAAGCCCCAACACCGAGAACTGATAGGCCAGTCGCAGATCGTTGAGGAAATAGCTTGGCAGGCTTCTATCTTCGCGTTGCGTATTGTCGAGGTATTGCTTGCCCACGAATCGTGCTGTCCAGGCAGCTTCGAAGCCTTCGATCTGGTAGCTTAGTACGCTCGATGCCACGATGGATGGCGAGTAGGCAATGTCGGTATTTTTGAGCGTTTCCTCCTTATTGCCTACCCAGTCGAAGTCGCCTGCATCGCTCACTACGTATTGCGCTGTGGTCTGCGTATATTCCTTGATCTTATTGCGGCTAAGCGATAGCGTCATATCCCAGCGCAAGTGCTTGGGGATGATGCTCCAGGCCGATGTTAGTTCCACACCCATGCGGTAGCTATTGGGCACGTTCGACGTTAGCATTTGTCCCACATCGCTCAAGCGACCATCCATCACCAGCTGGTCTTTGTAGTCCATATAATAGAGTCCTGCACTTAGGGCCCAGTTTGGCGACGCGTAGTGATAGCCCAGCTCGTAGTCGATGAGTCGCTCGGGCTGGGGGTATTGACCTGCACCAGCTTCGGTATAGTTAGTTCGGCTAGGCTCACGGTGTGCCACCCCTACCGAAGCGTATGCTCGCTGCTGGGGGTCGAATTGGAAGAGTAGGCCCGCTTTGGGGTTTAGGAAGTTGAATTTCTTTTCGAGCTGGATCTGCTGCAGGCCGTCGGCCACATCGTCCCACTCATCGCCAATGCCGTTGATCTGGTAATTGATGTGGCGATACTGCAAGTCGGCATAGAAGTTAATAAGCTCGTTGGCTTGCCAATTGGCCTTGATGAAGTAGGCCATATCGAATTTCTTAGCGTTATTGCGGTAGTATTCAAATTTAGGGTCAAGCGTTTGGGGGTACTTGTCGATGTAATTGACCTGCCCGTAGTGATCGCCTTCGTAGTGATTGGCCGAGGCTCCAAGCTGTAGCTTCACGGGGTTTAGGTTCCAATCGAGCGAGGCAATTGCTCCGTAGAAGTCGTTGTCGAGAAATTTTTTGCGGATTAGTGAGACCTTCTTCACCGTATTGCCATTGGCATCGACGAAGGGCTGCAGTCCATACTCCTTAAGCTTACGCCCCGTGCGGTATTCGTCTGTAAAGCCGAATCCGCTCGTATGGTGTAGGGTAAGGTTGAGCGTTAGGCGATCGTTTAAACGGTGATTGACAAGGGCTTGCTGATGCTGCTGATTGTAATTGTCGGTATTGTGGTAGTACTTAGGATTGCCATCTGCATCGAGATACATAAATCCAGCACTATTGTAGGTCAGCCCATATTTCTTTTCGTCCGACTCGGATAGTCCATTCCAGGCGATGCCTGTTTTCTCTTTGCCCCCGAAGGCGAGTAGTTTTACAATGGTATTGTCGCCGTAATAGCTTGCCTGAGTGAAGTAGGCATTGAGATCGACGTCTGCTCGATCGACATAGCCATCGGACGTGATGCGAGAGAGGCGTGCATCGACCGTCCAACGGCCTCCCATACGTCCGGTACCCAGTTTGAGTGCACGACGCCATGTGCCGAAGCTGCCTCCACTGAGGTCGATCTGCCCGTAGCGACTCTGCGAGGGAATCTCGGTGCGCATATTGATACTTGCCCCAAAGGCTCCGGCTCCGTTGGACGAAGTGCCGACGCCTCGTTGCACCTGTAGGTCTTCGACCGACGAGGCAAAATCGGGCATGTTGACCCAGAATACCGATTGCGATTCCGAGTCGTTGAGGGGTACTCCATTGCTCGTGATGTTGATGCGACTGGCATCGCTACCTCGCACTCTAAAACCTGTGTATCCGATACCCGTGCCTGCATCGCTGGTGGCCACTACCGATGGGGTGAGGGTGAGTAGGTAAGGGATATCCTGTCCGTAATTTACCTTGCTAATACTTTGTTTGTTGACGTTGGAATAGGCCACTGGGGTTTTGCTTGTGGCACGTGTCGATACTATCTGCACCTCCTCGAGCTCTACTATACGTAGGCTGTCTTGATTTGTAGAAGTGGAAGCATTGTTTTGTGCTTGCATACCGATGCTTGCTGCGCATAACAAAGGCAGTATGAGTTTTTTCGATCTTTGTAACATAATACTTTTTGTGTTTCTTAAGTATAAAGAAAGAAGCGTGCATACTGCCAGCCAATGAACGAGTTTCCCTACGCCAGCATTACCTGGTTCAGGTTCAATAAGAGTTTTTTCTCAGCCACATGCATGGAGCTATGTAGCACCCCTTCTCCTTTATTGTAGATGTTTTGACAAAGATAAGAAGATTGCCCTTGCTGTGCAAGAAGGCATAAACAAGCCTCCCAGCATGTCCTTTCCGTGCGCTTTAGTCCAGTTGGCTGAGCACGCGCAGGGCTTCTAGGTTTAGAATCTTTATCTTGCGCCCTTCTAAGTGTAGGAGTTGCTCGTTTGCAAAGCTCGAAAGCGTGCGAATGGCATTGCTATTTGTCATGTTAGACAGGTTGGCCAAGTCTTCGCGACAGAGGTAAACGTTTAGAGTTTTTCCATCCGATTCGAATCCGTAGGTCTGGAGCAACATGAGCAATGTGGAGGCGAGCCTACCTCTCACCTGTTTTTGCGTTAGATTGATGCAGTATTCTTGCGATCGGTAGTTTTCTTTGGCTTGGATCTCAAGGAATAGTTTACCCAGCTGATGGCTACTAAAGAGTAGGCGTTCGAATATCTCGAAGGGTAGGGTATAGACGGTACAGTTTTCGAGGGCTATGGCCGTGCATGTGCTTCGTTGTTTGGCAAAATAGCTTTGCATACCAAAGAATTCACCTTGGTTGAGCATTCGAGTGATGTGAACTCGGCTTTCTACACCCGAGCGTTCGATTTTTATTTTGCCTTGATGTAGGTAGTATAGGCACGTAAGTTTGGTTCCAGCTGCAAAGAGCATTTCTCCTTTGCTGAATTTGTGTTCGCTAAGGTACTCTCGAAGTAAGTCGAGCTCGGGCTGATTGAGTAAATTGTACAGAGCGGGAATTTCTAGATAACGCTCTTTGCGGATGATTTTCGAAGGCTGCTTCATCGTTCTGCCTTAGATGCTGTATTCGTTAGGTGTTTGTTTCGTGTAGCCCAAGCCTAGAATCATGTTAATCTCTATGCTGGGTGCCACATTTCTTGTGGGGCTTCTTTTAGCAAAGTTAATTATTTCTTCTTATAGCATTGTCTAATGGCGAAATTCTTTGTTGCCTGCGTGATTCGCTTTAGGTCACAGACTCGAGTCTGCTCCCGTCAAGCTCACACTTGGCGCCTCGAATTTCATCCATTATACAAAGCTATAAGGGCGGGAGGGTACTGGTCGGCGGGATTTGCAATCCCAGCTTATAGCATTGTCTAATGGCGCATTTTTTCGTTGCTGGAACGTCTCTGCCTAGGTCACAGACTCTAGTCTGCTCCCTTCGGCATCGCAACCCAGCGTCTCAAACTGCATCCATTATACAAAGCTATAAGGGCGTGAGGGTACTGGTCGGCGGGATTTGCAATCTCGCCATTGATGTTTTGGGGATTTGCAATCCCGATTTCTAGTCTTTGTCGTTCGCTTTTCCCCTGTCAAGGGGATATCCCTATTGTTAGCCCCACGATGGCGGTGGTGAAACCCCGCCTTCGTGGGGTACGGATGCATACGAGGATACCCCCGCCGCCCTTTCCACCCCGTGCCGCAGGCACGGGGTGGAAAGGGCGGCGGGGAAATGGGCTGCGCCTTACATACCCCAGGAAGTTCAGGCCTTTGGGGGCCTTCCCATCCTTGGGCTGGATTGGGCAAAATCCCCTCCGGGGAAGGCTGGGATTACAAATCCCAGCGACAAGGTGGTGAAGCAGCTCTACGTGCTTGGATGTAAGAGGGGCTCTCACGTGCTGTGTTGCAACGTGAGAGCCCCTCTTGAAATATTGCTTGGATTAAGCGCTCTTAGCCCTCTCTAATCTCTTGCTGAGTAGTGGGCTATAGGGCTTCCTAACCAAAGTCGTCGAAGTAGATCATATTGCGAGGCACGCCGAGGTTGTCGAGCATATTCATGGCAGCATTGGCCATTGGGCCAGGACCACACATGTAGTATTCGATATCTTCGGGAGCATCGTGCTTGATGAGGTACTCGTCTTGGATTACTTGGTGGATAAAGCCTACATAGCCTGTCCAATTGTCTTGAGGTAGCGGCTCTGAGAGTGCGATGTTGAACTTGAAGTTGGGGAATTCGCGTTCGATCTCGCGGAAGTCCTC
>CAZHWP010000033.1:0-24946 GCA_964535945.1 uncultured Porphyromonas sp.
TCTAAAGATGTTACTTTTGTCAGCGAACAAATAATACAAATTACTCACTAAAAATACTTAGGCAGATGAAACGAATGCTATGCTTATTAACCTCAATGATTTGTTTTCAGTTTTTTGTAGCTGAAGCTCAAACAAGTGCCCCCAATTTCTTTTATGTAGATCCGAATATTTACAATTCTAGAATTTCGGTAGTGAAGGACTATTATCAGTCAGACTTCTATTATATATACGATCAAAATCATCGATTGGTAGAAATCTCTGAAATGAAAAGTGGTACATATGAAGTTTCTTCTCGTACGAAGTTCTACTACGACGACAATTCGTATTTGCTTCGCAGTGAACACTTCGGTCGATTGGTAGAAGTGAATGGTGAGCTAACCTTGATAGTAAACCGACTTGAAGAATACAAGCGTGACGAAAATGGATATCTTATCAATTACCAACGCTCTGTGCTAACGGGCTATGACCCCAATGACCCGACATTAGGTGTTGATTTGGTAATTAACTTGGGATATAATGACAAACATTTGCTGGAAAAAGCAGAACTTGACTTTCAGATTCCTCAGAAAAGATACACAGAGATCGTCTATAATGAGCAGGATGCTCCTCTGAAGATGATACAAACTGTAGATGGTGAACTCGTGGAACGAGAGGATTTTGAGTATGATGAAAATGGAAAAATCAAGAGCTTGTCATTGATCAAGAAGGTAGATGGATTCGAAACGCTGATCGCAAAATGGGATTATATTTACGATGAAAATGGAGATATCATAAAAGTCGATCGAGACGAAGATGACTTCGACGATACGTATGAGTATGAACTCGGTCAGTCGGCTAAATCGACTTTTCTCCCTCGAAAAGAATTGTCTGATTGGGTGCTGTATGGCCAGAAGAACTATACGTTTATGAATCTGCCACTGGATAGAAGCTTTGAACATGCGCCGATAAAGAGACCTTCCGTAGGATCTACTTTCATGTATGAGATTAACATGCCTACGAGTGTCGGATCTGTGAATGATGAAATGCAGGGATTCAAATTTTCGATTTCTGGCCGTCGCTTAAGCTTGCAATTGCCTGCTCAGATGCAGAAGGGGGTGAAACTTCAAGTGCTTGATCTTACTGCTAGACCTTGTATCGAACGGCAATTGTTGGGTGAATCTCATCAGATCGATTTGAATCATTTACCTACAGGTGTTTATGTGTTAAACATTGGTGAATTCGCTACAAAGATCCATTTGCAGTAATAGCATATTTCTTTTTGATTTGCTTCCTGCATAAAGCAGAATAGAGAAAAGGCTTGCTTAGACAAATGTTTGTCTAAGCAAGCCTTTTATTGATAATGACAAATCCGATCTCTATTCTTCGATTAGCTGGATCGATTGAGCATCGGGGTGCATCAGGTATTTTTCGTTCGTCTCGGGACAAGTTGCAATGCCTTCGTGATTGAATTCTAAACGGTGGGCTGCTCTACTTACCCAGCCAATCTGCCGAGCAGGATTACCCACCATTAGCGCATAGGGTGCAACAGAGCGGATAACTACAGCACCTGCTCCAATGAGAGCATACTCACCGATGTTTATTCCACAAAGAATAGTAGCATTGGCACCAATGCTTGCACCTAATTCAATGATCGTGCTTCGATACTCGTCTTTTCTTTCGATGAAGGAACGTGGGTTCATTACATTCGTAAATACGCAACTAGGGCCGAGGAATACTCTGTCTTGGCAGTGTACACCACTATATATCGAAACGTTGTTTTGAACCTTGCATCCGTCTCCCAGACTAGAGCCTGGCATCATAACAACATTCTGTCCTAGACTGCAATTATTGCCTACATGAGCTCCTGGCATTAGGTGACTAAAGTGCCAAACTTTGCTGCCAGCTCCGAGAGTTACCCCCTCTTCAACTATTGCAGTGGGGTGAATCATTACATTGTCTGTCATTGGAAACGCGCTCTTGGTATTGTGCTATTAGTGTTCATCGAGACGCCGAGTTAACGAAGTAGAATTCTCTCGGTTTGCTCGACGCTATTACGAAGATTTGCCGACATCTCTATCTGGTCACTAACGCAGCGGAAGCCATGTAATACAGTTGCGTGATTTCTTCCACCAAGCAATTCTCCAATAGCAGCCAAAGTGAGGTCTGTAAGCTTCTTGGCTAGGTACATAGCACAGTGTCTGGCTGTAACCACCTCTTGTTTGCGACTTTTTCCTCTGATGTCGGCAATGCTAATACGAAAGACTTTGTTAACAGCATTGAGTATGCTATCCATGTTTATTTCTTTCTTTTCTAAACGAACGGCTTGATTGACTATTCTCTTTGTGAACTTGAGGTCGATCTCGCAATCAGTTACCACTGAGTTTGTAATTAGCGACATGACAGTGCCTTCTATTTCACGAATGTTGTTTTTTACATTCTCAGCAATAAACTCTACCACTTCTTCTGGCAATTCTACTCCGCTTGCTGCCAATTTGCGTCGTAAGATGTTACGTCGCAGATCCAAGTCTGGCCTTTCGATAGGCACCATAATAGCTCCTGCCATACGTGATACCAAACGCTCTTCCATCCCTTCTAGCTCGGCTGGAGCTTTGTCTGATGTCAAGACGATTTGCTTACTCAGCATGTAGAGGTGATTAAAGATTTGGAAGAAAGCTAATTGTGTCTTCTTCTTACCAATAAGCCACTGTATGTCATCTATTATTAATACGTCTATCTGCTGATAAAAGCCAATAAAATCATTGAAAGTACCTTGTCGGGAGGCGGTAGTGAACTGCATTTCGAAAGTTGATGCCGAAACGTAGAGCACCTTCATGTGTGGGAATTGTTGCTTTACACTCAATCCTAGAGCTTGACAGAGGTGTGTCTTACCTACCCCTGAAGCCCCAAAAATAAAGAAGGGATTTAATGGAGAGTTTCCAGGATTATCTGCTATTGACTCAGCAATAGAGCGTGCTAGTTTATTGCAATTGCCTTGGATAAAGTTGTTGAAGTTTAATTTTGGATTGAGTTGTGAGTCAAAATTCTGATGAGGGGTAGTACTATTGTTGTCCTCTTGCAAGCGCATCTGTCTGTTGTCAACGATAGTCTCTTCTTTGCTTTTATTGCAGCCACTCAATGTTACTGACCTAGGCTGGCTACTCGTGTTATCTACCAGTGCATTATATAGAAGTGTAGCATTCGGTCCCACTACCTCGCTAAGCACCTCACGCAATTCATCGACGTAGTTCCCTTCCAGAAACTCGCAGAAGAACTGGCTTGGCACTTGCAGTGTCAGCGTTTCTCCAGCCAAAGAAATTGGCTTAATGGGGATAAACCAAGTGTTGTAGGCTCGCTCATCAACCATATTGCTGAGTTTGCTCATACACGAGGTCCATACTTGTGTTACATCTATATTGTTTATGCTCATGTTTTTCTGTGTAGGTAAACTAAAAAGAACTGTGACGTTTTCCAAGTACAAAGATTGGAAGAATTGAGTTGAAAAAAAAGACTGCAAAAGTCTTGCTTTTCTCATTATTGTGCTATCCCCTTTGATATCAAACGTTTATGAAAGTCACTTATCAACATGTAAGGTTTGCCGGTATAAATGTGTTGATTATCAGCTGTTTGTGTACTTTTGGTGCTGAGTGAATATGGCTTATTAACACTCAAGCAAAATCAATGGAACTCCACGATTGTTAAGGACTTGTAACACTTTTTGAAATTCTTGGGCAGCTCTTCTTATTTATTATTTGTCTAAACAAGCTTTTCTCTCACTAGAGCTAATATTGCTATCTGTAGAATGCAAAATAAAGCTTCTGGCTCAGCTTTTCACAAAGCTAAGCAAAAAATGGATAAGTTCCTAGGTCGCTTCTACTCCGCTTGCCCCCTTAGTAAGCTTCTAGCTCCGCTTACTCGTACTATCACCTACCAATTACTAACTATTTGTATTGTGTTATTTCCGATCTGCCTATAGAGCGCCTGGCAGAGTTTCCAATACTAGATCCGACTGGTCGATTCGATTTCATTGTATACACCATTGTTGGAGTCAGGCTGCCATTGCTGATGGTGCCGCTTGCAAATCGTATTGGATCCTACTTGAAAAGAGCTGCAGCTCGATAATTTGGCCAGACGAAGAGATATTGCTCGAACTCTTTTATAAGATGTACTTCGATAAAGGGGTTTTCCTCAGTAGCTTAACGAGGCTTAGTGAAATGAAAAAGACGAAGATCATGCGTATCGGTATGCTTAATTCAGCTCGATCCATTATGCTAGGTGCCCAAACACTCACGACTTTGGTGACAATATTTAGAATAGCAATATGAATCAGGTATATACCCATCACATGAGCTTGCAGTTTGGATACTCTGTTTGCTGGCATTGCTTTAAGTCGCTGTGAGCTAAAGAGTGCAAATAGGCTTACGGAAGCGATTAGGATTCCTGGCGCTAAGTTGTTGTAGAAATAATACGAATTAAGCAGTCTTTTGGCATAGTAGGCTGCTACAAAAGTGAGCGTAGTAGCTACAATATAGAGTATAATCCACGGAGATAGCTTGCGTATGGGCTTAGATACAAATAAATAGCCTGCCAAGAAATAGCCTGTGAAATCGAATGCTATGTATGGGAAGAAACGCTGATAATCGAAGTATGCGTCGTAGAAACGAGCCGAAGCTCCGATAGCAAAGAGAATAATCGTGAAGCCCCATAATAGGTGTTGCGAGCTAATCGGGTAGCGCTTCTTTATTCTTCGTATGGTTTCGCTAATAAAGGGTGCCATCAGGTAAAGTCCAAGCAGCATCACTAAGTACCAAAGGTGCATGAATGCTCTTCCTTGCCAAAAGCCTTGCAGGTAGCTTACTACATCATCGCCTTTTATCCACATCCATATCCAATAGGCTGGAAGCCATACGATCAAGGGCCAGAGTAGTCTCGCCAGTCGTTTGTGGTAATGCTCCTGCCAAGAGTCCAACTTGCTCAAAATAAATGCTCCGCTTATCATCACGAATAGAGGTACCCCCACTTGTACTATGGCTTCAATGGTGGCAGCCACCCAGTAGTTCGAGTCGAAGAGCGGGTTGTCTAGCACGTACTGTCCCGCTGTATGAATACCTATAACCATTATTACTGCAAGCACTCGGAGTGTGTCTATTGCGTGATTACGTTTGCTCATTTGTGTCATTCAAAGCTGTTTTGTACTGTTTTTTACCTTGCAAATATACGCTTATTGGCTTATCTTTGCTTTGAGTGGGTCTGTGTGGTACCCATTAATACTTCAGATGTCCTACGTAAAGGACGTAAGGGAGTTGCTAATAATTGATGTGCTAATATGAATATGAAAAAAATAGTCGTTCTTACTGGAGCTGGCATGAGTGCCGAGAGTGGAATTTCAACTTTTAGAGATAGTGATGGCTTATGGGAGAATCATCCCGTTGAAGATGTAGCATCGATCGATGGGTTTAGGCGCAACCCTAAACTTGTTCTAGATTTTTATAATGCGCGCCGGCGCAGCTATGTTGGTTGTAAGCCCAATGCTGCCCATATGGCACTTGCCGAGATGCAAAGTGAGTATGATGTGCAGATCGTAACTCAGAATGTAGATGACCTACACGAGCGAGCTGGTAGCAAACATGTGATACACCTGCATGGCGAATTGATGAAGAACTGCTCGGTGGTGAATACTGAAAAGACTTATCCCATTAACCCAGATAAGCCAGACTTGGAGATTGGCGATTTGGCACCCGATGGGCATCAGTTGCGTCCATTCATTGTCTGGTTTGGCGAGGCTGTCCCTATGATGGAGCGCGCAGTGGAGCTTGTGAGTAAGGCCGATTTGTTACTAATAATAGGTACTTCGCTCAATGTATACCCAGCTGCTGGGCTTATGAACTATGCCCCCAAGACTTGTCCGATATTTCTCATTGATCCTAAGCCTGCTCGACAAAGTATAGGAAGTCGCATCGAAGTGATTCAAGCCACTGCCACGCAAGGGATGCCTATCTTCCTGCAGAAGCTTAAGGAGTTGCAGCTATAGCAAGACAAACTTTCTTTTGTGTTGTTTTAGCTTCCTTTTCGTTTTCTATCTAGAATGGCTTCTTCATTTTGAAGTGCAGTATTTCTATTGCGAGGAGAATAATAGATGAAAAACGCTTGTGGAATGCAAAAATAGACGTAACTTTGCGCTCGCTAACAATATAAACAGCACTAATAGAATTCAACAATGGCAACAAAAATCAGATTGCAAAGACACGGTCGCAAAGGCTACGCTTTTTATAAGATCGTAATTGCAGACAGTAGAGCGCCACGAGATGGCAAATTTATTGAAAGGATCGGTTCATATAATCCGAATACGAATCCCGCCACAATAGATTTGAATTTCGAGCGTGCTCTTTATTGGGTGTGTGTAGGTGCTCAGCCTACCGATACTACTCGCAACATTCTTTCACGCGAAGGCGTTTACCTCAAAAAGCACCTCTTGGAGGGTGTTAAGAAGGGTGCTTTCGACGAAGCAGCAGCCGACTCTAAGTTCGATGCATGGCTCAAGTCAAAGAAAGACAAGTTGGAAGGTGTAGCTTCTAAAGAAAAAGAATCTAAACTAGCAATCGAAAAAGCTCGTTTGGATGCTGAGAAAGCAGTAAACAAAGCGAAGCAAGAAGCTTTGGCAGCAAAAAGAGCAGAAGAAGCTAAGGCAAAAGCTGAGGCTGAAGCAGCAGCTACAGCCGAAGAAACACCTGCAGAAGCTCCAGCCGAAGAAGCTCCAGCCGAAGAGGCTCCTGCAACTGAAGCTTAATAATTGCTATCCTTTCTGCCATTGGGCAGTATAGACTGCAGAGCTTAGCTTATCGCAGCATATAAATAGGAAATCATGAATTGTGAAGTCCCACTCTTTTTTGTAAAGAGTGGGACTTTTTTGGGTTTTGAAGGACTTGTTTGTGAAAAGATTCTAATAATGAGTGGACGAAAGAGTAGGATTCTCCGTATATTGCTGTCTAAGTTATTAGAAGTACAGCATTCTTTACCCAATTTATGACCGATACGGAATTGATACAAGCCACACTGTCGGACGATATGGTGGCCTTTAAGACCTTAGTGGAAAGATACCAACAAAAGGTCTTTGGTACGGCTATGGGGTTTTTGCATTCGGCCGAAGATGCCGAAGAACTTAGTCAGGATGTGTTTTTGAAGGTTTTTCAGAAATTGGATACTTTCGAACAGCGCTCGAAATTTTCTACCTGGTTGTATCGAATTGCAGTGAACGAATGCCTAAACGAGGTGAAGAAGAAACGCATGCTTTCTTTTTTCTTGCCGTTAGATTCGCTGCTGGCTCAGCCTTCTTCTAAAGATTCGCCCCAAGATGATCTGGAGACCCGTGAGCTTAGAGGAAAAATTGCCACGGCTATCGATTCTCTCCCCACTAAACAACGCAGCGCCTTTATTCTTAGATATTACGAAGAGCTTCCACAGAAGGAGATTGCTTCAATAATGAATCTTAGCGAGGGTAGTGTAGAGCAGTTGCTGCAACGGGCAAAAAAGAATTTGCAGAAAAAATTGAAACAAAGCATAGGATAAGGCCAACTACACCTGTCTATATGCGTAGAGACTATTAGAATGAACAAAAAAGATTACATACAAGAGTTCATCGATACCGAGAAGCGACAAGAACCTAGTAAAGATTTTGCTGCCAATTTGATGGCACGAATCGAGGCAACTAGAGTTGTATCTCACAGACAAACGCAAATTGCTGTATGGCGTCCGATACTATTGAGTATGGCGGCAGCATCGGTTTTAGGCGTCTTGGTGGGGAATGCTTTTATGAAATCGAGTCCTGCCGATGAGCATCGACTCTATATCGACGACGCTCAGATTGAAAACCTATCATACTATAGCTTCGATGACATTGAATAAGAAAATACGAATACTCATTTCGATAGTTGCTTTTTTGCTAGCTCTAAACTTGGCTACTTGGCTGACTTATTACTACAAAAAGCAACAGGCCGAATTTGAAACTGGCATCGTAACCGATGCCAGCAATGGGGCAGTGCTAAATGGACGTTTCTTTAGGCAAGAGCTTGGCTTCGACGATGAGCAGATGCATGCTTATCGTACAGCCAATAAATCTTTTAGAGCTATTGCCAACCCATTGATTTTTGAGATTGACTCGCTCAAGCATGTGCTGTTTGATGAACTCAATAGGGCTGAGCCTGATACAGCGCAAACCACTCGTTTGGCTTTACATATAGGGGCGCACCACAGCCAGCTAAAACTGGCGACAAATGTGCTTTATCTTGAGTTGAGAAAAATTGCTAATCCCGAGCAATCAGAAACTCTCCGCATGGCTTTCCTGCCACTATTCGAAGATAAAGCCAATCGTAGTGAGGAGCAATTGCTTTATCGGAGAGGACACCGTACGCATGGGCGTATGAGGGGACATAACGGAAGAAATAATAATCAAATAGATACAATAGTAAAACCATGAATGTAAAACTAATGCTTATCGCCTTGAGCCTTTTTGTGAGCTCGGCGCTAATGAATGCACAGAGTAGTAAGACACCAACAAACAAGGACTTGTCTAAGAAAGAGATCGTGAAAAATGAACTTGGTAAGAATGATTTGCAGAAGCAAGATCTAGCACGTCGCGGTCCAAATTTTGTCGATGCCAATGAGGATGGTGTTTGTGATCATTTAGAAAGTGGTAAGTCGCCCCGATCTGCAAATAGAGAGGGACGCCGTATGTACCGCAATCGCCAAGCAAACGCACAGGGACCAAATTTTGTCGATGCCAATAAGGATGGTGCATGCGACCACTTAGAAAGTGGCAAGTCGCCTCGTGTCAATAAAGGGGAAGCTCGTAGAATGCATCGCTTCCGTGATGGCAGAAACAGGGGTCCCAACTTCGTCGATGCCAACAAGGATGGCGTATGTGACCACTTCAAAAGTGGCAAGTCGCCCCGAGTTGCGAATAGAGAAGGACGTCGCTTGTATCGCAATCGCCAAGCAAATGCACAGGGACCAAATTTTGTCGATGCAAATAAAAATGGCATTTGTGACCACCAAGAAAGCTCTAATATCAAAAAGAAAAACTAAATTTAGAGCCCACTTTCGAGTATGCCATGTTTCTGCTTAGACTAGAACAGAGCATGGCAAGCTCGGAGTATTGTTACCCATCGCTATTACTACAAACAACACAAAAGATTATGAACATCAGCAAAAGTATTGCTGTCAGTGAAACCGGATTTATCTTTAATCCACTTACGGGCGACAGCTATAATGTCAACAAAACAGCTGCATTTATTATTGCTAAGCTACGAGAAGGAGCCGAAGCAAGTGAGATTATTCCTGCTTTGATGGAGGAATATGATGTCGACAACTTTACAGCCGAGAAGGATCTGAATGATTTCTTGACCGTTTTGAAAAACTATCAACTAATTGAAAATGACTAAGCGTAAAATCACCGTAGCTGTAACCGGGCTTAATAATATTGACAGTCCTGGGCCAGGAATCCCTGTGATAAGAGCGCTCAAAGAAAGTGAAGAGCTCGATGTACGCATCGTTGGACTTTCTTACGATAGCCTGGAGCCAGGCATCTACATGCGCGATTTGGTCGATAAGGTCTATCAAATACCTTACCCCTCTACTGGGGCAACTACGCTAAGGGAGCGTATGGCGTATATCAATTCGGTTGATCCGATAGATGTCGTAATTCCCAATTTTGATGCCGAGTTGCACAATTTTATTAAGATTCAAAAGGATTTGGAGCTGATGGGGATTGCAAGTTTCTTGCCTTCTTCAGAGTCCTTTGAAGAAAGACAGAAGTCTGAATTGGGCGACTTTGGCACGAAGTACGAAATTCAGGTTCCCAAAAGTTTTATGATTAATAGCCTTGCCGAGCTAAGAGACTTAGAGCAGGAACTTGCTTACCCCATGGTAGTGAAGGGACGCTACTACGATGCCTATGTTGCAAACTCGTTTGAACAGGCTTCGGCTCACTTCTATAAATTGATTGCAAAATGGGGTTATCCTATCATTGTGCAACAGTTTGTGTCTGGGACAGAGGTAAATGTGACTGCCCTAGGCGATGGCAATGGACGTTGTATTGGCGCTGTGCCTATGCGTAAGCTCTATATAACCGACAAAGGCAAGGGCTGGGCTGGGGTAGCACTGGCCGATGAGAAATTGATAGAGATATCGCGAAAGGTGATCGAAAAGAGCCAGTGGCGTGGTGGTTGCGAATTGGAATTCATCAAGGATAATAAAGGCGAGTATTACCTCATCGAAATGAATCCTCGTTTTCCTGCTTGGGTATACTTAGCTGTGGCTTGTGGGCAAAATCATCCAGAGGCTTTAGTAAAGATGTGTCTGGGGCAAGATGTAGAGCCTTTTGAGGCATGTAAGAGTGGTACCATGTTTGTTCGCTACTCGTATGATATGATAGTAGATATTAGCGATTTTGAGAAAATTTCAACAACTGGAGAATATTAACAATGAAAAGTAGATATGAACGTCCTGTAATTCAAAAGCTGAACGCAGGATTACTTAATAAGTTTGGAAGCAGAAGTGAGTACTTTCCTGTGAAGGATATCGATGGAGTTGACCTAAGTGGGCTAGCTCAAGAGTATGGGTCGCCTCTTTTTGTCTTTAGTGAAAACACAATTCGCAAAACCTATCAACAGGCTAGTAGAGCTTTCAGAATGCGCTACCCCAAGGTGCAGTTTGCTTGGAGTTACAAGACCAATTACCTCGACGCTATCTGTAAGGTCTTTCACCAAGAGGGAAGTTGGGCCGAAGTTGTTTCTCGTTTCGAATACAATAAGGCCATTCGCAACGGAGTGCCTGGCAGGTACATCATTTTCAATGGTCCTAATAAAACTGCCGATGACCTACGCTTGGCTGTAGAGAATGAATCGTTGATCCATATCGATCATTTCGATGAATTGTACTCTTTGGTAGAGGTGCTCGAAGATATGGATGCTACTGCTCGTGTAGCTATACGAGTGAATATGGACACAGGGGTTTATCCGCAATGGGATCGTTTTGGCTTTAACTACGAATCGGGGCAAGCATGGAATGCAATCACTAAGATTGTGGCGCAGAAGAAAATTGTATTAGAGGGCTTACATAGCCACATTGGTACTTATATGCTTGCTGCACATGCCTATTCTACTGCTGCACACAAGCTCTGTACTCTGATGGATGAGATTGGCAAGCAGCATCAGGTCAAACTGAAATATATCGACCTCGGAGGAGGCTTCTGCTCTCCCAATACACTTAAGGGTTCGTACTTGCAGGGGGGAGATGTAATTCCCAGCTTCGACGACTATGCCGAGGCGATTACGAATACCATACTGAGCTATGGCTTCAAGCAAGACGAACTGCCACTATTAATCCTCGAGACTGGTCGTGCTCTGATCGATGAGGCTGGACACCTACTCGGTTCGGTAATTGCAAGTAAGCATCTGGCAGATGGTCGTCGTGCTTTGGTTGTAGACACCGGTGTCAATATCCTCTTCACTTCGTTTTGGTACAATCATCGAGTTTCTCCTGTGCAAGATTTTTCTACGCACAATGAGGATGTGGTGTTATATGGCCCCTTGTGTATGAATATTGATTGTATTCGCGAAAGCATCAGTTTGCCACCGCTCAAAAAAGGCGATCGGTATTTGATTCATAGTGTAGGAGCCTACAATGTTACTCAGTGGATGCAGTTCATTACGATGCGTCCTGCTGTAGTAATGATCGATACGAAGGGGACTGCTCAATTGATTCGCAAGGCCGAGTCGATAGAAGATATCGTAGCTGGCGAATCTGTGCCCGAACATTTGCAGCAGTTTGACTTATAGGCACCTGATCTAGTTTATTCCTTTCACCAATGAAAACTACCTTGGCTAGGTACTGGCGCATCCATTCGAATGGACTGATCAATAGCTATGCACAGATTTTCTTTTCGCAGAATAAAGTCTTTGCTATTGTCTTGCTATTGCTAAGTCTATTCGATTTGCGCCTTGGCCTAGGAGGTATGTTTGCTGTATTGTTTACGAACGCTTTTGCTCATACGTTGGGCTATTCGAAGTGGAAGATTGAGAGTGGTATCTATGGCTTCAACGCCATATTTATTGGAATGAGTCTCGTCGATAAGTTTCACGTCAATTTCTCATTCTTTATTCTCTTTATCTTGGCTGTAACACTCGGATTGATGTTTTGTATTGGTTTCGATACGGTCTTTGCCAAGCATAAGATCCCTTTCCTTACCATACCGTTCGTCCTCACGCTCTTTATAGTAGATCTTTCCTACAATACGTTTACCAATATCTCCATTATAGAGCCATTCGATCGTTACACCGTGATCCTAGCTTCGCAGATGCGTGCCCCTTGGTTCTCCTTCTCGCAGATCTTAGACGATGTCCAATTGCCTCAGATCCTGTATTATTATCTCAAGACACTCTCTTCTATCTTCTTTGGCAATAGTATTCTAATAGGGCTTATCATCCTACTGGCATTATTGATGCATTCTCGCATCAAGTCTACTGTTGCTTTCCTTGGCTTCTCTTGCGCCTTTCTCTGTTGCAAGCTGCTAGGGGTGGATATTCAGATTCTGACGCAAAATTTGGCTGGTCTGAACTATATCTTTTGGGGGATGGCCATTGGAAGCTTTTTCTTGGTACCCAATGTTTATAGCTATCTCTTGGTTTTAGTTTTTGCTCCCATCTTGTTTATGGTCAATACGGGTATTGATGTTTTTCTTTTGTCCTTTGGTTTAAGCTCCTATACGCTGTCTTTCAGTATCTTCTGCATCCTGTCGCTCTTTATCTTAGGTCAGCGTAGCGAAATGCGCTTCTTTATCTTCCCGTTTATTCAGTATTACAATCCAGAGAAAACTGTCTACAAGAATGTTAGCTACTTGCAGCGATTTGGGCAGCAATTGCTCTTTAAACTGCAGCTACCTTTTCTCGACGAATGGACTGTGAGCCAAGCCTACGATGGCGAGCATACACATCTTGGAGAGTGGAAGCATGCCCTCGACTTCGTTGTCGAAGCTGAGCCAGGTATTCCCTGTACAGGTTTTTGCAATCGCAATGAAGATTTCTTTTGCTTTTCGAAACCGATTTTGGCACCAGCAGATGGTTATATTTGTGCTATTGATACTTCGGTCGAAGACAATCCCATTGGCGAAGTAGATACGGTCAAGAACTGGGGCAATAGCATTGTTATCAACCATATGAATGGCCTATACACTCAGCTTAGCCACCTTCGCAAGGATAGTATCAAAGTAGGATTAGGAGAGTACGTAACAAAGGGCGCTATCATTGCTAGTTCGGGCAATTCGGGTCGGTCGGCTGTTCCGCACTTGCACTATCAGGTGCAGCTCAGTCCCGAAATTGGAGCTCCTACACATCCTTATCCGTTTGCATACTATGTAGAGAAACAAGGCGATATGAGACGCCTTTGCGTTGGTGAGACTCCAGCTGAAGGTGCTGTCATTTCTAATCCCTTGCCTTCGCCACTTTTGCAAGCGGCATTTTCAAAGATGCCCGGGCGCAAGCTTCACGTCAAGTACAATGGCGAGGTTTTTGAGTGGCAGGTAGCTACCGATGCATACAATCTGAGTTATATTTACTGTGAGAAAACTCGTTCGAGGGCGTATGTTGAAAACGACAATTTGCTTTTTTACTTTACCGATTTCGAAGGCAAGAAATCTTCGCCACTCTATTTGTTCTATAGGTCTTGCTTCAAGCTATTGCTGTCTAACGAGAAGAATCTGCAGATTCAAGACTCTATTCCTCTGAGCAAAGAACAGTTGCCTCTGCTCAGGGTCTTTCAAGATTTGTTGGCTCCTTTTGTTATTTTCACAAAGGTCGATTATCGCTCCAAGCTTGAAGTGATAGATAATGCCTACTTTGCTTCGAAAGCTAGCTTCATGGTCGAAACCGAGACAAGTTTTCTGGGCATCAAGCATAGCCGAGAGCAAATTCAGTTAAATGTAACTATCAATCAAATAGAAATTAGTACAAAGACCCACGAATTATGTATAGAATATTCTTAGTTGCTTTTGCCATGGCGTTCATTTGTCTGGAGCTTCAAGCACAAACTGCTGCCGACTCTCTTGTCAAGCAGCGAGTTGTTTTTTCTGCTGTGGATTCGCATGCCATTCATGTTCTATCCGATACAAGCGCCTTTGCAGAAGCTCCCAGCTTACAGGTCGATATTGCTGATTCGTACTTCATAAAAGGAAATTACGCCAAAGCTGCACAGCTCTATGGTCAGATGGTGGATTCCGGACTGGGTACTCCGAGGCTTGAACTTGCATTGTATCGATCTTATCTGATGAGTGGTCAGCTGCGCAGGGCCAGAGCTTATGCCTATTCGATGGATGCGGAGCAACAAGAATTGATTGCTCTAAAGACAGGCCTATTAGAGTATGTAGCGCTCTCGGGGGGATTTATGAATAGCGATAATAGGGATGCAAAGCGAATCAAGTATGCGCAGTACGACTCGATCAATCAGTACCAACGGATGCATTATGTCAACTTTGCATTGGGCTTCAACTTGGGTGCACGTAGTAAGCTTAGTTTAGGGTATCAATATTTCAGCAATAAGTTCTTGCGAACTAGTGGAGCTGTGTCGTACGCTCGGGGACATGCCGATCAGCACCAAGCTTTGGCTTCTTTTTCTTATTTCAGTAAACGTAATTTGGAGCTTGGCCTTTCTTCATCATTGTTTCTGATCGACAGGCTTCGCAACGCTTATGATAGCCCCCAAAGCGCCGATCTGAAGCGATCGAGCATAGCTTATTCGATCCTAGCTTTTGCAGCCAAGCGCTATACCTATTTCACGCCCGAGCTCTC
Organism: uncultured Porphyromonas sp.; assembly: GCA_964535945.1. Lineage (GTDB taxonomy): Bacteria > Bacteroidota > Bacteroidia > Bacteroidales > Porphyromonadaceae > Porphyromonas. The sequence continues at coordinate 14,814 of CAZHWP010000033.1, forward strand.
TTTGGCTTATTCTACTTTTGCCGATACGAAGCAGTACCAAGCCAAAGCGATGCTGAGCTATTTCCCCTTGGGCAATCTTGACTTCTATGGGAGTAGTTCGGTTGCATATATCCGAAATGATAAGGCATGGAAGCTCAATCAGTATGTCTTCGCTCAAAACTTTGCCATGAAGCTGGCCAATCCCATTTGGCTTCAGGTGAATGCGAGTATAGGCAATCACCTCAACTATATCAGCGAGCGCGGCATGCTGATCTTCGATACGTTCGATCCTATCAAAGCAATTGCAGGACTTTCACTCATGTATTATGTCGGCCCCATTGCTCTGTCGGCCTCATATCAATGGCAGCAACGTGAGGGCTATGCCTATTCATACACTGGCTTTAAGAGTTATAAATACAACAACCACCTAATTGACTTGGCTTTCTCATGGTATCTATAAGTGTATTGGAAACACAATCGGAACGATCGTTGCCCTATGCGTCACTTCGTGTGTATACGTTGGTTCTTTTGCTACTCGCACTCTTGACATTACCTCATAGCAGCAAGGCGCAGTCCAATGCTTCTACACAGTTTGCCGAGAGCTATAGGCTCGAGACCGCAGCCCTCTATCATGATGCTATAAATGCGCTCGCTAAGGTAAAGGGCTACGACTATCACAAAGCTATGCGCAAGGGATGGCTTTACTATCTAGCCCAGGATTACCAAAGCAGTCGCAAGTTTTACCTCGAAGCCACAAGACTAAGACCCAAGTCGTTGGAAGCTCAGCAGGGCTTGCTTTATCCGCTCGATCTGCTAGGCTTGACGAAAGAGATCGTTGCCACCTATATACGTATTGTAACTATCGATCGTGTCAATTTGAAAGGAAACTACTTCCTCGGCAACTATTATTACTACCTCAAAGACTTTGCTAAGGCCGAGCAATACTTCGAGAACGTGCGCCAGGCATACCCCTTCGACTATCACTCTACCCTGATGAGTGCCTGGACCAAGTATTTCCTTGACAAAAAGAACGAGGCACGCTCGCTATTTAATACTGTATTGATCCTGAGCCCCTCCGATCAGTCTGCACTTGAGGGTCTGAAGCTGTTGAAGTAAGCTCCTAGTAGCAATTCGTAATCTTCGTCGTAGGCTAGCGTTTGTATCTACCAAGTTTAGAACTTCATCTGTTTGACATGGCGACGATAGAACGAGCTTCCCGACTTTGCCACAGATTATTCCTATGCTTTCGAGCCGACAGTACTAAATTCCCATTAGTTCGGGAAACGATTCCCAACGTATTGGGTAGCGATGGGGCTGTGTCAATATTCTATTTTCGACCTAGTCCCTTGAAGCTGTGTGAGAATTAATAAATTGCAAGGCGTTGTGATTTAGAGTGAAAGGAGTCATTGGATCCCATTCCTTTGCACGATTACAATTCTCTTCGTTTTTTCGAGAAAATGTGACTGTAATGGTGAAGTGTGCATCTTTTCTTTTAGCTTCAAGCTACAAGGAAAATGAAAAAGCCTTAGAATGGGGCTACCATTCTAAGGCTTCTCTGTAGTTGCGGAGGCAAGATTCGAACTTACGACCTTTGGGTTATGAGCCCAACGAGCTACCACTGCTCCACTCCGCGATCATTTTGCTGATGCAAAGGTACAACAATTATTGTGAATTGCAAACTTTGGAGCTGTTTATTTATGGGAGTATCCTTGTTTTATCTCTTTCTAAAGCGATTTTATACTGATCATTTGGCGTGATATACTCTAAATATACCCCAAATATAAGGTTGTAGATTAATAATCTCGATGCGCAGTCTCCTCATCGCACAATGTGCTTAGGGAAGCAATGATTCTAAGTCTTTCAAAGCTTTGCCCATTTCATTTTTTACTCTTTGGTCTTGCTCAGCTTTGTGTGCAGCTCGTAGCTCAGGTAGGTAAGGTAGGTATTGCGTGTTGGCGATGTAGCGAGCTGCTCTTAATCGTACTGCTGTATCTCCGTCGAATAGCAATCCCTGAAGCCAGCGCTTGGCATCCCATGAATGCTTCTCTTCAAGCCAGTCGAGAGCTTCGAGTTTTTCGCTTGGGCTACCATAGAGAAACGTTTCGTAGTAGCTTGCCTCTTGCTTTAGGTCGGCTACACTCATTAGTAGCTCTCGGTCGAAGAGCTCTGGGTTCATCACTTCTTTTTTGTATGTAATGTAGGGTTTGTGCAACGTCCACCTAACCATGCGCGGGATCATCCACATCATGCCAGGAGTTGCTTCGGGGTGGGCTATCGAGCTGAATACTCGGCCTTTTCCGTACTCGTTGGCAATGTAGAATGGCTTGTCGTTGGTCATATTGGCAGGGGCATTTCCTTCTTCGTGTACGTCGCTTTGCATCGTAGCATAGCTTTCGTACTGAATGCTGTCCTCTGCATTTTTCACAAATACAGGTCCCTCGTAATACATTACAAAGAGAGTATCTCTTTCGCTAAGCTCTGGAAAAAGCTCTTTGCCCCGCTCTGTGAGTGTAAACTTAGCTATTCCGTGCCCACGATTGTCATGCTCGATGTCGATGGCTTGGGCGCCATTTAATTGCATCGATGCATAGCCAGGCGTATTTGAAAATAGGTATGCACCAGCACAGATACCTACAGCCCCTCCTCCTTGCTCAATGAAGTTTTTGATGCGCCTTTGGTTTTCGTTGCCGAGGTTGAGGTATTGTCTGCTGCCCCCGCCTCCAGGTATTACTATCGCATCTATCGAGTCGAGTACACCTTCAGCAATATCTGCAGTAGTGATGCTTCTAACGTCCATTTCAGGATCTAGCCTTAGGGCTGCGAGCGTCTCCCAAATGCAAGATTGCGCCCCTCCATGCCCATCGAATACGGCCACACGAATACTCTTCGAGGCTGGAGTTGTAGTGTTTTGCTCTGTTTTACATGCAGCTAGGCAACAAAGGACAAATGCAAAAAATAGATGGTAAGCTTTCATAAGATCTGGTTTCGATTTTTTTGTGTTCCTACAATGAAGAAATATTGTAAAATGCAAGTGAAGGGACTCCTGAAGTTGCTACTCCAGAAGTCCTTCATGCACGTATTGCATTCGCTCTAGCTATTAACCGATAGCGAGCATTCTCTCTATCGAAAGGATGGCGCGCTTGCGTATTTCCTCGGGTACTACTACCACATATGCTTCGTCTTTGAGCGCTTCATAGACCTCCCAAAGTCCTCCCTGCTTCATGTAGTGACAGCGGTTATTGGGCTGAATAGCAAGGAATTCTTTGTCTGGGCTTGCTTTTTTTAGCTGGTGTAGGATCTCTGGTTCTGTAGCTATGATAAACTGCTTCTTGTCAGACCTCTTGGCATGTTCCAAGATGCCCGATGTTGAGTATGCAAAGGCTCTAGGAGAGTTTAGTATGGCTTTAGAAGCAGCCCCAGCACTCTCGGGGTGGATAAGCAAATCGGCATAGGGGTGAAGCTCTAAGGCTTCGAGTAGCGACTCTTCATCGATACGGTCGTGTACAAAGCAAGCTGCGTCCCATAGTTCCATTTTTCTGCCAGTGGCTTCTATAATATAAGCACCCAAATTGCGGTCTGGCCCGAAGAGGATTTTCTTGTCGGCAGGGATTGATTTGATTACTTTGAGAGCATTGCTCGACGTACAACAGTAGTCTGTATAGGCTTTTACTTCGGCAGTCGTATTGACATAGCTCACGATTACGCCGTCGGGATTCTTTTCTTTCCACTCCTTGAGTCCAGCAGCACTTGCCCCTTCGGCTAGCGAGCAGCCTGCATAGCGAGTGGGCGTGAGTACTTTCTTTTGAGGCGAAATAATGGCTGCAGTCTCTGCCATAAAGTGTACGCCACAAAACAAAATTGTATCTGCTTCGGTCTCGGCGGCTTGTCTTGATAGAGCAAGTGAGTCGCCGAGGAAGTCTGCAATGTCTTGTACTTCGGGTAGTGAATAATAGTGCGCTAAGATAATGGCATTTTTCTCCTCTTTGAGTCGTTGGATCTCAAAGATAATGTCTTTCTTTTGCATGTTGTTTTGTCTGTAGTAATAGCGATAGTGATCAATCGCAACGGATTAGGGATTGATGATGAAGTTCATACTGATGTCGAGAGCCGTAACGGAGTGAGTGAGTGCACCTACACTGATGTAATCGACACCAGTTTCTGCCACTTCTCGTATGCGCCGTAGGTTCATATTGCCACTTGCTTCGGTTTTTGCTCGTCCATTTACAAGCTTTACGGCCTCTCGCATACTTTCAGTGTCCATATTGTCGAGCATAATGATGTCGGCACCTGCCGCCAAAGCCTCTTCTACCTGAGATATTCGAGTGGTTTCTACCTCTAGCTTGACCGACAAAGGGAGATTCCTGCGTGCTGCTTCGATGGCCTCTTTTACTCCACCTGCCACTTTGATGTGATTGTCTTTGAGCATAATCATATCATGTAGTCCCATGCGATGATTTAGCCCGCCACCGTGGCGCACAGCCATCTTGTCGAGTACACGCATACCTGGAGCGGTCTTGCGCGTATCGAGTAGCCTAGTCTTGAGTCCTTCCAATTCGGCAACGTAGAGAGCCGTTTCGGTAGCGATACCAGACATTCGCTGGAGGATATTGAGAGAGATGCGCTCGGCTTGCAATAGGGTAAGGTAACTCCCCTCTACGCGGATTATTATCTGTCCACGTTTCAGTGCCTCACCATCTTTAGCATAGGTGCGCCAACGTACCTGACCAAAGCGTTTGAATATGCGCTCGGCAATACTGATACCAGACACGACTCCGTCTGCCTTGAGGGTCATCGTAGCCATAGCGGCCTCAGACTCTGGGATAATTGCAGCAGACGAAATGTCGCCTGTGTTAATATCTTCTTCGATAGCTAGATCTATCAGCTTGTCTATTAATACATCTTCGTTGATCATCGTCTTATCCTTGGTTTTTCTTGTTCTTTAATAACGTTTGTAGCCTATGCTATCGTATCTTGGTGGATGCTGCATAGGGTATGCTTGAGGCATTCGGGCTGGGAGCTAGGGTAGTCATCTCGGTAGTGCCCTCCTCTGCTCTCTTTGCGAGCAAGGGCGCTACTTACAATCAACTTGCCGATAGTAAGAAGTTGCTTTGCAAAATGGCTGTATAAGCCTCGTTCGCTAGCTAGGCTTTGTTCCATCTTTTCTATCTCGGCATGGGCATAGCTTAGCCCCGTTTCATTTCTTATAATGCCGGCGTGGCTCATCAGAAGAGTTGCCAATTCTGCTTTGATCTTTTCATAGATTCCAATGTCCTTGGGCATTCCTATCTTGTTTGGTTTGTAGCTACTCAGGTCGATATCAGCTCTTTCGACCAGCGAGTCTTGTACTACACGATGCCCAAAAACTAAGCACTCGATGAGCGAGTTCGATGCCAATCTGTTAGCTCCCATGATTCCAGATGAAGCAAGCTCGCCCACCACATATAGCCTCGGTACGGAGCTTTGTCCGTTGAGGTCGCAGGCCACACCGCCCACTGTGTAGTGAGCAGCAGGTGCTACGGGTATCGAATCTGTAAGGTCCAAGTCAAGAGACTTACACCTGTTGTAAATAGTAGGGAATCTCATCTTGATTCGCTCAGGGTCTAAGTGCTTTAGGCTGAGGGTAACAAAGTCCTTGCCATCTTTCATAATTTCCATAAAGATGCTTCGAGCCACGATGTCTCGAGCTGCCAGCTCGGCCAGGGGATGCACCCCCAACATAAAACGTTCGCCGTGAGCATTGAGTAGATGAGCACCTTCGCCTCTTACAGCTTCGCTTATCAGGAAGGCGTCTGGCGAATTGGGTTGGTACAATGCGGTGGGGTGAAACTGTACAAACTCCATATCTCTGATGGTGCAGCCAGCCTGATAGCACATGGCGATGCCATCGCCAAGGGTGCTACGTGGGTTGGTACTACGTTGGTATATGGCTGCAGAGCCTCCTGTAGCCATTATTGTGTTTCGCCCCAGAAATCTTTCGAAGTAGCCATTGGCCCAGTCCCAAGTGCATACGCCACAGCATACTCCTTCATCATTTAACAGTAGTTCTACGGCTTGGTGTCCTACAAATATTTCAATGTTTTCGGTTTCTAGCACTTCGTCTATCATGAAGCTCGTAACCAAGCGTCCTGTAGCATCGCCACCAGCGTGCAGGATGCGGTGTTGGTGGTGTCCCCCTTCTAGCCCGAGGGCCAATGCTCCGTCCTTTTCCAAATCGAAGCGCATACCCCAAGCAATCAATTCGCTAATTCGAGCGGGTGCCTCTTCGGTGAGTATGCGTACGGCAGCTTCGTCGCATAGCCCTCGTCCAGCTTCGAGTGTGTCGAGGTAATGCTCGTGTGGAGCATCGCTGGCTGCGGTAACAGCTGCAATACCTCCTTGAGCGTTGTAGGAATTGCTATCCCTAAGGCTCTCCTTTGTGATGAGAGCCACGCTGCCGTGTGCCGAAGCCACGTATGCTGTATAAAGGCCTGCCAGGCCTCCACCCACAACTATGTAGTCGAATTTTTTCATTTTAGTGACATTTGTCCTAATTGCCTACAAAGTTAGCTAATCTTCGCTGAAGCTTTGCATATTACACAAGCGACTGTAATAACCCTCTCGAGCCAAGAGCTCGTCATGCTGTCCTTGCTCTACGATTTCCCCCTCGTGTATTACGCAGATAAGGTCTGCCTTGCGAATCGTACTAAGCCGATGCGCAATAACAAGGGTAGTACGATGTTGCATAAGTTGCTCTAGGGCTTCCTGTACAAGCCTTTCGCTCTCCGTATCGAGAGCCGATGTGGCTTCGTCGAGGATTAATATGGGCGGATTCTTAAGAACTGCACGTGCTATGCTGAGCCTTTGTCTCTGGCCTCCAGATAGCTTGCTGCCTCTATCGCCGATGTTTGTCTGGTATCCCTCGGGCATCTGCTCGATAAACTCATGCGCATTGGCGATCCTTGCAGCACGCTCCACCTCTTCGATCGAAGCGTCTTCGCTGCCGAAGGCTATATTGTTAAAGACAGTATCGTTAAATAGTATGGCTTCTTGATTGACATTGCCCATAAGTTGTCTAAGCTCCTTGCTCGTAGCTTTATCGATAGCTACTCCGTCTATACAAATCGAACCCTTATCGATGTTGTAGAATCGAGGCAATAGATCTACCAGCGTACTCTTGCCCGATCCGCTCTGTCCCACCAAAGCGACTGTCATCCCTTTCTCGATCTTTAGGTTTATCCCCTTGAGTACCCACTCATCGGCATAGCGAAACCACACATCTGTGTAGCAGATCTCATGCTCGAAGGGGATTGGTAGCGGGTTGATTGGATCGACTATATCCGACTCGGCAAGCAAAATCTTATCGATACGTTCCATCGAGGCTAAGCCTTTTTCGATGGTATACGAAGCCTTGCTCAGCTCTTTGGCTGGATTGATGAGGCTATAGAATATGGTGAGGTAGTATATAAAGGTGGCAGCATCGATACTGCTATTGTCTTGTAATATCAGCGAACCTCCATACCAGAGTACGATGGCTATAGTGGCAGTGCCCAAGAACTCGCTCATGGGGTGTGCTAGCTGCTGGCGTCGAAAAACGCGCATACTCGTGCGGCGGTACTCTTCGTTGGAGCTCCGGAAGCGCTGGCCAATCTTCTTTTCGGCATTGAAGGCCTTGATGATGCGTAGCCCACTTAGCGTTTCTTCTATTTGGCTCATTAGTCCGCCCCATTGGCTTTGGGCTTCGAAGCTTTTTCGCTTGAGGTTCTTACCTACCTTACCCATTATCCAGCCAGCTATAGGAAGTAGTATAAATACAAATAGCGTTAGCTCCCAGCTAAGTACGAGCATGATGGAGAGATATACTACAATAAGGATCGGGTTTTTAAGAATCAGGTCTAGGGAGCTCAGTACAGACGCTTCTATTTCGTTGACGTCGCCCGAAATACGTGCCAAGATATCTCCTTTACGTTCTTCGCTAAAGAAAGAGAGGGGTAGGGCAATGATCTTATCGTTGATCTGATTGCGAATATCCCTTACTACTCCTGTTCGTAGGGGTATCATGCTATAGAATCCTAGGTACATGGCCGACACTTTTAGCCCAGTCATCAGCACCAAGTAGATGCCCAGCATAATGAGTGTAAAGGAGCCCCCCTGCACTTCGATCATCTGATTGATCGAATACTCAAAGTTGTTTTTGAGCGTATTGACCAGCTCGCCCATCTTCCACCATTCGAGATCGTCCATGGGGATATAGCTTGTGGCGGCACTCTGTACTCTAAATAGTATAGAGAGAATGGGCACGATGAGCGCAAAGGACAACAGGTTTAGCAGGGCGCTAAGTATATTGGCCAATACGCTCCAAATAACGTATTTTTTGTAGGGTGGTACGAAGCGCCTTAGGGCACTAAGAAAATCTTTCATGCGAGCTGTGTATGTCTATTTGGCTGCAAGTTACGAATTATTTGCCGCTCTATTTCTCTAAAAAAGACTACTTTTGCATTTAATAGTGCTCAATGAGCTACTGCCGCAGTGTGAAAGCATACAAACTGGAAGTAGAATGCGGCATTTTAATCGATAGAACTAATTAAAAACAGAATAAATATCTATGGCTACAACAGCAGATTTTAGAAACGGCATGTGCTTAGACATCGATGGTCAATACTTCTTCATCATCGAGTTCCTACACGTAAAACCAGGCAAGGGCCCAGCTTTCGTACGAACTAAACTAAGAAACGTATCTTCGGGTCGTGTGCTCGAGAAAACATGGACTAGTGGCGTAAAGGTCGACGAGGTGCGCATTGAGCGTCGCCCCTATCAATTCTTATACAAGGATGAAATGGGCTACAACTTCATGCATCCCGAGACTTTTGAGCAAATCTCTATCCCAGGCGAAAGTATCGATGGAGTACAGTTCCTCAAAGATGGCGATATGGTAGAAGCTATGGTATTGGCTTCAAACGAAACCGTATTGACCTGCGAGCTCCCAGCCCACGTAAACCTGCGCATTACCTACACCGAGCCTGGTGTAAAGGGCGATACAGCTACCAATGCCCTCAAGCCTGCTACAGTAGAGACAGGGGCAGAGATCAGAGTGCCGCTATTTATCCAAGATGGCGAACTTATCACGGTTGATACCCGCGACGGATCGTATGTAGGTCGTGTAAAGGAATAATACATAGGCAGGTTCTGCTCCGATAGCAAGTAGCTAGCACAAATGTGAGATCCCCTCTCGAAAAACCATCGGTTTTATCGAGAGGGGATCATTCGTTTGCTAGAAACTGCTTCGAGCCTTTAGGCTAGCCGTTGTCATACTTTCTCCTGCAATACCAGCAGCCATTGTATCCTTTGTTCATGGCTTCTTGGGCAGATTCCATTATGACCATGTTGTGCGAGCTCATTCTCTTTACCCAGCAGCATCCAAACTGATGGAACTCCTTCGAGTTTTTGTTTCCTACCACCTGACCAGGTTCATCGAGGTAGAGCAATCTACCAATGCCACTTGGGTACTCGCCCGTAACTGGAGTGTCGTAGTCGTCTTTGTGGCGCTTTGCATAGGCAAATGCTTCACTGGCAGAGACGCGGTTGTCGTAGCTTTCATCGGCTCTACTACGCAAGGCACTAGTTGGGTACTTCCCGTTCATTGCAGCAATCCAATCAAGGGCAAAGGGGTCGAAGTTCTGTCCGCCGATAGACGATCTGTCTGCTCTACATGCAGCCGAGAAGTGGATCCTTCTGGCTTTGCTCTTATTGAGGATGGGTTGCATAAATCCTCCCGAGTGGCATTGCTCCATCATCACTACGAGTGATCTGTGCTCGGGTATTTTTGCTAGCTCATTGGCAAATTCGTTAGCCGTAACCGAATCCCAGTTTGGCCAAGTGCAGAGGGTTGATTGATTGTTTTGACGTCCACCGTGATTATTGGTGTGGATAAAAAGTAAGTCGTTGCTTTTTATCTTGTCTCGTAAGCCACGGATCGTGTCGATCAGTACTTTCTTTGAGCCTGGACCATCTACGCGCATACGATAGGGTGTGTTGTTTCCAGCCCAGCGAGCATTGGGCCCATCTGCCCACGACTCTGCGTGATGAACTGTTCCGTTTTCGTTTAGTACGATGATCTTATTACGGTCAAATTTGTACACATCTACCAGCACTCGGTACATAAACTCAAGGTCGTTGAC
>CAZHWP010000033.1:24956-25301 GCA_964535945.1 uncultured Porphyromonas sp.
GCCTACTCCTCGGTTGATCTCTATTTCCAATTCGGGTATTTTTGCTTTCGCTACTTCTATTTTTAAGTCTGCATCTACTACCTTTACTTCTTCTTGGATGGTTTTGAAGTCGGCATTGTTGCTATATAGTTCGCTAGTAGGCAGCTGCGAGTCGAAACTGTCGTACTGTTCGCCTGTCTCGGCATCGAATAGGACGTGCTTACAAGGGTGCCCCCAGTTGTACTGTGGTGCTAGATCCACTACCGCTACGGCACTATTTCTGGCCAATACGTGATTGTTTTCTTCTCCTGTAAATATCTCGGTGTTGGCAGGCATTACCTTCGTGTTTAGGTAGATGTTGGATGG
>CAZHWP010000034.1:0-25241 GCA_964535945.1 uncultured Porphyromonas sp.
GACTACAGCTCCTTTGCCCTACACTTCTATGCCGATAGTATGGATACCCTTGAGCAGTACCTACAGACCCAAGGGAGCAAGCATCTGAATAGCAGTTTCGCCCGCTTGGCTGGAAAGCTCTTACACTTTAGCAGTAGCATGGAATGCTTGGAGCTACGATGAACAAAGAGGGAGCCAAGATCAATAGCGAACGCATCATTATAGGAGTAGACCCAGGTACAATAGTAATGGGCTACGGGGTCTTGCAGGTTACGAACAATAAGCCTCGACACCTAGCAATGGGAGTGATACAGCTTGGCAAATTCGACAATCACAACCTGAGACTCAAAAGGATCTACGACCGTATAACGGGTCTAATCGATGAATTTCTACCGGATGAAATGGCTATCGAATCGCAGTTTTATGGCAAGAACGTTCAGAGTATGCTCAAGCTGGGGCGCGCACAGGGTGTGGCTATAGCAGCCGCTCTTGCTCGTGATATCCCTGTAGTGGAATACGCACCTCTGCGCATCAAGCAAGCCATCACGGGCAACGGAGCCGCCTCGAAAGAGCAAGTAGCAGGCATGTTACAACATATACTGAAGCTATCGGACAATGTAATGCCGAAAGAGCTCGATGCTACAGACGGCTTGGCTGTAGCCCTCTGCCACCACTTCCTAAGTTCGGGACCGATGGCTCAGGCACGAGGTGGAGCCATCAAAAACTGGAGCGACTACATCAAAAACAACCCCGACAAAGTGAAGCACGGGCGCTAAGCGAATCTGAGAGTGCCAAGCGTTCTCTGGCAGACTCGGCTTGTTCACTTCAGTTTTTTCGCCAATTTTTCTTCTAACTTCTGGATCTGTATATCTTGGTTGTGAATCGTTTGCAGCAGTGCATTTAGCTCTTCGTTTTCGATACTGCTCGGGTAGCGTGCCTCTACACGTAGCAAGAAGTCACTCAGCACGTTCATAAAGTTATTGAAGGCATCGTATGGGCTCTCGTAAGTACTAAAAGCTCCCGCAGCACCTTGTCGCGTACTCATATAATAGAAGTGGTCTGCACTCTGCAGATAGATCCAGTCGCGCAAGATACTTTGATCTTGGCAAAGCCTAGTCCTTTCGCCCCATTGAGCGAACTTCTCGGCACTACCTTCTTGCAACACATTTCCCATCCAATTGCTCACGTCTTTTGCTTCGCCAACCCAACTGATCGGAAAGAGGCATGAAAACTGAGCTACAGGCTTCATCAAATCGATTGCTTCGGAGGGTGTTGCAAAGCCAATATCATGACGCTCGGCAAGTAGGGGTAAGGCCTTGAAGAACTCGAAGATACCAGAGTTTTTATCATGAAGAGCTCCCAGCACTTCGTAGTTCATAAAGAGGTTGAATAGCTGCTCTTCTTGCGGTGCATCTTTTATCCACTGGATCATCTTATCGGCAGTGAGTGGATAGTGCTGCCAGTTTGGATTCGAAAACTCGGCACTTATCGCATCGCTCAACTTCGGATTGCGCAGCAACAAGGGCAACGAATAGGGCTCGACCGATTGGTACAAATAGTTGGGACTCTTCCAGCCCAGAATATGCTTGGCACCCTCTGTGAGCATCCCTTTAAAGCCTAAGTCCTTAACCTCGGCGCAAATATCATCGGAATAAATCAGCTCGCTATTGCAGAGCACCTGTGGCTTCACCCCAAACACGGCCTCTATCCTACGGCTGTGCATCATCACCTGATTGACAAACTCGACCGGGTCATAGAGCGAGCTGAGCGAATGCGCATAGGTCTCGGCAAGCAACTCAACCTGCCCCGTCTCTACCAGATCTCGAAAGCTACTGAGCAGCTCGGGCGCATAAGACTCGATCTGCTCTAAGGCGGTACCCGATATAGAGAATGCAATACGTAGCTGCGGATACTCTTTGAGCAAGGTCAGAAACATCTGATTGGCCGGCAGGTAGCACTTTGAGCTTATGCTACGCATCAGCTCTTCGTTGAGGTAGTCATCGAAATAGTAGCTATCATTTCCGATATCGAAAAAGCGATAGCGCTTGAGCCTAAATGGCTGATGTACTTGGAAGTATAGACAAATTCTTTTCATAGCGTTAGCAGTCGTTTATATATGTCAATCAGTTTCTTGGCAGCATCTTCCCATTTGATGCTATTTATTTCTCTTAGGCCTTCTTCTTTGAGCATTTTGTGCAGCTCGGGGTAGCTAACGAGAGCATACATAGCATCGGCCAGTGCATCAATGTCCCAATAATTGACTTTGATGGCATAGTCGAGGATTTCGGCACAGCCACTCTGATAGGAAATGATACTTGGCACCCCACACTGCATGGCTTCGAGAGGTGAAATTCCGAAAGGCTCCGATACCGAAGGCATCACGTACACATCGCTGGCTTTGAACACCTCATACACTTGCTCTCCTTTCATAAAGCCTGTAAAGTGTATGCGGTCTGCAATCTTATGCTTGGCAGCTAGGCGTATCATCTGGTTCATCATATCGCCACTACCAGCCATTATAAAGCGCACGTCCTTGCACTTTTCCAACACTTTTGCAGCGGCTTCTACAAAGTACTCGGGTCCCTTCTGCATGGTGATGCGTCCGAGGAAGGTGATCACCTTTTCTTTTACACCCCTCCTATCGGGCAGAGCCAGAATTTGCGGGCTTAGCGGATCTACGGCATTATGCACGGCGGTCACTTTATCGGGGCTCTGACCATACTTTTCTATCACGGTACGCCTCGTTAGCTCACTCACGGCTATGATATGATCGGCATGCTCCATACCATCTCGCTCTATCTTATAGACATCGGGGTTTACATTGCCCCTACTCCTATCGTAGTCGGTAGCATGTACGTGTATAACTAAGGGTTTGCCGCTTATCATCTTGGCATGGATACCCGCTGGATAGGTGAGCCAATCGTGCGAGTGAATAATGTCGAAGTCTCGTGCACGAGCAATGACACCAGCCACAAGCGAATAGTTATCGATCTCTTCGAGCAAATTATCGGGGTACTTGCCCGAAAACTCGATGCAACCGAGTTCATTGGTATGCTTGTAGCTAAAATCGGCATAGATATGACTCCTCAGCTCGTAGTACTCGTCGGCACTCATCCTACTGCCCAATATCTCTTGCAGCCACTCTGCGTCAATATCTCTATATACTACTGGGGTGCAATCTGCTCCTATGAGGTGCATAAAGCTTTTATCTTCGTCGCCCCAGGGTTTAGGTATTACGAAAGTAACATCCATATCGGGGTGCGACACCATGCCTTTGGTAAGACCGTAGCTTGCCGTACCCAGACCTCCTAAGATATGAGGAGGAAACTCCCAACCAAACATCAATACCTTCATCTCTTTGCCTCCATATTCGTATAGGTGTATGTATAAATTGGCTTTTGCTGCAGCCGGCTCTGATAGTTTGTAAGGATCGCTCTTGCTCTGAGAATCTCGCCCACGCTCATGGCAAAACTAATCGCACCATGGTTTTTGAATGGAGGATTGCCATCGTAAACTTCAGAGATGGTACCGATACCATGCAGATGCATTTCCTCCTCCATACCCATAAGAGCCCGTTCGAGGAATGATACTCCAGCATTGCCATAAATTTTGAGGTAGGCATCGGCATATGAGCCAAGCAGCCAAGGCCATATGGAGCCGTTGAAAAACGCTTTTGCGCGATCTTCGTGCCGCTCGCCACTATAGGGATAGTAACCCTCGCTCTTGGGACTTAGCGTGCGCAGACCTTTTGGGGTCAGCAACTCACGAGTGATCACGTCCAAGACGGAGCGTTGATCCGATCTACTCAGGGCACTATACGGCAGCGAGATGGCAAAGAGCATATTGGGTCGTACCGACCAATCGAGCTCCTTATCGTCGCATACATGATCGAAGAGGTATCCATACTCATTGAGAAAAACTTCGGCAAAAGAACGTTCAATTCGACTCTTGAGGCGCAACTGCTCTGCCCCAAACTCCGGTTCATCGAGTTCTTGAAGGAAACAGAGTGCATTGTACCACAAGGCATTGTGCTCGACCAGATAGCCTTGCCTATCGAGCAAAGCCCGCCCCTCAAGCTCGGCATTCATCCAAGAGTGAGCTCGCCCGCAACCTTTCATATAAAGCAGGCCATTGTCTCGCAATCGTAGCTGAGGATGTCTATTGTTTATATAGTACCTAACAATCTCTTGTACAAAGGAGCCAAATCGCTCACGAGCCGAGTCCAAGCCATGAAGCTTGGCATATTGCTGTAGCACCCAAATAGTCCAGAGCCCGATATCGGGGTCGCTCACTTGGCTTACGATGCGATGAAACTCGAGCTGCTGCATGTAGTTTCTCAAATAGGGTATCAGCGTGTTCATTACCCGATCGAATCGCATGGGCATATCGGCATAGAGCGTACAGCCTGGCAAAGCGATGAGCTGATCACGAGCCCTAACTCCTAGCCATGGATACCCTGCCATGAGGTATCCTTCATGAGGCGTTGGGCGATAGTAGAGCTGCTGGGCAGCATTCTTCAGACAGCTAATAAAGTCCACTCGTTCTATTCGATCGTCGCGCTCCTTTTCGAAGAGTTCTCTTAAATGCTTCGTTTCGATAGGCTCAATTGCTGCCGAGAAGTAAATACTCTCGCCCTTTTTGATCGAGAGCTCGAATGTGCCAGGCACGTATAGGTCTTCCACCGACTCGTCGCCACGCTCTCGATCCATCTTGTAAAGCAAATCTTTATACCAATAGCCCTCGGCATCGAAGCTGGGAGCTTTATCGAACTGCATGTAGAGCATCGGGTAGCCATCGTAGAGACGTATACCGAAGCCATGCTCAACGGCCTGCCGATTCGTATCGATATAGGCATTCTCTTTCGAAGCGTGGAATATAGATCGGAAAGCCAAGAATGGCTTGAACCTCAAGAGCGTATCGCTATGGGCATCGAGCAGTGTATAACGGATGATGATACGATGCTCGAAGTGGCAGAAGCTCTGTTCCTTGCGCAAGATCACTCCTCCCACCCGATAGATCGTAGTGGGCAATGAGTCAATATTGTATTGGCGAATATACTTATGTCCATTTGGGCTTACCACTCCGCTCTGATGCTGGTGCACTGCCAAATTAAATTCGGCACCATGCTGTACGATACTCACATCGAGCGATGAGAGTAGTACATGGCTCTCTTTGCCCAACGAGGGACAAGGCAAGACCATCAAGCCATGGCACTTGCGCGTGTTGCAACCCACGATAGTCGAACTGCTATAGGCGCCATTGCGATTGGTATGAATCGACTCACGCTGGATCGACTCATCGAGGTTTGCCATTAGGGTTTTATCAAATTTGAGATAGCTCATACTTAAATGCACTGATTAGTAATACCATAAAACGACTTAGCTACCAGCTGGCACCGTCTTCACACTCTTAGAGGAGAGCGCCCTTCCTGCCATAAAGATAAGAAAAAAAGAGACAATTCGCCCTACTTCCACTGCCAAAGCAGCCACATTGAACAGCCTATTCTAGCATTAGAGCAAAGACATCAACTCGCACTTGAAGGAGCATCTTATATTTTCATAAGCTTGGCAATCTATTTCCATAAGCTTGGCAATTTGTTTCCATAAGCTTGGCAATAAACTCCCATAGTTACGAGAATGGATTCCCATAGTTACGAGGATGGATTCCCTGATTGAAAGGGATTCATAAAACTCAAGTCGCTCAAGTCTAAACCTTTAAGATCGGTTCCAGAGAGCTGCTATTCGGGGCATACAATACTAAAGATTGGAAGCAAAGACGCCGACAAATCGCACAGCATTTCCATCAATCCATACCACTATTAGTATGGCCTCCCGCCACTGCAATTTGAGCTCATTAAGTATTGGCAATTAGCAGAGAAAATCGTATCTTTGTATGCAAAAGACAAGTAAAGAAACACACATGAAAGAAGAAGTAAAGGGCCTGGCTGCAGCGAGCTATTCAGCCAGCAGCATTCAAGTGCTTGAAGGCCTCGAAGCCGTTCGTAAACGTCCCGCCATGTATATTGGCGATATCAGCGAAAAGGGCTTACACCATTTGGTATACGAAGTAGTAGACAACTCGATAGACGAGGCGATGGCGGGTCATTGCGATCGTATAGACGTAACGATACAAGAAGACAACTCGATACTGGTAGAAGACAACGGTCGTGGTATCCCCGTAGATATGCACGAAAAGGAAGGCCGAAGCGCCCTCGAAGTGGTGATGACCGTGCTGCACGCTGGGGGTAAATTCGACAAAGGATCGTACAAGGTTTCGGGCGGACTGCACGGAGTGGGCGTATCTTGCGTCAATGCACTCTCGTCTTACTTGCGTGCCGAAGTGTATCGCAATGGCAAGAAATACATCCAAGAATATTCGATAGGAAAGCCTCTGTCTGATGTAAAAGAGGTAGAAGACACCGATCGAACAGGTACGAGCATCTACTTCTCGCCAGACTATGACATCTTCCAGGCCAAAGAATACAACTTCAAAATTCTTGCAGACAGACTGCGTGAGCTGGCATACCTCAACGCTGGCATCACACTTACGCTTACCGACAAGCGTGTATGCAACGAAAGTGGCGAGTACAAACACGAAAGGTTCTACTCGGAAGAAGGGCTCAAAGAGTTTGTAAACTACATAGACCGCATGAAAGAATCGCTCATCGACAGCGTGATTCATATAACTACCGAAAAGAACGGCATACCAGTAGAGGTGGCCATGACCTACAACACCTCGTATCAAGAAAACGTATACAGCTACGTAAACGACATCAATACGATAGAGGGCGGAACGCACCTTACTGGATTTCGTCGTGGGCTCACCCGCTCGCTCAAGAAGTATGCTCAAGACTCTAAGATGCTCGATCGACTAAAGATCGAAATCAACGGCGACGACTTCCGCGAAGGTCTAACTGCTGTAATTAGCATCAAGGTCGCTGAGCCCCAGTTTGAGGGACAGACCAAGACGAAGCTTGGCAATAGCGAAGTGATAGCTGCCGTAGATTCGGCCGTAGCCGAAGCTCTAAATTACTACCTAGAGGAAAACCCTAGGGAAGCCAAAATAATTGTAGATAAAGTGATCTTGGCTGCAACGGCTCGTCATGCTGCCCGCAAGGCTCGTGAGATGGTGCAGCGCAAGTCGCCACTATCGGGTGGTGGCCTTCCTGGCAAATTGGCCGACTGCTCATCGAAAGACCCAGCTCAGTGCGAGATATTCTTGGTCGAAGGCGATTCGGCTGGAGGTACTGCCAAACAAGGACGCGACAGGGAGTTCCAAGCCATTCTACCACTAAGAGGTAAAATCTTGAACGTGGAGAAAGCTATGTCGCACCGCGTTTTAGAAAGCGAAGAGATTCGCAATATCTATACTGCACTCGGGGTAACTATTGGAACCGAAGAAGACAGCAAGGCGCTGAACATATCGAAGCTTAGATATCACAAGGTGATAATCATGACCGATGCCGACGTGGATGGAAGCCACATCTCAACGCTGATTCTAACCTTCTTCTTCCGCAACATGAGAGCACTCATCGATAACGGACACGTGTATATAGCAACTCCCCCACTCTACCTCTGTAAGCGTGGCAAAGAGCAGGAATACTGCTGGACCGAGCAGCAACGCCAAGCCTTCATCGACAAGTATGCCGACGGCAACGAAGCCAAAGTAAACATACAGCGCTACAAGGGTCTTGGAGAGATGAACGCCGAGCAGCTCGAAGAAACAACGATGGACCCCACCAAGCGCACATTGCGTAGAGTTACTATCAATAGTGCTGCCGAAGCAGACTCTATATTCAGCATGCTAATGGGAGACGACGTGGCTCCACGAAGGGAGTTTATCGAAGAAAACGCAACCTATGCTCGAATCGACGCATAAGCAAATAGCGAATGAAAGCAACTAACCTATCTGCGGCACTCGAAAAGCTCTGTACGGAGCTAGACGAGATGCCGCAGCGTCGTAATAAGAAGCCTATAGTAGGGATCTCGGCACACGAGACCGAAGCTGGCTCATGCATTGCAAGAGCTTATAGCGATGCTGTAATCATGGCTGGAGGCATCCCACAGCTGCTACCAATTGCCACATCGGCAGATATGGTACTCGACTACCTCGATAGTGTCGATGCCCTGCTCTTGTCGGGTGGTGCAGATATGCTGTCGTACTACTTCGACGAAGATCTGCACCCAAGCGTATCGGACGTAAACCCAGACCGCGACAGGTACGAACTACTACTAGCCTATGAAGCTGCCGAGCGTAACATGCCGATACTGGGCATATGCCGAGGCCATCAGCTACTGGCAGTAGCATTTGGTGGCGACCTCTATCAAGACATCAACACGCAGGTAGAAAACTGCCTAAGCCACAATCCTAGCACCCCAAAAAGCGAGGCTGCCCACAAAGTAAAAGTATCAAGCCCGTCGAAACTGCATTCACTCATAGCTAAAGACGAGCTATGGGTAAACAGCATTCACCACCAAGCTGTGCGTAGAGTCCCCAAAGGCTTTACCGTTACAGCCTACTCGGCCGATGCTGTGATAGAAGCGATGGAGGCATACCCTCATAAAGCAATTCTCTCTGTGCAATGGCACCCCGAGCAAATGCTAAAGGGCAAGCACTACGACCATCTGCCTATTTTCAGCAACTTTATAGACGAAGCGAGACTATACAAAGAGGCAAAAAGCCTGCACCAACATGCGCTGATACTCGATTCGCATACCGATACACCGATGCATTTTGGTGAAGGCTTTGACCTAGCATGCAATAATACTACACAGGTCTCGATCCAAAAGATGGAGCGCGGTCATATTGATGCAGCAGTGATGGCAGCCTACCTACCACAGGGCAGCAGAGATGATGAAGGGAGGAAGAAAGCATACGAGTATGCACTACTTAAACTCAATTTGCTGCATGACTTAGTAGAGAAAGAAAGCAATCGAGCAACTATAGCTAGCAGCGCCGAGCAGATCTATCAAGCCAAGCGTACGGGGAGGAAAGCAATCATTCCCGCTATCGAAAATGCATATGCGTTGGGCTTAGACCTAAAGAGACTCGAAGAATTCAAAAAACTTGGAGTAGTCTATATTACCCTATGCCACAATGGCGACAATGACTACTGCGATTCGGCTTCGCTGAGCCAAGGCGAACACCAAGGATTGAGCGAACTAGGCAAAAAGCTCCTAGCAGAAATGAATCGTTTGGGTATAATGATAGATATATCGCACGCATCTGACCAAAGCATTGAGGATGCATTGAAGCTAAGTAAGGCACCCATTATTGCGAGCCACTCTTCTGCAAGAGCTCTTTGCAGCCACCCAAGAAACCTGAGCGACGAACTTGCTAAGGCCATTGCAGCTAAAGGAGGTGTGGTTCAGATTTGCCTTTACAAAGGATTCATTAGTAACAACAATTCTATAGAAGTAGGTATAGCAGAAGCAGCAGATCACATCGATTACCTAAAGGCCTTAATTGGCTTCGAACACATAGGTATTGGCTCCGACTTTGATGGTGGAGGCTCACTGACAGGATGTACTAGCACCAACGACCTTATCAGACTGACTATGGAATTGCTCCGTAGAGGTTATAGCAGGCTCGAGCTAAAAGCAATCTGGGGAGGTAACTTCCTTCGAGTAATGCAAGAAGTGCAAAGCTTGGCCGAGGAGTAGCAAAACAATTAATCCCCCCCATCCAACACAGATTAGAAGCCAATGAATATACTTTCAAACCTCTTTGGAAAGATAAACGAAAGCAGAAAGGAATTGCTAAGAGAATACCTCCGAAACGGAGCGACCCTTCTCGACGTAAGGGAGCGATTTGAATATGAAATGGGCTGTATTCCTGGCTCGATCAATATCCCCCTGAGTAGCATCTACGATGCAGAGGAGCAAATCAATAAAGAAAAGCCGATCATCGTCTTCTGCCAGAGTGGAGGCCGGAGCGACCAAGCCATTCGAGCGCTAAAAAGAATGGGCTTTCAGAATCTCCTCAACGGAGGAGGGTGGATCGATGTGGCTAGACTAATAAAAGCTCAGAAACAATAAGCCATCGCCAAGTAAGCATCGGATATTGACCACGAATGACTAACTTTGGCAGCAGAAATAGAAACCAATTAATGTAAAGCAAGATATGAAGTTTTTTATCGACACCGCAAACCTGCAACAGATAAAGGAAGCCTTCGAAATGGGCGTTCTTGACGGAGTAACAACCAACCCATCGCTCATGGCCAAAGAAGGCATTAGCGGTGATGCAAACTGCAAAGACCACTATGTACAGATTTGCAAGCTTGTACCTGGAGGGGATATTAGTGCCGAAGTGATTGCAACAGACTTCGAAGGAATGATCAGCGAAGGTGAAGAACTTGCTGCACTACACCCACAGATCGTGGTGAAGGTACCCTGTACTGAAGCGGGCATCAAGGCGATCAAGTACTTTAGCAACAAAGGCATCAAGACCAATTGCACGCTCATATTCTCTGTTGGGCAAGCCCTCTTGGCTGCCAAAGCTGGAGCTACCTATGTATCGCCATTTGTGGGCCGTCTAGACGACATCTCGAGCGATGGTATTGCTTTAGTGGCAGATATCGTTGGCATGTTTCACTACTACGACTTCTCTACCCAAGTATTGGCAGCAAGTATCAGACACACTCAGCACATCATCCAATGCCTAGATGCGGGAGCCGATGTAGCTACTTGCCCACTTTCTGCTATCAAGGGCTTGCTCAAACACCCTCTTACCGACTCAGGACTACAAGCTTTTCTAGAAGATCACAAGCGTGTAAACCAGGCTAAGTAATGAGTAGAAGTATTTCGATCTATAAAGCATTAGCTCGCCTTGGCGGGCTTTTGCTTTTTTTGAGCCTACCGTTGGTACTCTACCCACAGATTAGACCAAAGGAGCAAGCCAAGATCATAGTAGGTGCCGAGCGTAGCGACTACCTATACGCCATACTCAAAGATAAAAGAGTTGCGCTAGTAGTAAACCAAAGCAGTGTAGTGGGCGAGCAGCAAGTACACCTTTTGGATACCCTTCTCAACCTAGGCGTGGACGTCAGAAAGATAATGGTTCCCGAACACGGTTTCAGAGGCAACATCGATGCCGGTGCCAGTGTAAAGGATGGCAAGGATGTGAAGAGTGGCTTAACGATCCACTCACTATATGGCAAAAACAAAAAGCCAACACGAGAGATGCTCAAAGGGATAGACTACGTTGTTTTCGATATGCAAGACGTAGGCACGCGCTTCTTTACTTACATCAGTACGATGCATTATGTGATGGAAGCATGTGCAGAGAACAATGTAGCGCTTGTAGTGTGCGACAGACCAAATCCGAACGACTATGTGGATGGTCCTATACTTAAGCCAGATTGCAAATCGTTCGTAGGGATGCACCCAATACCAATTGTACATGGACTGACCGTGGGAGAGCTAGCTCGAATGATCAATGGTGAGGGCTGGCTAAAAAAGGGAATTAAGTGCGAGCTGAGTGTCATCCCCATGAAAGGATGGAAGCATGGCGAACCTTACCAAATCCCCATCAAGCCGAGTCCTAACCTCCCTAACGACCATGCCATCAACTGGTACCCCTCGCTATGTCTATTCGAAGGGACAATCATGAGCGTTGGGAGAGGTACTGAAATGCCATTCGAAGTACTGGGATACCCTAACAAAAGCTTCGGGCGCTTCCGATTTATTCCTCAAGCAATCAAAGGAATGGACTCCAACCCCCTCTATAAAGGAAGGGCTTGCTATGGCGAAGACCTACGTCGGAAGGATGCGCCAAGCGAATTTTCGCTAGCAATCCTGCTATACTTCGCCAATATAGCCAAGCAATCTGGCATCCGTTTTATCTCACGGCCACAGATGTTTAACCTATTGGCTGGAGACAAAGCCTTAGCAAGACAGATCGAAGCTGGCTATAGCGAAAAGCGCATACGAGAAAGTTGGAAAAAAGAACTGGACGAATACAAGAAACTCCGCAAGGCTTACCTAATCTACGAAGAAGAGTAGCCTGCATAGCCCAAAGCAGAGGCGATATATCGACAAAAAAGCCCATTGAATAGAGACTGGGATGCTTGAGGACAGCTGCTATAGAGAAGCTACACCCATTAGCCTTTTCTATTCTCTTTGAGCTGTAGCCAATTTCGCATCAAGCCATCAAGTCCCGCTCGTTTCATAGGAGAACCAGGCAAAAGCTTCGCTAGATAAGTCTCGGGATCGCTCTCAAGATCTTCATAGCTCAATGAGAGCAACTCCTGTGAGGCTGCAAATGCATCCTCCTGGCTAGGCCTCGCAAAACGATTCCACGGACAGTGTATCTGACAGGTGTCGCAACCATATAATCTATTGCTGATTCTGCTCATGTACTCACTTGGAACGGCCCCTTTCGATTCGATAGTCAGGTAGCTAATACACCGTCTGGCATCGAGTTCCATGCCATCGAGAGCGGCATTGGGGCAATGGTCGATACAGGATGTACAGTCGCCACAGAGCGAGGGCATAGGCTCGTCGGGTGGTAGCTCAATATTCAAAAACAATGCTCCTAGGAAATAGTAGCTACCAGCTTTTTGCTGAATCAAGAGTGTGTTTTTGCCAATCCACCCCAATCCAGCTCTCCACGCCCAGTATCGTTCGGCAACAGGAGCCGAATCGCTAAACGAACGCCCAGTAGCCGAATGATCTATCTTCTCTTGAATATACTTCAGCAGCTGATCGAGCCTACGCTTTACTACCCTATGGTAATCCTTTCCATAAGCGTAATAGGCTATTTGTGGTGCATCTGGATGCTGCGTAATACTAGGATAGTAGCTAAGGGCTACCATAATGATAGACTCAGTGCCAGGCAGGAGCTTCTTGGGAGAGAAGCGCAGCTCTAAGTTGCGCTCGAGGTAAGACATATCGGCATGCATGCCTTTTGCAAGCCAACGTTTATACCGCTCTTGATACTCAATAGGCAGATCGTCGGCAAGAGCAATACCACAGGCCGAAAAGCCAAGTCGGCGCGCCTCATCTTTGATAAGACACGCCGACTCTGTTGCTTCTGATTTCTTTCTGTTATTTTGCTTCATATACCCAAGAGCTCTTAAACTTGGGGTATTGCTTGGCCAAATCTTTGATGTAGTTATAAGCATCTGTCGAGCTTTCGAAGCGATTTGCAGCAACCCTCACCTTCGATTTCCCCATCAATAGAAAGCTGCTTGCAACTTTCTCCAAGCAATCAGTCTCATTGCAATAAGCGATGGCAGAGTCTTTATTACTGAAGGTAGCCAAGATCACGTAATAATACTTCTGCCCTGTTGGCTCTTGTACAAGAGGCAAAGGTAGCTTCGTATTGTTCGTCGCAACTGATTCTGATGGCGTAGCCTTGGCAACGCTCTCTGGAGTAATAGCATCACCCCCCCCATACTGTTTGGCAGAAGATGCATCCTCATCGCTACTCCAAAGCTTGGAAGCTGCTAACTCAGTAGGCACAAAGCTTGCCGAGAAATGCTCGGGGGCAGAAACTTGCCTGAATGGTAATACGGAAAGCACTAAGGCTACAACTACAGCAGCAGCAATAGCTGTACTGCGTTTCGAAAGCTTAAAGTATAAATATCGCTTATCCCTATTGCGAGGCAATGGCAAAGTAGCAACACTTTCGGGTAGAGTGGTCTGCTCTATTTGCTCTATTTGAGCGCTCTGATTCAGGAATGGAAGCGAACAAGGAACGAGCCCGTATGCAATACTTACGTAATCAGACTCAAGAGTAGGAGCAAATTGCAACTTACCCTCTTCGTTTAGGCTTAATGATCCTATCTTATCCAGCTTGACCGATGCATTGTGTAGTAGCTCGGCTCGTAGCAAACGAATATCTTCGTCGAGCATCACACGTGCTCTCCTGTGAGAGATCCCATATGACTGAGCATAGCTCTCCTCTAATATACCATCGTGGTGGGTAAGAGCAGCATTAAAACGCATCTCTTCGTGCGGAGGATAGGCCAAATTGGCACTTGCATCGTAACGAGCAGCTATTTGCTCGCATACAAAAGCTCCTATACCAGGCAAAAGCACACAAGTATGCAAGTGCAGGCAGCGGTTCAGATGGGCTTCTAATCTATTCATAGGGCAAATGTGGAGAAGATCTAAGACTTAACGTTATCAATGTACAAATATACTACATTCTTATTAGACCGCACTGCTACATAGTACGATATTTTCGTCCTTGCCAAGTAGCTCTTTCTGCCATACGCTTATTGAAGAGAGCAGTAAACTCGTAATTCTTGAGATGCCACTTAGGCATGACGATTAGCTCCTTGGGCGACTGTGACACAAATCGCTCCAATACAATGTCTGGTCGTAGGAGTTCGATAAAGTCTATGCACAAATCGACATACTCCTCTTCGGAATAAAAATGAAACGCCTCTGCCTCTTGCTCCAGCTCCATTGCCATCTGTGTGCCTTTTATTATCTGCAGTTGATGTAACTTGAGTGTGCTAATAGGCAGCTCAGAAATCTTCGTAGCATGCTCGAGGATCTCCGTCCTACTCTCACCCGGTAGCCCCATGATCATATGTATCCCAACTGGAATGCCTCTAGAGGCTGTTCGATTGATTGCTTCCACACTTTGTTGCCAAGTATGCCCTCGGTTGATCCTTTCTAAACTTCTATCGAGTGTCGATTCTACACCATATTCAATCAACAAGAACTGCTTTTTGCTTAGATTTTCGAAGTATTCCAATAGCTCGTCAGAAACACAGTCTGGCCTCGTGCCTACAATCAAGCCCAGCACAAGATCGTGCGCCAAAGCCTCTTCATAAAGGCTCTTTAATCGTTCCAAATCGCCATACGTATTGGTATAAGCCTGGAAGTATGCCAAGTAATGCATATGGGGATACTTATAGCTAAAGAAATTGATCCCCTCTTGCAGCTGTTCTGTGACAGTTTTATTTGCATAAGTATAGGCTGGGGAGAAGCTTTGGTTATTGCAGTAGGTACAACCTCCTCTACCTTTGGTACCATCTCTATTAGGACAAGTAAATCCGGCATTGATACTTATCTTCTGGACCTTCAAGTTTGGAAATTGCTCTTGCAGATATGATCCGAACTGTCGGTACGGCTTGTAAGATTCTACTTTATTCATAAGACCAAAGGTAGCGTGAATATTACGATTATTGTACGTTTCGGATCTAATTATAAGCAATGAGACAAGTCTATCGACTATTCATCGAGTTCAAAGCCTTTTGTATAAGTACATTTGCAAGCATAGAAAAAAAACGCAATCGGTCTTTGCAAAGAAGCCCGCACTGAATATTTCAACAGAAACTACAAACCCCATCAACAGAATGATAAGAAAAACTCTACTTCTATTATTGTGCTTTAGCGCTAGCATCGGCTTTACTCTGGCTAACCCAATCATCGAAAAAGACCCAGACACCCTCAGCACACGCCAGCTAGATGAAGTCTTGATCGTTTCGTCTGGTGCATACATCAAAGAGACCAATGCACTGAAGGCGATGCCAGGATCGTTCAACCTATTTTCTGAGACCACACTCGAACAGAAAGGGATATTGCGACTAAGCGAACTCACCAACCATGTACCCAACCTGCATATGCCCGAGTATGGCTCTAAGATGACCAACGCCATTTACATTCGTGGCATAGGTGCTCGAAGCAGTGGCCAGAGCATTGGTATCTATGTAGATGGTGTACCCTATATGAATAAGAGCACCTTTAGTTTTGACTTAGTAGACGTAAAAGGGCTTGAGGTGCTACGTGGGCCACAAGGCACTCTCTATGGACGTAATGCAATGGGTGGAATCATAAAGATATACACCAGATCGGCCTTCGACACACCTAGGCTTTTGGCCAATGTTGGAGGTGGAAGCTATGGCTATCGTACAGCAAGTGTGAAAGGGAATAGCTTGCTATCGGACAAATGGGCCATATCGGCTTCGGGCTATTACAATGGACACGATGGCTACAACAAGAATCATTTTACCAACAAGTATGCCGACCATGAAGACAATGCTGGAGGACAACTAAAGCTTGCATTCCGTCCAGACAAGAGCCTAGAGATGAGCCTTTCGAATGGCTATGACTACAGCTCGCAGGGTGCTTTTCCATACCAGATGATCGATAAGAAAACAGGTCTCGTCCAACCGATCAATTACAACGATGAGGGACACTACGAACGTAATGTATACACTAGCCGCTTCTTGCTGCGCAAGGACTGGAATGAGTTCATTTTTAGCTCTGCTACTGGATATCAGTACCTCAACGATGATATGAAAATGGATCAGGACTACTCGCCCCTAAGCATTTTCACAATCAATCAGAAGCAAACCAATAATAGCATTACGCAAGAGTTTGTACTGAAAAACAAAAAGCAAGGGAACTATCAATGGAGTACGGGTCTATTTGGATTTTACGACTATAACTCGCTAAATGCTCCAGTGATGTTTAAGTCTGACGGAATTAAACTATTGCTACAGCCCAACTTCGACCACATCAATAACAACCCCAACATCCCTGTAAATATTTATGCCGATGCCAGCAACGATATCGAAGTAGCAAGTCGCTTCAAACGCCCCACCTACGGAGTGGCTCTTTATCATCAGAGCAGTATAAACGACTTGTTTATTAGAGGACTCTCAGCAACTGTGGGATTGCGCCTCGACTACGAGCACCAGCAATTTGACTATTATAGTCACACAGCTTTCCCCATTCTCATTCAATTACCAAACATGCCCATGCCAGTACCCTTCCAAACACCAAGTACAATAGAAGGAGAACTAAGCAAGAATACTTGGCAGGTACTACCCAAGCTGGCTCTTATGTACAGCTTTAGCCCAGATGCCAATCTGTACTTTAGTGTAGCTAAGGGATATAAGGCAGGTGGATTCAACGAACAAGTATTTGCCGACCTCATCATGCAACAGCAAAAAAGCGATATGATGAATGTAGCCATGGGACAAGACCCCAAACCTATCGAAAACTTGATGGAGAGGACTTCTTTCTTGCCAGAGCATAGCTGGAGCTTCGAGCTGGGTACTCACAGCGAGCTATTTAATAAGCGCTTAAACCTAGAGGCATCTGTCTATTACAGCAACATTAATAATATCCAGCTGACACAGTTTATCGAAAACAGCCAAGGGCGTATCATTAGCAATGGAGGAAAGGCACAAAGCTGTGGAGCAGAACTTGGATTAAGAGCGCGCATTGCAAAAGGTTTTACTGCTAGTGCCAACTATGGTTTTACTCACGCTACTTTCCGCGACTATCCCTACAAGAAGCCTGGGCTCTTAGATGAAGAAGCCAACTACAAGGGCAACTATGTACCATTCATCCCTATGAATACCTTTGCAGTCAATCTCGACTATAGCAAACAGCTTTCACCCAACTATTGGATCAAGCGCCTCTTCTTCAATATTGGATGCAATGGCGCTGGCAAAATATATTGGACCGAAGACAATAGCGAGAGCCAAAATCTCTATGCTGTGATGAATGCTCGCATGGGTGCATCCTTCGGAAAAATCGAACTAAGCCTATGGTCGGAAAATATTACAAACTCAGACTATAGCGTATTCCTTTTCAAATCGATGGGCAACACGCTTACTCAGCGCTCGCGCCCCATGCGTATCGGAGCCAATCTAAGCCTTCACCTGTAAGGGACCCTCGAGGCTAATTACTATATAGCAAGAGCTACCATCAAGCATCTATTATATGATGCTATGATGGTAGCTCTTTTTTTGAAGGGGAGAATTGAACGACTCAAGCCTCCTACTGCAATAGCTTCTTAGTGCTCCTTGCTGCCTGTCGCAGCGACTCCAAGATAAGCTGGTGCTTCTGCCTTAAACGTTCTTCGTAGGCAGCCAAGGATAGCTGAAACTTTTCAGCCTCAGTCAATACGGGATAGATTTTACTCATAGGCTTCTTTTGGATTCGAGAATTTTACACATTTGCGATTGAAAAAAACAGCGGAAGCTGTATTTAAGAGAAAGGGTGGCACTCGCTACCCTTTGTCTATTTGCATAACGTAGCTCCTACTTACTTTATTGTAAATATTAGCACTTTGCTCAATTGCAGTATAAACCAACACTTCAAAGTCGGAAGAAGTATCGAATCCAAAACCTTAAGAAACAATCTATCAAGCAATTAGCTAAGACTCCTTTTTTGAAAACATATAACGAAACGCCTCCTCCACCTTACGTACAGGTATGATTCGTATCTGGAAACGTTTAGAATCTTCGGGTTTGTAATTGTCTTTCGGAAGCAGTATCTCTTTGAAACCTATACGCTCAGCCTCTAAGATGCGCTGTTCTATACGGCTTACGGGTCTAATCTCGCCCGAGAGTCCAACCTCACCAGTCAGACAGAGTTGCGATGGCACCACTAGGTCGAGACTCGAAGAAAGTACCGCTGTGATAATAGCCAGATCACTCGCTGGGTCTGCTATACGAATGCCACCTGCTATGTTTAGGAAGACGTCTTTTTGAATCAGTTTGAAACCAGCTCGTTTCTCGAGTACAGCTAGCAACATATTCAATCGCCTTAGATCAAAGCCAGTAGCTGAGCGCTGAGCCGTAGCATATACAGCCGAGCTAACAAGCGCCTGAGACTCGATAAGAATGGGTCTAACCCCCTCCATAGCCACTCCAATGGCCACTCCGCTGAGCCCCTCACGATCTTTTGTAAGTAGGAGTTCGCTCGGATTCTCTACCTGCCTCAAGCCATCTTGCCTCATCTCGTAAATGCCGAGTTCGGCCGTACTACCATAACGGTTTTTTTGCACCCGAAGGATTCGATAGAAATGGTGCTTATCGCCATCAAACTGCAATACAGTATCGACTATATGCTCCAATATTTTTGGACCTGCTATGGCACCATCTTTCGTAATATGACCAATCAATATTGCTGGGATATGCTGTGTCTTACAAAAACGCAAGAGCAAAGCCGCCGACTCTCTCACCTGACCCACGGTACCCGCAGAGCTTTCCATCTCTGGTGTAAATACAGTCTGTATCGAATCGATAACCATAAGTTGTGGCTTGATGTCGAGGGCTTGTTCGAGAATATACTCCAGATTGCTTTCGCAATAGACAAAACACTCGTTCCCCTCGGCCCTACCCAACCTATCGGCTCTCAATTTGAGCTGATGGGCGCTCTCCTCGCCCGACACGTAGAGAGAGCGAAAGCCTGGAATCCTTAGTACAGTTTGAAGTATCAATGTCGACTTACCAATACCTGGCTCACCTCCCAAAAGCGTAAAAGAACCAGCAACCAAGCCTCCACCAAGCACTCTGTTAAACTCGGCATCGAACATATCAATACGTTGCTCGGGCAGGGCTTCAAGCTCCTCGATGCGTGTAGGTTTATTGCTAGCATCTAGCGGAATGAAACTTTTGGCAGCATGTTTGCCACTAGGCTCTACATGCTCTATTTCTTCCACGATGCTATTCCATTCGTTACAGGTATTGCAGTTTCCTTGCCACTTACTATAGGCTGCTCCACAATTGGAACAGCGGTACACAGTCTTACGTTTTGCCATTGAAGCAGTGAATACAAAAGATACTAAATGCGAGATAGCTCAGACGTGCCAGATACGTCGGAAAATCTTAGTCCCTTAGCAAAGGCATAGTGGAGCAACGAAGCAAGCCACCCTCCTTGGAAATTTCATGATAGGGTACCTTTAGCACCTCTATCCCCCAAGCCTCACTTAGATGCTTGTTGAGCCGTTCGAATCGCTCTTCGCTAATAAGCTTCGTAGGGCTAATCGAGAAGATATTACTATTCATAAAATAAGCTTCCTGAGGCGTAATGCGAAAGAGATTGTCCCAACCACCAAAAATTTCGGCAATCATATCGGCATCACGGCTGTGCAGAAAACCCTCGGGATAGATAATAGCCTTGTTCACACCTACGGGTTGGAATGCACAATCGAGGTGCAGTACAGATCTGTAGGGATCACTATCATGCTTGATCAGCTCGATCGGAACGATGGTCTTTTTGGGGAAATACTCGCGCAGGAAGTCAACAGCATACCTATTGGTACGAGCAGTTTTGAACGAAGGATAATCTGGCTGGAGGTAGGTTCCTACGAAAAGGAACTCATTGTGTGGCAGCACATCGCCACCTTCGGCGTGAGCCTGCTCGGGTAAGTGTTCGATATGTGATTGAGGAATTCGATCCCAGATAGGCGTATAAGCTTCACTTTCACGTGCTCTATCGGGTATCAGATTCGACATAAACAGTTTATCGTCGATAGCGAAAGCCACATCACGAGCAAAGATCTGATTGTAATTGTCTATCAATTGCGGACGAAGCACTTCCACACCTTCCTTTTCAAGTGTACTTACAAGCGCATTCATCTCGCGCACTATGTCTTCATCCTTAGGATACACACCCTTCTGTACAGATTCATAGCTCTTGGCATCGTAGGTCTCTGCAAGGCTTGGTGTACAGCCATTCGATTGAGGCAATCCCACCACCACGGTCTTGAGGGTAGCGGTTTCATTACTTACGTTAGGAATAATCTTTTCCATAAATTGTATATTACACACAGCTTATCTGTGTTCTTATTTCTAAACTCATCTATCTTTTAGTCTGCTTAGCACAAAGCTAAGGCACTATCGCAAAGTTAGGAAAATGATTCCTAATTGCTCCCGATATTCGAAGAGCATTTCTATACTTTAGCCAGACAAGAAATCAGCACTGCAAATTCTTATTCGAGAAAGTCATCGGCCGTATATCGTTTAAAATCATCGCCTCGTTCCATCTCATACTTATGTACCACTCGTTGTGGAAGAGGAATGTCTATATGATACTTATTGAACGTGTCGAAAATCTTGAATCTAATTTCGCTCTTTACCTTCTCTACTCGAAATGGATCAATACACCAAAAGTTTAGCGAAAAGCTCAGCGAAGAGTCATCAAAATTGTTGAAGCGTACGAATGGCTCGGGCGACTTGAGCACTCCCTCTTGAGCATTAACTATCTCCAAGAGTAAGCGTTTTACCAGATGGGCATCCGAGTCGTAGCCCACTCCTACCTGTATATCGAAGCGTGTTGCCTCGGCATTGTGAGTCCAATTGATGATATTGTTTTGCGTGAGTTTCGAATTGGGCAACAAGATGGTCTTATCATCTCGGGTAAGGACTTGAGTGGTACGAAGGTTGATAGTTACTACGCGGCATGTCAAGCCATCTACCTCTATGATGTCTCCAATTTTGATTGATGAATCTACCAACAAAATCAATCCAGAGACAAAATCGGCAAATAAATTTTGAAGACCAAGACCCACACCAACGAGAATTGCTGCCGAACCTCCCAGAAATAGAGTTACATTCATTCCTAGCAAATGCATTGCCCATACAAAACACATTGTTACGATGGCGTACTTGCTAAGAACATAAATCGTATAGCGCTTACTTTGGTCGATGCGCTTGTTTTTTAGAATCGATCTTTTGATCAACTTAAGCAAGGTAGTTACGACCAGAAAGAGTAGTAGCACGCTAATAATGCTCCAAAGGCTAAGCTTGTAGGAACCCAGCTCTATCAATTTGTAATTAAGAATTTGCTCCAGCTTCGATTGAACGGAAGGGAGTGTATTCAGATTTGTGGCCAGCTTGCCAATTAAGGTTACAAAGTACTGCATCAAGTTTAAGTATAATATTGTGTTTCTACGCCTCCATCACTTCCAAGAATTAGATCCTTGCTTTACAAGCATAATCGAAGAGGCCCTAGGATTACAAAGATACAACTCTGATACTTTTTTGCAGTATTTCTATACTATTTTTCGCTTCAGCTTCTCATCAAAAAAATGAAACAAATAACATGAACTTTCCACTAATGGTAGTCATTGACTGAATGAGAGCAAATAATGAGAAAGAAAAGAGACAATATCAAAGCATTGAGACAACAATGCAAATGCAAAGCTCTCGACCAAATGGCCAAAACAGATAGCTATCAAAGAAAAAGCTTATCTTTGTGTAGAAATTGCCGAGCTATTGACTTATTGAAGGCATAAGCCATAGGACTGGTCTATATCAGAGTACGTTAATACTAAGGCAGATCGAGACAAGATAGATTCCGTTTAATTATAACACTGTAAAAAAAGATATGAGCAAAATAGTTGGGAACCTCATTCCAAACACATTTATTATTACCAAAGGTAGTGGCGAGTCTGACTTAGAACTGCATGCTGGATCTTATCACATGGCGCTCTACGACGCTGGTATCTCAGACTTCAACATCATGACCTATTCGTCGGTACTGCCTGCAACAGCACAGCTACTAACGATGGATGAAATCGACTTACCCCCTTTTGGCTCGGAGCTAAAAACCATCATGGCCGTATCTCATGGCTTCCAAGATGAGTTTGTTTCTGCAGGTGTTGTATATGCCTGGATGTATAAAGATGAAAACTTCGACGAAAAAGTTGGTGGCTTGGTGTGTGAAGTAAGTGGTCGCTACCGTATCGAAGAGCTTGAGTCGCGCCTCATTAGAGTTATCAACGACTTGCATCAAAAGACTTATAGCCAGTACTACCTAGGCGAGCTTAACTTCATCACAGAAGGTATCACCATTGAGAAGCGCTATGGCACAGCTCTAGCTGGTCTCTGCTTCCTCGACTTTGTACAGCCAGAAGTAAAGAGCAAGTAATACCCCAGCTTTGTGAGCGATGGGCTAGCTGTCTCAGAGATATTAGCCCCATTGAATTCGCGTCACAACAAAAGGACAAGAACTATAATGCCACGACCCCAAGCTAATACTCTAATCATAGAGAAGAAGCTTGGGGTCGTGTGCTGTTTACTACAGATAGACTCAGCCAAATGAATAAAAAAGGGCTGGAAAAACAAGCGCTGAAAATGAAATACATGAGATTTAATAGGCTAGCAATAAGCACAGTGCTATCGGCACTTGTATTTGCATTAACAGCATGTGAATTCATTAAAGAGAAAGAGGAAACCAAGTATTGGCCCACGTATGTCAATACATTGATAGGTACAGACTGGGTAGGAAACACATTTCCAGGTGCATCCATGCCTTTCGGACTCGTACAGTTGAGCCCAGACAATGGCAGGGGAGGATGGAACTATATAGCAGGATACTATTATCCCGACTCGATGATAGTAGGATTTAGCCACACACACCTTAGTGGAACAGGAGCAGGAGATCTATACGACATAAGCTATATGCCCTACCCTGCTAGCAGCGAAAAGACAGATTGGGGAAAGCGAATACGATTCGATCATAAAAGCGAAATTGCAGAGGCTGGATACTATGCTCTTGAGCTTGAAAATGGCATAAAAGTAGAGCTAACTGCTAGCGAACACTGTGGCATACAACGCTATACAAGTAAGCACAAAGAGATAGAACTACAACTCGACTTAGCCAGAGCTATCAACTGGGATAGAACAGTCGGCAGCAATGTGAAGCTCATAAATGACACTTGTATAGAGGGATATCGCTACTCAGAGGGGTGGGCAAAGGGTCAAAAAGTGTTTTTCAGAACAAGCTTTTCACATACAATCAAAGCGATGGAGATTGATACGGTGCAAATATCCCAATCCGACAATCAGTCGGCACATAGAGTACGCTTGCTCTTTGCTCTCGACAACGAAAGCCTGGAGCAATCTGTAGCAAGTGAGACTAAACACTATCAACTAACGCTTGCAACAGCGCTTTCGGCAACTGACCTCGAGGGAGCAAAATACAACCTACAAGCAGAATGCGATGGACTCGACTTCGACAGACAGAAAGAACAGGCTCAAGATGTGTGGCAAAGAGAGCTGACCCAGATAGAGACCAAAGAAGCTATCGCAAGCTCGATTGACACGATCTTTCGCACAGCTCTTTATCACTGCCTACTTTGCCCCAATCTAATAAGCGATGTGGACGGTCGCTACCGAAAGCCAGACGAAGCCGTAAGTACAGCATCCAAAGCACATTATAGCTGCTTCTCGCTTTGGGACACTTATAGGGCTCTGCATCCGCTATTGCAACTAATTGATCCTAACAGAAGCAAAGAAATGGCGAGCTCATTACTTCGCTTTGCCCAAGACAATGAAGATATGCTACCCGTATGGTCGCTATGGGGCAAAGAGACAAACATGATGATCGGGCAACATGCCATACCTGTATTGGTAGACAGCTATTTGAAAGGAAATTTCCCCGAAGAACAGATCGAATATACTAGCGATTGCTTCTTTACTAACCACAGAAGTCGAAATACAACGAACAATCAAGAAATAAAACGTCACAGTTTTTTGAGCGTCGATGATGAGGACGAAAGTGTTAGTAAGACACTCGAATATGCCTATGACGACTACGCCATACATCGGTGGCATGAAGCAATTACAAACAAATCGAAAGCCGAAACGGATCATAATTATTGGCAAAGAGCAGCATGGGCATACCGGGAACTATACGATCCGACCACAGGATTCTTTAGGCCCAAACAAAGCAATGGAGAATGGCTTCCAAACTTCGACCCCTTCGAATACAGCAAGCATTACACCGAGAGCAACGCTTGGCAATATCTATTTGCTGCTCAGCACGATATAGAATGGCTGCTAAATCAAATGGGAGGCACTGATGCCTTTGCAGACAGATTGGATCAATTCTTCACACTCGAAACACCCCATCACATCGAGTTACCAATCTTTAGTACGGGTATGATAGGGCAATATGCCCATGGCAACGAGCCTTCTCATCATGTAATTTACCTCTACAACCAAGCTCGGAAGCCTTGGAAGGTAGCCGAACTTCTTCGCAAAGTGATGCTTGACTATTACAAAAATAGCCCTGATGGGCTCTGCGGAAACGAAGATTGCGGTCAACTATCTGCCTGGTACCTATTCTCGTCTATGGGGTTCTACCCCGTCGATCCTCTAAGCAATCGTTACGAATTGGGCAGCCCACTCTTTGAAGAAACTCGTTTACCCATCGGCAACAACAAGTACTTTAGTATTAGGGCTGTAGGACTTAGCAAAGATAAAATGTACATCGAGAGTGTGAAGGTAAACGGCAAACCGTATACAAAATCCTATATTACGCTCGATATGATTCGCTCTGGAGCCAAAGTAGAACTAAAGATGAGTGATCGTGCTGGCCATATTTGGTATTAAAAGGAGTCATCATCAGGACTCCTGACTTCGACAGGTTTTAGTTCTCGTTTTTTTATTTCGTTGATGTTGTGCATATTACGATCTGCAATATTATTATATGGGTGACGCAAGCATTAGGTGTGATCGATCGTTCTTCCTACCTGTTCGCTCTTGTCTGAAGGGC
>CAZHWP010000035.1:0-24663 GCA_964535945.1 uncultured Porphyromonas sp.
TCAGACTAGCGTGGCGGATTTACGTCTGCACCATTACCCAGGGAACATGCCGCCCGTTGGGCGTCATTTTATCCCTGGGCTAAACCAAAGCACATCCCCGTTGGGGATGGTATCGCTACTCAACTTCTGCAATGCGTTACCCAATTCTGCGAAATTAAATTCATAAGAAGCTAAATATCAGAAAGGAATAAAAATATAGACTGCTAGATGTCGAAGTCAGGACCCTCTTTGACTTATTCATCGTTTCGGCAACGAAACGCAGCTCTTTAGAGCATGCACATGCCGTGGAATCCAGTAATGATATCGTTTTCGATATAAACACTGATGCTCACCACATCTTCCATGATATCGGGATGATAAAGATCCCATCTATTTGGCCAAGGCTTTGGTGGCCTCACCATGTGGTTAATCGCCTGCTTCAGCTTCAATCCAGGCACCCCTTTGAGCTTGTCTTTATGGTCGCCCACACGTAGCTGTACTTTTCCCATGTTTAGAGCAAAACGTTTCGATTCAATTGTAAACTCTCTTAATTCTTCATGTCGAAAATAAAAATTACTCACTGAACCATCATTTTCCTTTAAAACGAAGTTATGACTTAAGCCAAACTCGGTGTCGATCTCAAACACCTTAAAATCCTTAAGTACTTGTTTCTGTTTTGCCACTGGGTAAGATTCACAAACCTGAAAGCCTGCTACGCTAAAAGGAATAGACATTTCTACCGCTCCCAGACCGCGGCTTTGTGCAAAAAGTCCTAATTGTACGAATAGGAAGAGGATGCTGCTATTAATTATTTGTCGCATGGTGTTACTATTGAGAGGTTCTGTCTGTGTGGAGAGTTGAGTAATATCAAGCCCTTCCGCTTATCTTCCATAGATTTGCGGAAGGGTATGACTTAATTTTGGAACAATAACTGCATCTTTAGAGCATGCACATGCCGTGGAATCCAGTGATGATATCGTTTTCGATATAAACACTGATGTTCACCACATCTTCCATGATATCGGGATGTACAAACCTCCATCTATTTGGCCAAGGCTCTGGTGGCCTCACCATATGGTTAATCGCCTGCTTCAGTTTTAGTCCGGGCACCCCTTTGAGCTTGTCTTTATGGTCGCCCACACGTAGCTGTACTTTGCCCATGTTTAGAGCAAAACGGTTTGTTTCGATCGCAAACTCACCTAACTCTTCGGCACGAAATGAGAATATATCAAGTTTATCATCTTGCGTAAAAATAAACTTATGGCTTAAGCCAAATTCAGTGTCGATCTCAAACACCTGAAAA
Source organism: uncultured Porphyromonas sp. (assembly GCA_964535945.1). GTDB lineage: Bacteria > Bacteroidota > Bacteroidia > Bacteroidales > Porphyromonadaceae > Porphyromonas. The sequence continues at coordinate 1,283 of CAZHWP010000035.1, forward strand.
TCCTTAAGCACTTGTTTCTGTTTTGCCACTGGGTAAGATTCACAAACCTGAAAGCCAGCTACACTAAAAGGGATAGACATTTCTACCGCTCCCAGACCGCGGCTTTGTGCAAAAAGTCCTAATTGTACGAATAGGAAGAGGATGCTGCTATTAATTATTTGTCGCATGGTGTTACTATTTTTTCTTGATTCTTTACTGTAGCTACTAAATACTTCTCGGGATTTACATATTTCCCATTCTTCTTGATACCAAAGTGCAAGTGAGGGTTGTCTACATCCCAGGCATTACCGGTAATGCCCGTATAGCCGATAACGTCTCCTTTCGAAACCTTGTCGCCAACCTTATAAGGTTTTTTGGTAGCGGGATTGGTGCCTATAGGACTACCTGCCCGCAAATGCCAATACAACTGCTCAATCGACTCGCCATCGAAAGTCGATTTGATATAAATACGATTGCCAGCACCGTCATCATCCTTACCTGTAATATTATATTCTTTTGGTAGATTATTTTTAGTTCCATAACTCTTGCTTCTATCTGGCTGGGAATCAACAACCTTAGAAACCACTCCATCCATCATCGCATAGATGGGAGTTCCTACTGGGGCATGTAGATCAATGCCATTATGAGGTCGACCTCTGGCGCTGCCAAAGCGACCACTCGCATATCTATCGCCAGTAGTCGGCGCCAAAGCCATATACATAAGAGGATTTACACGTTTCTTGTCTTCACTCATACATGGTATTGGATCCTCTTCCTCGTCGGGCTCAATTGCTCCCGAACCTCCAGGGCCATAATCAATCTCGCAATGATCGGTGTAGGTAACAACCATCGTTTTACAGTCAAAGCCTAAAAGGACAGTATGAGTTTGATTTATAACAAAAAAGTCACCACTTTCGGTAGGTCCTATAGGGGGACTTGATTCATAAGTAGTGTACTTGAAGGTCTTCCAGATCGGTGTACAAATCTCATAAGAATAGCTTCCCTTTTGAGATTGGCGGACTATAGACATGCTATCGCTTGGATGATCTACTACTTTAGCCTTAGAAAGCAGTTGTGAAGGGTTCCCATCTTCATACACGAATCCTCCCAAAAACTCACCACTTAAACTGTGATACAATACAGTCCCATCATAAGCTACAGGCACGTGTCCTGGGCTATGCTCGAAAGATCGATTCTCATCGATGCTTTTCTTTGATGGGATGAATGATTTGAAGTAGTTCAAGACTTGGCTTCCGTCGTAAGATTCTTCACTTGCCAAATAGGTAATATTAGCGAGTCCTAGATCTTCAACCTGCGACTGATCTTGTCCTGGTATTCCAAATAACAAAGCTTCATCTGCTTGTATTGGAACCTCTAAAAAGAAACGTTTTTTTAAGGCACTGTAGCCGTGATCGGCATGTTCCCACTGTGGGCTAAGCCCAGAAAAATAGAAACTGGTGTCGGCACTCATCTGTGAAGATCGAAAACTCACTTCACGATATTCACGCTCAAAAGCATCCTGCAACGACTGCGTAGAAGGGCTTAACGAGCTTCTAGTGGGGGGGGGGGGGGGTAAACGCGAGGCGATCCTCCTTTTGGCAGCTAACAGCCAGAACAAGAAGGACCATGGGCAATACCCATCGGGCACGATTGGTTAGTTTTTTGTTCATAAAATTTAAACTTGTGTTTATTTTGATTATCGAGTGCAAATGTACAGCTATATTCTCTGATACGAGTGCAATCGGCAAACTTTGTTTCGACACAAGCCAGAGAGTCGGAATTGTCACTATTAAAAGCTTTGGATAAGGCACTGTCGAAGTCAGGAACTTGTGTAGACAAAAGATTAGAGCCAACAGCGCTTGGCTTAGAGCCAAATGGAGATTGGGGGGAAATAAAAAATAAAGTTGCAAAAGCTTTATCCTTCGTGATTTTTGCTTTATCTTTGCAGCCACAAAGCGGTCAGGTAGCTCAGCTGGATAGAGCAATAGCCTTCTAAGCTATCGGTCCTGGGTTCGAATCCCAGCCTGATCACTCTATAAAAAGGGTCTTCCACTGAGGAAGATCCTTTTTTGCTTTAGAAAATGTGTATCTTTGAGACAATCTAACACCAATAAATCGCACGAAGTACTATGAGCAAGAAAGAAATTTGTCAGAGCTGTGGTATCCCACTTCACAAAGACCCACAGGCTGGAGGAACCGAAAAAGATGGCAGCAAAAACAGCAAGTACTGCAGCTACTGTTATAACGATGGTAGATTTACGTTCGAAGGCGATGTGAAGGAGTTTCAGCAACACTGCAAAAAGATGATGCGTGAAGGCGGGCACTCCCGTTTTATGGCTTGGCTCTACACCCTCCCCATCCCCTATCTACCTCGCTGGAAGAAGTAAACTTGCAGCCAGCCTCCTCTAGCAGCAAGAGGCATTTTCTGCGAAGCCGCCTGATAATTCATTCCTTTGCCGTACCTTTGTACGAGTTATAGGGAAGACTACGCCTATTGGGGGAGAGATACTTCGATCTCTTGTAGGCAGACTTCTTCTGTAGCACGTACATCCACCCAAAGACACCAAGCTACAAACAGCTTAGAAGCTACATTTATGCAGGAAAAGATCTTAATTCTCGACTTCGGATCGCAGACGACTCAGTTGATTGGCCGAAGACTACGCGAGCTAAACAGCTATTGCGAAATCATCCCCTACAACAAAATCCCTCAAACGCTCGACGGCATCAAAGGCATTATCCTATCGGGTAGCCCCTACTCTGTTTACGACAGTAAAGCTTTCAGAATAGAGCTCTCCGAATTGCGTGGCAAGCTGCCTCTGCTGGGCATCTGCTACGGAGCTCAGAGCTTAGTACATCAAGCGGGTGGCAAGGTAGAGCCGAGCGACAGCCGCGAGTATGGCCGCGTAGAGCTCGAGATAGAGCAGAGCCAAGACCCACTAATGAAAGGGTTGAACACAAAGAGTATCGTATGGATGTCGCACGGCGATACCATCACAGAGATACCTGCGGCCTTCAAGAAGATCGCTAGCAGCAAAGACGTTGCATATGCCGCCTTCCGTATCGAAGGCGAAGAGACTTGGGGCGTACAGTTTCACCCCGAGATCTATCACTCGGAAGAAGGAACCAAGCTATTGGCAAACTTCCTCGACATTTGTGGCATGAAGCGCGATTGGACCCCAGCATCTTTTATCGAAACAAGTGTAAAGAGCCTCAAAGAAAGCCTAGGCGATGACAAGGTGATACTCGCCCTATCGGGTGGAGTAGATAGCTCGGTAGTAGCAGTACTACTCAACAAAGCCATCGGCAAGCAGCTTACATGCATCTTTGTGGATCATGGACTGCTACGCAAGGGAGAGTTTGAGCGTGTAATGGCCGACTATGAGCACCTAGGGCTAAACGTTATAGGCGTAAATGCCAAAAAGAAGTTCTACTCGGCACTCGCCGACGTTAGCGACCCCGAAGAAAAGCGCAAGATCATCGGCCGTGGTTTCATTGAAGTATTCGAAGAAGAGGCCAAGAAACTAAAAGACATCAAATGGCTGGGGCAGGGAACCATCTACCCCGACGTGATCGAGAGTCTAAGCATTACCGGTATGGTGATCAAGAGCCACCACAATGTAGGAGGGCTACCCGAGCGCATGAACCTCAAGCTAGTAGAGCCACTACGCAACCTATTCAAAGACGAGGTGCGCCGTGTGGGAATCGAGCTCGGCATGGCTCCACACCTCATTCACCGCCACCCATTCCCTGGCCCTGGACTAGGAATTCGCATATTGGGAGCGATCACCGAAGAAAAAGCACGCATACTACAAGATGCCGACGACATCTACATCGGCAAGCTCCGTTCGTGGGGTTTGTACGACAAGGTTTGGCAAGCGGGCTCGATCTTGCTACCCGTACGCTCTGTGGGTGTAATGGGCGATGAGCGCACCTACGAATACACACTGGCTCTGAGAGCAGTATCATCGACCGACGGAATGAGCGCCGACTGGGTGCATCTGCCCTATGAATTCCTAGCCGAAGTTTCTAACGAAATAATCAATAAGGTAAGGGGCATCAACCGTGTGGTGTACGATATCTCGTCGAAGCCACCTAGCACGATCGAGTGGGAATAAATTAGCTCTCAGCAACTTGTACCCAAAAAGCACCGAAAGGACCGAATGGAAAGAGTAAATCGAGAAGCAAAACCTTGCCGATTTATTGCAGCATTTGTATAACTAATAAATAGAGAATATGTCTACTTATCAACCCGAAGACAGTCGCAAAGTAACCACACACCGACTCACAGAAATGAAACGTAGGGGAGAGAAAATCTCCATGCTTACAGCCTACGATTATTCCATGGCAAAGCTCGTAGACGATGCTGGCATGGACGTGATTTTAGTGGGAGACTCAGCCTCGAATGTAATGGCGGGCAATGTTACTACCCTACCCATCACCCTCGACCACATGATCTATCACGGCAAGTCGGTAATGAAAGCCGTAAAGAGAGCCCTAGTGGTGGTCGATCTACCCTTCGGTTCTTATCAGGGCAACTCGAAAGAAGCCTTATCGTCTGCCATACGTGTGATGAAAGAGACACATGCAGACTGCATCAAGCTGGAAGGGGGCGAAGAAGTAAAGGAATCGATCACTCGCATCCTCTCTGCTGGTATCCCTATTATGGGACACTTAGGACTGATGCCACAAAGCATCAACAAATATGGCACCTACAGTGTAAGAGCCAAAGACGAAGATGAAGCGAATAAGCTATTCGAAGATGCTCGACTATTGCAAGATTTGGGATGCTTTGCACTGGTGCTAGAAAAAGTGCCAGCAGATCTGGCTGGACGCATTGCTGCCGAGTTACAGATACCTGTAATAGGAATCGGAGCTGGTGGACAGGTGGATGGTCAGGTGCTGGTAATGCACGATATGCTCGGAATAACTCAGAACTTTAACCCTAGATTCCTACGTCGCTATGCCAACTTGGCTCTAGACATCGACGATGCTCTAAAGCATTACATCGCAGACGTAAAAAGCCAAGACTTCCCCAACGAAGAGGAACAATACTAAGAGGCAAACACCTTGCCCTCATACCCAGGTAGCGCTTAGCTCTCGGCATTACAACGACTGAGAGCTAAGCGTAGCCAATCTGACCCTTAATCTAAGAACTAACAGAGATGGAGACACTGCTTTCGACCATTGGACTGAATGTATCGGACTTTATAGCTTGGTGCGACTACTTAGGCACTGCAGCTTTTGCCATTAGTGGCATTAGGCTAGCAGCAGCCAAGCGATTCGATTGGTTTGGAGCCTTGGTAGTGGGTGTAGTTACTGCAGTAGGTGGAGGAACCGTGCGCGATCTGATGCTCGACGTAACACCTTTCTGGATGGAGCAAGTTACCTACCTCTTCATCTCCTTGCTAGCATTGATTTTCACAATTGCATTCCGAAAGTATATCGTACACCTTCACAATACCTTGTTCTTTTTCGACGCAATCGGAATTGGACTCTTTACTGTGGTGGGGGTATCCAAGACCATTGATATGGGATTCCCTTGGTGGGTTGCTATCGTAATGGGAACCATCACTGGCTCCTTTGGCGGAATGATTCGCGACATACTTATCAACGAACAGCCACTTATTTTCCGCAAAGATATCTACGCCATTGCGTGCATCGTTGGAGGAGTGGTATACGTATTGCTCGATCTTACGAGCATGCCGCTTGAGCTGGTACAATTCATTGCTGCTATAAGCACTATCCTAACCCGGGTACTTGCAGTACGCTACCACATCAGCATCCCCACTTTTAAGGGCGAAGTCTGAGGAAGCTTTTTCTCCCTCTTACTCTTCGGCCTGCTCTCTCATCGAAAGCATATCGAGGTACTCATCCCAATCTTCATCGCGCTCGCATGAAATCGTGAGAGGTAGCAAAGGCAGTTCTGCCAATGCCTCGTTGAGGCGTTCGCCAAAGACACGCTCTGTACGTGCATAGAAAACCCAATACTTCGTTCCGCCACCAGTGTAATTGCCAGTCAGAATGGCCAGTTTATCACGCTCCATCGCTTGGCGCAATAGCTGCTCTATCTCCTCGAGCTGCACAGCTGCAGCTTCTGTAGGCAGGCCTTTCTCATCGTACTCGTAAGGCATTTCTAGCTCGATACGCACCGACAACTTACGCGTCTGCCTAAACTCGTCGAGCTCAAGACGCCCCGTTACAAAGACCATTTGCCCCGCTTCGGTTTCGCTTAGCGCCGTAAACCAATTGTCTGTCAATTTCATAGATTCTTCTTTTTGGCCTTGCGTCTGTGAAGCCAGAGTTGCAAGGCATTGATACTATTCTGCCAAATCACGTAGCTTGCAGGAGCTACAGAGCTTACCGGATGGAGGTAAGTCTGCGAGAGCCAAATGGCCAAGGTGGTATTCTTCTGCCCTAGCGACTGCCCCACCGTAATCGACTCGCCCATACTTCGCCTACCAATCCACTTTCCTAAACCAAACTGAAGCAGGCAACTGACAAGCCCTCCCAAAGCCAAGTAGATCAGCAAATTCACTTGCCCCTCGGCATGAGTCAGCACGTAGTCGGTAGTACGAGCCATGATGATACATAAGGTAAAAACCCAAAGATAAAAGGCTACTGAAGGCACAGCAAGCAAGCGCTTCTGCACCCTGGGCAGACAGATGCGAATGCACCAAGCGCTAGCCAAGGGCAAGACCAAGAGCGGCAAAACCTCTACTAGGATATCTCCTGTAGCTTGCCAGAAGGCTTGCTCTTGTGCACCAATAGCCGAGAACAAAATAGGCAGGAAGAGCGCAGCGCAGAGGTGAGTAATGAGTACATAGGTGGCCGTAAAGGAGATGCGCCCACCAAGCATCCCTACTATGACAGCTGCGGCTGTGGCAGCAGGACAGAGGAAGCAGATAAGCAAGCCTTCGGCAACGATTGTATCTAAGCCTCTAATCAGGAAATAGGAGCCCAAACCTAAGCCTATCTGCAAGGCTAGCAATAGAGCCTGCAAGCGGTCTAAGCGAAGCTCGCGGGGAGCCAGCTTGGTATAGGTAAAGAAGAGCATGGCGAAGATTAGGTAAGGGATGAGCACGCTGAAGACTAGCAAATAACGGTATGCCAAGACTCCCGTTACTAAAGCTATTGGTAGCGCATATTCCTTGAGTATCGATAAGACCTTCGTCATGACATAAAAAGAGCTCTAGGCTACAAAAGCTTTACTGCTCTCCCTCCTTGCTAGACTGTGGTGGTGTAGCTCCTAGGGAATAGCAGCGGGCTATCTCGTCGTGCTTCATCCACACGGCTCGCCTAATCGAATCGAGTCCAAACTCTTCGGAGTAGAAATCTTTGGGCAGCTTATAGACAAGCTCAGAGGCATCGTCATCGGCCCTTGCACCGTCAAAGCTTGGTACATGAGCTTCGAAAAACAAATCGCAAGTGGGCACATCCAAGCCACTATACCTATAGGTATTGGGCAAAGAGAAGAGGAAGCGCACAGAGTTGAGCTTCAATCCGGTCTCCTCTTCGACCTCTCGCACGATACACTCCTCGGCAGTTTCGTGCATATCCATGAAGCCACCTGGCAGATCGAGCGTCCCTTTGGCAGGATCTTTGGCTCTTCTTACAGCCAAGAGTCGCCCCTCGCTATCGTAAATAAAACAGGCAGTAGCAGCTGAAGGATTCAAATAGTAAATAAAGCCACAATTGGCACACGCTTTCGCTTTCTCGTTACGCTCGGCAAAACCCTCTGCTCCACAAGCAGGGCAGTACCGAAATAAGGAAAGCGGATGAGCCATCTGATCCTTCATACTTCTACCTTTCATGTTTTTATCCTTCAACCCTACAATTAATTAGTCCACTTTGCTTCCCAGCCAAGGGCACTTGCTCCTAAGACAGCAGCGTCGCTCTCTTTGAGCTGAGAGAAAAGTAGCTTCACTTTGTCTTTGTAGATATTGAGCATATTCTTTTCCATCTCTTCGCGTATGGGCTTCATCAGCAAATCGCCCGCCTTGGCTAACCCACCGAAGAGGATAATTGCCTCTGGGCTTGAGAAGGTAACGAAGTTTGCAAAGCTTTCGCCAAGTATTCTTCCTGTTTGATCGAAGATCTCTTTGGCTAGCTCATCACCTTCCATGGCTGCATCGAATACATCCTTTGAAGTAATCGAATCGATATCGAGTTTGCGCAATCTGCTCTCTTGTGTACGCGTATGTAGCAATTCGCGAGCCGTACGCACCACGCCAGTTGCCGAAGTATAAGTCTCGAGGCAACCCTTTCTGCCACAGCCACAGTCTCTGCCATCTTGGCGTACGATCATATGCCCCAGCTCGCCAGCAAATCCGTCGTGACCATAGACAAGCTGCCCATTCACCACGATACCGCTACCCACACCAGTCCCTAGCGTGATAACGATAAAGTCTTTCAGTCCTCGGGCTGCTCCATAGGTCATCTCGCCAATGGCAGCAGCATTGGCATCGTTAGTAAGCACGGCAGGAATCCCCGTGGCTTTGCTCAGCATCTCTGCAAAGAGCAGCTTACCCTTCCAAGGCAAATTGGGTGCAAAGTCTATACTACCAGTAAAGTAATTGCCATTGGGTGCTCCGACGCCAATCCCATGAATTTGGCCTTTCACACCGGCATCGTCTACCAGTTTGTTTAGGCCGTCGGCCAGCTCGGCCAGATAATCTTCAAAGCGCTCGTGTCCGAAAGTTTTTATCGAATTGCTCTTAAGCAGTGTACCACGGGCATCTACTAGTCCGAACACCGTATTTGTGCCGCCTACATCTACACCGAGCACATACGACTGCTCCTTATTATCTTCATTCCAGTTTTTCAGTTCCATTGTTTTTCTTTTGTTCTCCTGTCCCTTACAAGGTATTATAAGTATTATTTTAAGTTTTCTTGCTGTATCTATCAATGCTTGCCTCGACATAAGGATTGAGCATGCTGTAAAGCTTATTGCCGAAGTAATAAAAGAGCCAACCCACCAACATCCCAGCAAACACATCGATCAGATAATGCGCCTGAATATAGACGGTAGCAATACATAACATAATATAAATGGGCAATAGCGTCCAAAACAGCCTCTTGCTTCCCCGATAAAAGAATGCAAAAATGATCGTAGTAATGCCCACATGACTACTGGGGAAGGCTGCCGTGGGGCGCTCTCCCATTTGCTGCGACATATTTACCAATTGATAAAATAAGCCTTGATGCTTAACGGGCATCTCGTGCAGCTCGCTGTGAGTAGCAAAGTACTTGCCGACAGGCACATAGTCGCCCACTGCTACAAGATCCCAACCAATAGCTGGGAAGTAGTACTGTGGCCCTACTACAGGGAGGAAGATATAGACTAGGTAGAAGAGGTAAAAGGAGCCAAAGATGACAAATGTCACTCGCTCGGCCTGCTTATAGCTCGAGATATAGTAGAATAGTATCACTCCTACTATGAGGGCATAGTAGATGAAGTAGGCAAAATGGAGTGGCTCACTCACCATCCAATGATCGAAGGTCTGCGAGAGCCAAAGGGCTGGCTGGCCACCGAAGAGAAATTGCTCGACGTTGGCAAAATGGTGATCGAGATTGTTGAAATGTTGATTGAACTCAAATGTTTCGGGATACCAATAGCTCAGCAAAAGCAGCTGGAATATGATACGCAAAGCCCAAGTAAGCCGCGAACGAACGCGATAGTGTATGTAAGCCAATACGGCCATCCCCAAGAGTATCTCCACCCGAGCTATGAGGATACGATCAAACTGTGGCAGGCTATCGCGCATGAAGAGAGCGATGATAGCTGTAATTATGATGTACAACAACGCTACAGCCTCGGTATAGGAGGCCAAACGATTGCTAAAGGTCGGATTGCTAACAGAACTTACTAGTCCGGCTTTTGATGGTTCTTGCTGCTTCACAAGGGAGTTTTTGAGGTTACCTGTATTAGCGAACAAAGATAAGCTATTTTTACATGTAACACCACGTTAGCAGAGCCTTTTAAGGAATAAAAAATCATCTAAATTGTTTTAAGCATCTCAAGAGCAATAAACAACACAAAATGACAGCAGGCAGCCACGAAGTAGAAGCTGTGCAAAAACGAAGACTAGATACAGCAGCATACCCACTAGCAACTCTACAAAAAGGGCTTTCTAACATAGGTATAACCTATAAGCAACAACTAAGCAAAAAGAGTGTATCTTTGTTAATGCCCTAGCCAAGGGCTAATTTTTACAAGAAAATAGCACTACAAACAATCAAGTTATAATCGTTTATGGCAAAAATACTGATCGCCTTCGACACCCTACGAGAAGGCTTCGAACCATTGCGCGCACAGCATCAACTAATAATGCCTCCAGCAGGCCGAGATTTCACAAAAGAAGAGATCATAGAACAGATAAAAGACTGCGACATACTTTGCTCGGTCTTTGATATCACGATAGATAGCGAAATAATAGACGCTGCTCCACAGCTAAAACTGATTGCTAACTATGCAGTAGGATACAACAACATCGACTGCCAATACGCACGCAGCAAAGGCATTACAGTAACGAACACGCCTCGATCGGTCGTTGAGCCTACGGCAGACCTTGCCATGGCTTTGCTACTTAGCTGCAGCCGCAGGGTGGCCGAGTGGGATAGAGCCATACGCCAAGAGGGAAGCAAGCTAGACCGGAATCGCTTGGCTAGACTAGGCACCGACCTCTGGGGAAAGACGCTAGGCATTGTTGGTTACGGAAATATTGGCGAAGCATTGGCTCGTCGTTGCAAAGCCTTCGGAATGAAGGTCATTTACAATAAGCGCAATCGCTACGAGCCCTCGGTGGAAGCCGAGAAAGGAATCTCATACAGAGACTTTGATCAGCTAATAGCCGAAGCCGATGTACTGAGCCTACACACACCACTAACAGCCGAAAGCCAGCACTTGATAGGAGCCAAGGAATTTGCCAAAATGAAGCCTAGCGCGATACTAATCAACACGGCCCGAGGCCCAGTGGTAGAAGAGGCTGCTCTGATAGATGCACTCAAAAGCGGCCAAATTGCTGCAGCAGGATTGGACGTTTTTGAGCACAACGACACGCCATCGCCAGCGCTTTTCGAACTCGAAAACCTGAGCATGACCCCTCACGTGGGCACCCAAACTCGTGATGCTCGTCTGGAGATGGTGCAAGAGTTGCTCGACAACGTTTTGGGCTTCTTGCAAGAAGATCGCCCCATCAGCATTGTCAATTAAGCAGCACAAAAACTTCGATCTAGAACTGCTAAAGCGGCTATAACCTAGCTGGCTGTGTCATCGCCCACATTTCGACACAGCCACTTAGGTTCCTGCTCCAAACACTATGCATTGAAAAGCAAGGATTACCCAAACAGCTCGTAAGCATCGTCTTTTCCCATAGCTCTCAGAAAAAGATAGTCCTAAATAGATGGTGAAACAAGCAGGCCTCTATGCAAGAATTTTGAGCTAATATGCTGGCATTAGTCCACAGAAGTTATATCTTTGTCTTCTAAATCTGAATCGGTATGCAAAATAAGCTCATCATAAAACTAGCAGTGCTTCTGCTATCAGCACTTACATTGGGACTTGCAAGTAGTTGTAAGGAATTGGAAAAGCCCGAAGACGTAGATGTCAAAGACATACAAATTAGACGCTTTGTCTTGAGCAGCAATAAAGTTCCCGAGCTAAACAGCTACTTCTTTTCGATAGACCAAAGAACTAGCAAGATATACAACGTAAAGCCTATCAGCTATGGGCTTACGCTAGACTCCACGGCCTTCACCATCGACAAAGGCCCGAGTGCCTTTTCGATCGAACTTTCGAAAGACGGTGTCGAATACAAACTTTGGAAAGTTAAAGACTCTATCTACCTAAAGGACGTTAAAAGGCTCTTCTTGAAGGTGAATACCAAAGAGAAGGATCTGGAAAAGATCTATACCCTTCATATCAATCAATACGAATGGGATCCTTCCTCTACAGACTGGAAGGTGCTGCTAGGAGCTACGGTGCCAGCGTCGGATCCTAGCGGTATGCAGCAGGTGCTTTGCAGCAAAGAAAAAGCAATGCTTTATCGCTCGCACTTAGGACAAAATAAGCTCTACATAGCCGATCGTAAAAATCCGATCCTTTGGACTCAAAGCAACTTGAACGGATTGACAGAAGAGCTCAAGTCGATCACACAAAACGGCGATAAAGCTTGGGCCATGAGTGTGAGTGGCAAAATATACGAAAGCAACAACTTTACAGACTGGACTCCTACAGCCATCAATACCGAAGTCGTAGCACTATTGGGAAGCCTTATAGATAAGGGTGAGACCAAGCTAGCTTTACTCCTAAACGACGCTAAAGAGGGAATGGTATTTGCCACATACAGCAAAGGTATATTGCAACGATTCGAAAAGGCTCCTGCAGGATTCCCCGTAGAAAAATTCGTAAGCTTCAACTACGAGGCCTACAATAAGCAAGGCCTACGTCTGCTGGGTGGCGTAGGGAAAGATGGCACGGGCAACCGAAGCGTATGGGCAACAAGCAATGGCGAGGACTGGATGGAAAGCAGCTCGCAAGCGCAAAGTCCAATACCAGCATCGACTGCACAAGGAACCCATGCCTACACTCCAGGCGACAAACAACACTACTACTATAATTGGGAGACCATAGAGATAGAAAATGGTAGAGAGCAACGATTCATGGTTTGCTACTCGAAAGATGGTGGCCAAACTTGGCATAAAGGCGATCCAGATCTCATGCTTCCAAAGGTTGATCTATTCGGCAGCAGGACTGGATTAGTAAGCGCCTTTGCTGGCGACACCTACAATATCTACCTATTTGGTGGCGTTAATTCAGAAGGCATCTACCCTACAGACATTTGGGTAGGAAGCTTGAAACTGAATGAAAGCAGATAGAATAATAAGAAGCTGCATACTGCTATTGGCCATTGCCTTGAGTACGGCTAAGACGCTGAATGCACAGGAGTATTTATATGAAATTGGGGGTGGCTTGGCTCTAACGCAGTATTATGGCGACGCCAATAAAAGCAAGCTAATAGCCACTCCTGGACTTGGCTTGGCTGCAACTGCTAGGTACAATGCCAACTTTAGATGGGCCTATAGTGCTAGTCTCATGTGGAAGCAGCTTAGAGGCAACTCGAAGCAGGCCAATAGCGCCTTCCCTCATGAGGAAGCCAAGTTTTCGACATCGCTAATCGAACTAGGGGCAAGAGCCGAATTTAACTTCTTGCCCTATAGCGATGGCTTTGCCTATATGGGAGCCTCACGCCTTAGCCCCTACATAGCAGCGGGACTAGGTGTAGGAGTGGCAAGCGTAGCAAAGGGTACGCAGGTAGCACCAAGCATATCTGCAGCTTTTGGTATAAAGTACAAGCTAAAACACCGCATAAACCTCATTGTGGACTGTAGCTTCACAAGCTATTTTAGCGACTCGTTGGATGCCAAAAACGCTGAGAGTGCTTGGCTTGACAATCCGCTACAGCTTAACGACTCGTGGTCGAAAGGAAACGACGGAGCTCTGTTTCTTAGCGTATCGCTGACCTACGAGTTTGGAAAAAGAGGCGGTGACTGCAATAAACTAAAAGGATACTAAGCCATCATAATGCAGACGTAGTAGCGGAACTGTAAGTGGCATAGAGATAAATATAATAAGGTATGAGCCAAACTCAATTAAACGCAAAGATCACTCAAAAGCCAAGGCACGTAGCTTTGGTAATGGATGGTAATGGTCGATGGGCTAAGGCTCGTGGGCTAGAACGTTACGAGGGACACGCTGCTGGAGTACAAGCTTTGAGAGAAACTCTCAAAGCAGCATCGAAACTTGGCATCGAATACCTAACGGCATACACTTTCAGCCTAGAAAACTGGAATCGGCCAGCCGATGAGATCAATGCCCTAATGATGCTACTAGTAAAGGCGATCAACGAAGAGCTAGTAGCACTGATGGACAACAAGGTACGTCTAATGGCTATAGGCGATCTGGAGAGGCTACCGCAAGAAGCCCGATCGGCACTGGAAGCTTGTATCAACGAAACAGCCCAAAACGAAGGCATATGCCTCATACTTGCTCTGAGCTACAGCTCGCGCTGGGAGCTCACAGACGCTGCCAAGAGGTTAGCAAGCAAGATAGAAAAGAAAGAACTAAAAGCAAACGAAATAAACGAAAGCCACCTAGAAGCAATGCTACAAACGGCTCAACTGCCTCCTTTAGACCTCTTTATTCGAACTGGAGGAGAGAAGCGTTTGAGCAACTTCTTATTATGGCAAGCTGCCTATGCAGAACTGTACTTCACCGATACACTCTGGCCAGACTTTGGTGCCGATGAGCTCGAAAAAGCACTCGTCGACTTTGGAATGCGCGAAAGGAGATTTGGTAGAATTAGCGAACAGATAGAACAGCTTGACACCTTAGAATGATATGAACATGTATAAAAATATATTCCTATGGCTAGCGATCTGCGCAGCCTCGATTTCGACACTTGCTGCTCAGGTAAAAAGCTTCGAAACTGACACCATCTACAAGCCCAATGTATCGTACCAAAAACCGATCCATAAGGTGATAGCTGCTATAGAGGTGGAGGGCGCTGAAGACCTTTCGGAGTATCTGCTATACAACATCTCGGGCCTGAATGTAGGCGACGAGATATTAATACCTGGCCCAGCCATCACAAACGCTGTCAATCGCTTTATGCGCCAAGGGCTATACTCGGACGTAAAGATCTTTGCCGACAAGTACGTTGGCAACAAGGCTTATCTGCGCATCCTACTCAAAAAGCGTCCACGCATCTCTACGGTAACCTATACGGGGGTGAAAAAAACCGAGCGCGAAGAGCTTGAGCTTAAGACGGGGCTCAAACCGGGGCTGCAGATGACGGCTAATGCCGAAGATAGAGTAAAACAATTGGTGCAAAAGTACTACAGCGAGAAGGGCTACCGCAATATGGATATGAACGTCGTGCAAGAGCCCGACCTATCCAAAGAAGGATTTGTACATGTAATCGTAAACATCAATAAAAAAGGCAAAACCAGAGTAAACCGTATCTTCATAGAGGGCAACGAAGCGCTATCGGATTATAAGCTCAAGATGGCGATGAAGAAAACGAACGAAAAGTTTAGCCTATCGAAAGGCAGAACTCTATCCTCGATCTTGAAGATATTTAGCACGAAGAAGTTTGTAGAAGACGAATACCAAAACGACCTAAACCTACTCTTGGCTCGCTATCACGAAGCGGGATATCGCGATGCCGAGATTGTATCGGACAGCATTGTACCGATACCAGGAAGCGACCGTGTAAACGTACGCCTAAAGATCAATGAGGGCAAGCGTTACTACATCAAAGACATCAAATTTGTAGGTAACACCAAATATCCAGCTAGCGTACTCGAAAAGACTTTGGGTATGAAGACTGGCGATGTGTACGACCAAAAGCGACTCGCTAAACGACTTTCGGAAGATGAAGATGCTGTGAGCAATCTCTATTATAATAGTGGATACATTTTCTCGTGGCTAGACCCTGTCGAAACTAATGTAGTTGGCGACTCGGTCTCGCTCGATATTCGTATTAGCGAAGGTAAGCCTGCTACCATAGACCGTATCATCATCAAGGGAAACACCATCGTGTACGACGAGGTGGTACGACGCGAGCTCTATACCAAACCAGGGCAGTTATTTAGTCGCGAAGACATCATGAATTCGTATAGGCTAATTAATCAACTCGGACACTTCGATGCCGAAAAGTCGCAACCAAGGCCTATCCCAAATCAAGAAACAGGAACCGTGGATATCGAATACGACTTGGTACCCAAGAGCAGCGACCAGCTTGAGCTATCAGTTGGTTGGGGGCAGACAGGTCTAATAGCCCGTGTCGGTGTGAAGTTTACCAACTTCTCGATACGAAACCTCTTGCACCCATCGATGTATAAAGGCATTATCCCGCAGGGGGATGGACAAACACTCTCTATCAACGGGCAAACCAACGGAAAGTACTATCAGCAGTATGGAATCTCATTTATGGATCCATGGTTTGGTGGCAAGCGCCCAAACATGTTCTCAGTAAGTGCTTTCTACTCGAAGATGACTGCCATCGACACGAAATATTACAATTCGAACGCCAATGCAATCTACAACTCCTACTACAATCCGTACTTTAACAGCGCGTATGGATATGGTGGTATGGGAGGACTTGGCGGTGGTGGTATGGGTTACGCAGGCGGCCAGATGAGCGACCTCTACGAAAAAGCAACCGACCCAGACCGTTCACTACAAATGATAGGTACCTCTATAGGATATGGAAAGCGATTGAGCTGGCCAGACAACTGGTTTCAGATCTATGGCTCGCTAAACTACACATTCTATAAACTACGCAACTGGACCTACTCAACATTCCAAAACTTCCACCACGGAGTTGCCAACGACATCAACTTTGAGCTCAGACTCTCGCGCAACTCAACAGACAACCCTATCTATCCACGTGGAGGATCGGAATTCATGGTGTCGGTAGCAGCCACACCACCCTACTCACTCTTCGACAAAAAAGACTACTCAAACCCACTGCTCCCAGAGAGCGATCGCTATCGCTTCATCGAGTATCACAAGTGGCGTTTCAAAGCGCGCGTCTTTACTCCACTGCTCAGCCCCAACTTCCACAAGCATACTCCAGTTATAATGGGACGTATCGAGGGCGGAATCATCGGCAGCTACAACGATCATAAGCGCTCGCCATTTGGCACCTATTACATGGGTGGCGATGGTATGTCGAGCTCGGTAGGTGGCTATATGAACGAAACCATCGGTCTGAGAGGATATAGGAATGGTAGTATAGCTGGAAACAACTACAACTATGCCTACAGCTACATGCGCATGACTATGGAACTACGCTATCCCCTCTTGTTCGAAAACGCTACTACGATCTGGGCTCAAGCTTTCATAGAAGCAGGTAATGCTTGGCGCGACAACCAAACATTCAACCCCTTCAACCTGAAGCGCTCGGCTGGGGTCGGACTCCGCGTGATGCTGCCCATGGTGGGTCTCTTAGGTATAGACTGGGCATACGGATTTGACAAGCCCGATGGTTCCAATCAGCGTGGAGGAAGCAATATCCACTTCATACTTGGTCAGGAGTTCTAAGCCATAGCCTTAAACCTACCGCATCTATGAAGTCTAAGAATTAGTACTAACACTGAAATTATTAGTAATATGAAGAAAATCCTAGTTTCACTGCTTATCTTTGCGGCAAGTATAGCAGCTTCGGCTCAGAAGTTTGCCCTCGTCGATATGGAGTATATCCTCAAGAATATCCCCGACTATGAGATGATGAACGAACAGCTTGAGCAAGTATCGAAAAAGTGGCAAAACGAAATCGAAGCCCTCGAGAATCAAGCTCAGACGATGTACAAAAAATACCAGAGCGACTTGGTATTCCTCACCGCAGCACAGAAGAAAACGCGCGAGGAAGCCATCGTAAAGAAAGAACAAGAAGCTTCGGAGCTCAAGCGCAAGTACTTTGGCCCAGAAGGTGAATTGTTCAAAAAGCGTTCAGATCTTATGAAACCTATCCAAGACGAAATCTGGGATGCTATCAAAGATGTAGCAAAGCGTCAGAGCTTCCAGATGGTATTGGATCGTGGTAGCTCGGGCATCATCTATGCCAATCCAGCTATCGACATTAGTGATACGGTACTAGGCAAACTTGGGTTTGCCAAGAAGTAATCAGAGATAATTCTAAAAGCTAAAGGCCAAGTAAAAGCCCATAATCTGGCTTCGATTGGCCTTTTGCTGTGAATCGGAAAAGCAAAATAATACAAATAATAACAAAACGAAAAGAAAAAATGAAGAAGTTATTTCTAACTCTACTGATGCTGCTTCCATTGAGCTTGATGGCTCAGAAAGTAGCTGTAGTAAACACAGAAGACGTGATCACTAAGTTGCCTGAATACAACGCTGCACTGAAAGAACTCCAAGATCTAAGCACCAAGTATCAGGCAGATATGAAGAGCATGGAAGACGAATTGAACAGCAAGATGGAAGCATTCGTCAAAGAACGTGACGGCTTGGTAGAAAGCATCCGCAATCGTCGTCAGCAAGAGATCCAAGACATCCAGACACGCTTCCAGCAGTCGTACCAAACGATGCAAGAAGACCTCCAAAAACGCCAGCAAGCTCTCATGGCTCCTATCCAACAAAAGGTGGCAGACACCATTAAGAAAGTAGGCGACGAAAACGGAGTAGCTTACATCATGGAGCATGGCATGATGCTTTATACAGGGCCTTCAGCTGTCGACCTCACTCAAGCTGTCAAGACCAAACTAAACATCAAGTAACTGTGTAGCTTCAAAGCAAAAATTATACTATTAAAACGGTGCCTACTTTTATGTATGGCACCGTTTTTTTGTACCTTTACGCTGCAATACAACATTACTTTTCATGAAATCTCCCATTGGCATTTTCGATTCGGGATATGGTGGCCTTACGATTCTTACAGAAATCAGAAAGCTACTCCCCCAATACGACTATATTTACTTAGGCGACAACGCTCGCTCGCCCTATGGCAACCGCTCATTCGAGGTCGTTTACAAGTTTACCCTCCAAGCCGTAAACAAACTCTTCGAATTGGGCTGCCCCTTGGTCATATTGGCCTGCAATACATCCTCCGCTAAGGCGCTACGCAGCATACAGCAAAACGATCTTCCGCAGTCGTCCGATCCCTCTCGTCGCGTACTAGGGATTATCCGCCCGACGGTAGAGGCGATCGATGGCATTAGTAGCACCAAACACGTGGGCGTATTGGCCACTCAGGGCACCGTTAGCTCACACAGCTATGCCCTCGAGTTAGAAAAGTTGTATCCAAACATCACAGTCGAAGAGGAAGCCTGCCCCATGTGGGTACCCCTCGTAGAGACTGGCGAAAGCGATAGCCCAGGAGCCGACTACTTCATTCGCAAGCACCTCGACAATATCATTGCCAAAGACGATTCGATCGACACCATTATCTTGGCCTGCACACACTACCCACTGCTCAAGCCCAAGATGAAGCGACTGCTCACACCATCCATCAAACTCATTTCACAGGGCGAGCTGGTGGCAAAGTCTTTGGAAGACTACCTAGGTAGACACCCCGAGATGGAAACTCGCCTTGGCAGAGGAGGAAAAGTGAGCTATTACAGCACCGAAAGCCCATCGAAGTTTGCCGAGCAGGCTAGCATCTTCTTAGATGAAGAGATTAACGCCGAGCGTGTGCAGATTGATTAGCATAGGCTATACCTACACCCGCGGTAGATACTAACTAAGCCTGCTACACGTTACTATGGTAGCAACTTTATTCATTTTCGAATCATGAAACAAACAAAACGAATTTTTGTACTTAGCCTTCTGGCTATCCTTACCTTAAGCTCTTGCGCCAGCAAAATGATAAACAAGGCCAATCTAGACCAAATCTCCCTTCGCACTTGGAAGCTCAATCTTCTAAATGGCAATCCCGTAGTGAGCGAAGAACCCGTAACAATGACTTTCGACCTAAGAGAAAGCAGCATTAACGGCCGTGCACACTGCAATATGTACGGAGGCGAACTCGATACAACTCAAATCGACAACGGAATAATCGGCATTACGAATATCATCTCTACCCGCCGTGCCTGCCCCGATCTGAGTGGCGAGCAGGAGTTTTTCGAAACCCTACAGCAGGTCAAAGCCCTTAGCCTAAAGGATGGAAAGCTTCTACTATTGACCGAGCCAAAGAGCACAACGCCACTTATGGAGCTTAGCCCAATTCTTCCCTAAGATATAGAATCGGCTAACTACTGCGAGGCCTTTCCAAAAACCTCGACATAGAAAAGCACTCGCTCGCCCCACTCCAATTCAAAAAAGGCTCTGCCTATGAGATTCGCAATGAATTCATAGGCAGAGCCATTTTTTTTGAACGAGCTATAGCTATCGCAGACTTCTCCTTGGCCTTTATGTATACAAGAAGCGCTTGATGCTTCGCTTGGGAGTTTTCTCAAACTCTGTGTCACGACGCTCAAATCGCTGTACACGCTCATACTGAGCTACCTGCTCGTTGAGTTCGGTACGCGAAGCTTCGATGGCCTTCCAAGCTTCGTCGAGCGAAAGCCCCGCTGCTCTAACAGCCAATTCATTGGGCACCACGATGGCAACAAGCTTGCCCGAACGCTCTACCAAGACACTCTCCAAAACGTATGGCAGGCTATTGATCTTCGATTCGATCTCTTCGGGGTAGATATTCTGACCACTGGGTCCGAGTATCATCGTTTTGGAGCGACCTTTGATGAAGACATCACCCGCCCTGTCGATATAGCCCAAGTCGCCCGTACGCATCCAGCCATCTTCGGTAAATAGCGCCTTTGTAAGCTCCTCATTCTTGTAGTATCCCATACATAGGTGCTCGCCGCGAGTCTGTATCTCGCCAATACGACTATCGACTTGCGTCTGCAGCAGTTCCACTTCGGCAATGCGTAGCTCCATCGTCTTGAGCGACTTGCCACAACTACCAGGCTTCCAGAGCCGATTATTCTCGTAGCAGATCAGCGGGCCACACTCCGTCATACCATAACCTACCGTAAGGGGGAATCCGATGCGATGCAAAAATGCGCCGACCTCATCATTGAGCGGAGCACCACCCACTATCAGCTCACGGAAATTCCCTCCTAGCGAATTCACTAGGCTCTCCTTTATTTTGCGAGCTATCATCGTACGCATAAAAGGGACTCTTAGCAAACGCCTCATCTTACGCGTTCTTATCTTGGGGAGTATCTGATTGAAGTAGATCTTCTCCAATATCAGTGGCACAGAGATGATCAGCGTGGGTTTAACATCGGCAAAAGCCTTGAGTAAAACCTGTGGTGTGGGAGACTTACCGAGAATGTAAACGTGTGTACCGAGCGACATCGGAGTAAGAAAGTTGAAAGCGCAGCTATAGGTATGAGCCATCGGCAAGAAGCAGAGTATCTGCTCGCCTCTAAACATCAAATCCAGACTATGTGCATAAGTTACATTGCCTGCCAGCACATTGCCCGAGAGCATTACACCCTTGCTAAAGCCCGTAGTACCCGACGTGTAATTGATCAGCGCCAGCTCCGAATTGCTACGCTCGGCATAGCGAATATCTTCCTTCGAAAAACCACTGGGATAGCGCTCGGCAAAGGTGGCCTCAATTGCTGCTTGAAGCGCCTCAGTTTTGGCATTGCTTGGGTCTTCTTGCTGCAGATACTTAGCCTTTGCACCCATTTCGAGCACCGCTACCAAAGCCTTATTCTCGCTCAGGTCGAGCTTTGCCAAATTGGCTCCTATCATCAGCAGCTTGGCATCGCTATGAGCAATAATAGCCTCCACATCTATTTTATTAAAGTCCTGTAGTACAGGCACTATCACAGCACCATATGTAAGTACAGCCATAAAAAAGATGCACCACTCGGCCGAGTCCTTGCCCATCAGCGCCACCTTGTCGCCTTCGTGCAGACCTAGCTGCTCGAAGTAAATATGCCAGCGCGCGATCGCCTCTGCCACCTGTGCAAAAATATATGATTCGCCCGTATCGTAGTTTGTAAGTGCTGGAAGCTCCCAATTGTCGCAGAAGCTCTTTTCGTATAGTTTGATGTAGTTACTTTCTATCATTTTATTCTGCTCAAAAATGCAGTTTGTGTGCAAATGTACGCAAATAATCCTAACTACACCGCACTAATCGGCCAAAAGTGTGCAGAAAGCAACACTTCCTTCAGCCCTGCATCGCAGCAAAAGAAAAATGTAAAGCATCGTGAAGGGCGTCCCTCCCCCCAAAGCGATCAAAGCTATCCTCCGCTTAGAGGCGTTTGATGCCGCTGTCGGTATCGCTATTGTAGCGAAGACGGTCTAAGCTCTGATACTGCTTGCCAAAGTTGAAGCGATACGAAAGCGACAGGTAGAGCGTTTTGCTATTGAAGTCGGGATTGTACGTTCGTCTCTTCGACTGGTAATAGCGATTAAAGATCTCCAACTCCGAGTTTGGCGCATCGCCATTGGTCATATATCCCAGTCCCAGTCTCAGCGCTTTGCGCTTGTAGTTGACTCCTGCCGACATCATGGATCCACCTTTATATAGGCACTCACCAACTAGGTTGTGCCTTCTCGTTCTTATGTTAGTCCAGACGCTGAAAGCCCCCATGGTATAGTACAGCTCTAAACTAGCAATCCAATTGCGCCTGATATGATTATAATCTGCTGCCAATGAATGCATCCACTGATAGGTGCCATAGGTCGAAATCTCCAGTTTATCCTGCAGTAAGTCCACGTTTAGTCCTGCCTGCAGGTTTAGGTGATGCAACACATCGCCATTGATTTGCTGATTAACGATACGATCGCCCTCTTGGAAGTAAGTATCCATGATCCCCTTGGCCGTGTAGCTATCGTATGCATCGAAGCTTAGTCGCAACTTATCTTGTCGATAAGATGCCGAGAGCCTATTGATATAGCGCGTATAGGGCAAGAGCTTGGTATTGCCACGCCAAAGGAGGTATTTATTGATTGGCATCTCTAAGCCACTGCTTTCGCCTAGCGACGGATTGATAAGGCTCATTGACGAGTGATATCTGAACTGTAGATTCTTGACAGGCGAATACGACAAAGCGACCGAAGGAGTTAGAAACTGGGCAGTAGAAGTCTCGAAGCCCTTTTGTATTTGCTTATTGATCGTGTAAGAGATGCCCGCTGAGTATCTCAGTTTTTTTATTGAACCTTGCCACTGTGTATACACATTGCCACTATGCAATAGAAGCTCGACCTTGGTTTGCTGAGCATCGCCCACTCGGTAGTCGTTATTCAGATTGCCATAGCTATATTTCATTCCAGTTGTTAGCGAGCCAGGCGCAAAACTTCGTTCGTAATACAAATCGCTCAGCAACGAATATTTGCTACCCTTCATAGCCGACTGTATATCCGTAAGTATCTCCTCATCGTTGCTCTCCGTAAGGGTGTATGTAGACTGGGGCACAAAATACCCACCCACCAAGTTTAGCGCTAGTACATCCTTAGGCGAAAGTTGTGAGTGTAGGTATAGGTCGAGCGTTGGCTTCGTCTCTTTATATGTTCGCTTCTCTTCGTACTGATACGAAAAAGGTTCTGTCAAGTCCCTACGCTCCGTAGCGATTCCAAGCACATTGTTTGGAGCCTCTTTCCAAAAATCGAATCCAAAGCTTGCTGCAAGGAGGAACTTCTCGGGGATCGAATAATTGTACTTGAGCGCAACACCCGGGTAATATTCTTTCATAGGAGCAGCCTTTCCCTGCAAGTCACGATGCACCATTGAGCCTGAAGCGAGCAAATACTGCTCCGTGCTGTTCGTGTAGCTGCGTTCATACTCATGGTGTGTATGCGATAGGCTGTAAATCTTCAGCAAAAAGTTTACCACTTGGAAGCAAATTTAGTTTAGTATTTC
>CAZHWP010000036.1:0-24606 GCA_964535945.1 uncultured Porphyromonas sp.
AAGTGCATTGACCTCGGTAGCTGCTGTAAACTGCTTGGCCTGTTCGAAGGCGTTTTGCCCCGTAGAGCCATCGAGCACGAGCAGTATCTCGTGTGGAGCGTCGGGCATGAGCTTCTGCATCACTCGCCTGATCTTCGTGAGCTCGTTCATCAGGTTGATCTTATTGTGCAGGCGGCCAGCTGTATCGATGATGGCTACGTCTGCTCCGCTGGCTATGGCCGAGCTCAGGGTGTCGTAGGCAACGGAAGCGGGGTCGCTACCCATCTGCTGTTTGATGACGGGCACTCCCACACGCTGCCCCCAGATATCGAGCTGCTCGACGGCTGCTGCACGGAAGGTATCGGCTGCCCCGAGCACTACCTGCTTGCCGTTTTGCTTGAATTGGTTTGCCAGCTTGCCGATCGTGGTGGTCTTGCCCACACCGTTCACGCCCACCACCATGATGACATAGGGCTTCTTCTGGCTTGGTATTTCGAAGCTATCGCCGTCTACACTGCCATTTTCTTGTAGCAGAGCGGCAATCTCTTCGCGCAGTATGCGAGTGAGCTCGGCTGTGGAGACATACTTGTCGCGAGCCACACGCTCTTCGATGCGATTGATGATTTTGAGCGTCGTATCTACCCCTACGTCGGAGGTTACGAGCACGTCTTCGAGTTCGTCTAGTACCTCATCATCGACCTTGCTCTTGCCTGCAACGGCACGTGTCAGTTTGCTAAATACGTTTTCCTTGCTCTTGGCGAGTCCTTCGTCGAGCGTCTCTTTCTTCTTCTTCGAAAAGAATCCAAATAATCCCATGTCCTTCTATTTATTGTCTTTCAGTTAGTCTTTTACGTTCGTCTCGCAAGCCCATTGTCGGGGGGTGTCGAGCTTCATTAGTCCATGCGCTGCTTGTAGTCGTCGTAGCCGTACTGTCGTAGTATCTCGGCCCTGCCGTCCACACGCAGCAGCACGATGTCGGGGTGTCGCACGCCGTTAAACATGTTTGTTTTCACCGTCGTGTAGTGTAGCATATCTTCTAATATAATGGTATCGCCAGGCTTGAGCTCATGCTCGAAGCTCCAGTCGCCAATGTAGTCGCCACTGAGGCAGCTGCATCCGCCCAGTCGGTATGTAGGCTTGCCCTCGATGGGCTCTTGCTGAGCGCCCCGCACTACGGGTTTGTAGGGCATCTCGAGGGTGTCGGGCATGTGGCAGGTAAATGACACATCGAGTATGGCCGTCTGTATGCCTTCGTGGCAGACGATGTCGAGCACCGTGCTTTTGAGGAAGCCGGTTTGCCAAGCGAAGGCACTGCCAGGCTCTAGGATTAGCTTGAGATGCGGATGGCGGCGGCCAAAGTCTTGGAGCAGTGCTATCAGATGCTCGACGTCGTAGTCGCTGCGAGTCATCAGATGCCCTCCCCCCATATTGAGCCATTTGGCTTGCGAGAGGGCTAGGGCAAAGTCGCGCTCCACTATCTGCAGTGTCTTTTCGAGCTCGTGGCTACTGCTCTCGCAGAGGGTGTGGAAGTGCAGCCCTTCGATGCCGGCGGGTAGCCCCTCGGCCAATTGATGTGCCCGTACGCCAAAGCGTGAGCCTGGCGACGAGGGGTTGTAAATGTCGGTAGCCACGGGCGAGTATTGCGGATTGATGCGCAAGCCGAGCGAGACCTTCGAGCCCACTGTGAGGGGTCGAAAGTGCTCGAATTGGCCGAGCGAATTGAAGCTCAGATGGCTACTGTAGTGGAGTATGTCGGCAAAGTCGCGCTCGGTATAGGCTGGGCTGTAGCTATGAGCCAGCGAGCCCATCTCTTCGTAGGCCATCTGCGCCTCCCAGGCCGAGCTGGCTGTGCTGTGCTGGATGTACTCGCGAAAGATGGGGAAGGTGCGCCAGAGGGCATAGGCCTTGAAGGCAAGGATAATCTCCACGCCCGAGCGTTCGGCCACGGAGGCAATGAGCTGGAGGTTGCGCCTGAGGAGTGTCTCTTCGAGTACATAGGCAGGGGCTGCGATATTCTGATGTAGCGACATACGATTCTGAAGGGGCTATATATTATGGTGTACAAAGTTAAGCATAAACCGACGAATAATAGCCCAGCCTCCCAAATGCCGTGAGCGAGGCCCTGCCGATTTGCTCCCCCAGAATTGGCACTGTGGGAGTGTAGCAATTTGACTGTTGACACTCAGCGCCGTGACTGTCGACACTCAGCGCGTTTACTGTCGACACTCAGAGCGTTTACTGTCGACAGTCAGAGCCGTTACTGTCGACACTCAAAAAAGCGACTTTTTGAGCATAGCGATTCGGACTCATTATTTGCCAGACGGCTGAGTCTCTGTGGAGGGTGAATTTCTGATTAGATTACTTGCGCCTTTTGCGTTTGCTGCTGCGCTTGGCACTGCTCTTCTTGCGAGCCGAAGTCTTGCTCCCTTTCTCGATGCGGAGCTTCTGCCCCACATTTACTCTGTTGCTCTTCAGGCGGTTGCTCTGCTTGATGCTATTGACCGTGGTGCCATACTGATTGGCAATGCTCGATAGAGTCTGCCCTCGGCGCACGGTGTGGTAGATGGTTTGCCCACTCGATGTGCGCCTAGCCGAGCTCTGCATCTCGGCCTCGTCGATGTCTACCACGCTCACCTTGTCGTTTTGAGTATAAAGCGAGTCGCGCATGCCAGCCAGCTTGGTCGTAGCCGTCAGTGGCAGCCTTAGGGTGTAAAGATTCTTGGCATCGGGTATCAGCTCGCGGCGGTACTGAGGGTTGAGTAGGCGTATCTCGTCGAGGCTCACATGGGTGAGCTGACGGATGCGCTCGAAGCTGACACGTTTGTCTACAAGCAAGGTGTCGGTGGCCAGTGGTTGCCCCATCTCGATGGCACAGATCTGATGCTCGGCATGATAGTGCATGGCATAATAGGCGCCAATGAAGAGGGGGATATAATTGCGCGTTTCGCGAGGTAGGTAGGGATAGATGCTCCAGAAGTCGCGCTTGCCACCCGCCTGGCGGATTGCCTTATTGACGTTGCCACTACCACAATTGTAGGCCGCGATAGACAAGAGCCAATCGCCATAGAGACGATACATATCCTTGAAGTAACGGCAGGCGGCATCGGTGCTTTTCTCCAGATCGAGCCGTTCATCTACGAGCGAATTGATCTGCAGGCCGTAGATCTTGCCCGTGGCGAGCATAAACTGCCACATGCCAGCAGCACCACGGGGCGAAACGGCAGTGGGATTGAGCGACGACTCGATGATGGCAATGTACTTGAGCTCGATGGGCAGGCCGTGGCGGTCGAGACTTTCCTCGACGGTGGGGAAGTAGAGATCGGCCAGATTGAGCATATAGCGTAGGAGGCGGCGACGCTCCTTGGTATAGAGCTCGATGCTCCGCTTGATCTGTGCATTGAACTGAATGGGGATGAGCGTAGGCAGGCGCTTTAGGCGCTGTATGTAGACACTATCTGGCACTGAAGGTCCCATCTCGGAGTGCATACAGTCGTCCTTGCCCTTGGCCGTTGCCGAAGTAGAGTAGCCCTTGTGCCACGTGCGTAGTAGCTTCTCGAGCTCAGCATCGAGCTTGCTCGGCATCAGTTTGTTGATCTCGTCGAGACTATCCACAGCCGTAGCTGCTATACTAGTAGTGGGCTTGACGGGCACCATGGCGTGGGCGCGGCTCGAGATGCTGCCCAGCAATAGGCAGAGTAGGAGCAGCGGAATGGCAAGAGGGGTGTATGCTGTAGTATGTAAAGTCATGTTTGGCAGATTGCTCTGTGTTTGGTTTAGGCTTCGTAGTTCAAAAGCGTAGCTGACAATTCAGCCCGAGTCCATAGCCTTGTAGGGCATCGGATCGGTGCAGCTGTGGAGAGAAGTGCATGCTGAGGTCGGGCGAGATATCGAAGTCGAATAGCTCGGCATCGACATAAGCATCCAATAGATTGAGTAGGTACACGCCAGCCGTAATGAGTATGCTCAGGTCGCGGTAGCGTCGGTAGGTAGCCGATCCTCGCTGCAACCTCGAGAGCAGGTCGGAGCTGTTGGCATAGTCGGCAGGGTTGGCACCCGGCGGGATGAAGTTGATCCACGACTGATGCTCGGGGTCGTGATTGGCCAAGTCGCGATAGGCCGTTACGTACTCCATGTAAGTGCGGTGATTCCAAGTGATGGCATAGGTGCATCCCACCAGAGCCCCCCACACGATGGGTACCTTCCAGTACTGTTTGTTGTATGCTTGTCCCAATCCGGGGAGTATAGCCGAGTAGATGAGGGCTCTGCGTGATGAGGGCTTCCACGGCACCAGCTCGATCGGCTTGGCCTTCGTCTGCGACTGCTGGCTTGCCGCTGTGGGCATAGATGGCGCCACGAGCGTGTCTGGAATGCTTGCAATGCTGTCGGTAAGCGCTCGGACTGTCGTACTATCGGTAGCGAAAGAGTCTGCCATCTGCTCTGTATACAGCGTATTGCCGCTCGCTAGCCCATGACGGAGGCTGCTCGCCTGGCAGTACGCTATCTGTATGAGGCAGATAGCGCAAAGGCTTAGCATAGTAGAGGCAATGTGTAGCAGTCTCATCAGATAATCGCTGTGCTTATTGCAGTTTCTCGAGCAAGATCATGATACGCTCCAGCTCTTCTTCCGAAGCAAAGGGGATGGTGAGCTTGCCCTCTCCCTTCTGATTGCAATTGAGCTTGACCTCCGTACGGAAGAAGCGCGAAAGCTGCTGGGTGAGGATGCGAAACTCTTCGGGTACTCTGCTGCCCGCCTTCGAGGCCTTAGAGATAAGCTCTTCACCCTCCTTGAATCGCTTCGCCATAGCCTCTACTTCGCGCACGCTAAGTTGCTTCTTGATGATCTCGGCATAGGCCTTGAGCTGCTTCTTGGCGTCTGGTATGGCCAGTAGGGCACGAGCATGCCCCATGTCGATCTTCTTCTGGGTAAGCCCTATCTGAATCTCGGCAGGTAGCTTGAGTAGGCGAAGGTAATTGCTGATAGTCGTACGCTTCTTACCTACACGGCTGCTTAGCTCCTCTTGAGTGAGCTCATAGCTATCGATCAGCTTCTGATAGGCTAGGGCAATCTCTATGGCATTGAGGTCTTCGCGTTGTATGTTTTCGATGAGCGCCATCTCCATGATGTGCTCGTCCTCGCGCGTCTTGATATAGGCTGGTAGGCTTTGTATGCCAGCTATCTGAGCAGCACGCCAGCGACGCTCGCCCGATATGATCATGTAGTCACCCTCGGCACGCTTCAGTAGTGTGATGGGTTGTACCAAGCCGATAGACTTGAGTGATGTGGCTAGTTCGTTGAGTCCTTCCTCATCGAAGCTCTGCCTAGGCTGCTCGGGGTTGGGTGCGATCTGGCTGATAGGTACTTCGCAGATCGACGACGAGCCGCTAATCTCCTCGCCTAGTAGGCTGTCCAAGCCTCGGCCCAGACCCTGTCTTACTGCTTTGCTTTTGCTGCGTACGTTGTTTTTAGATCCTGCAGTCATAATCGTTGCTGTTATTTTTGATGCTTTTTGATGAGCTCGGCAGCTAGCTGCATGTGATTGACGGCTCCGCGACTCTCGGCGTCGTAGAGTAGGGCTGGTATGCCGTGGCTAGGAGCTTCGCTCAGTTTGATGTTTCGGTGGATAACGGTGTCGAATACCAGATTCTTGAAGTGCTGCTTCACCTCTTCGTAGATCTGATTGGCAAGCCTTAGGCGGCTGTCGTACATAGTAAGCAGGAAGCCCTCGATCTCGAGACTGGTGTTGAGCTTGCTCTTGATGATACGTATCGTATTGAGCAACTTGCTGATACCTTCGAGGGCGAAGTATTCGCACTGCACGGGGATGATGACCGAGTCGGCCGCCACAAGTGAATTGACAGTAATGAGTCCGAGCGATGGCGAGCAGTCGATCAAGACATAGTCATAACGATCTGCCGTCTGGCGCAGTATCTTGCGCATTACAAGCTCACGCTCGGGGATATTGAGTATCTCTATCTCGGCACCTACTAGGTCTATGTGAGATGGCACGATCTCTAAACCTTCGATGGCTGTCTTCTGTACAGCCTCTTCGATTGGTAGCTTGCAGACCAAACATTCGTAGATGGTGTTTTGCAATGACGACAGATCGACACCCAAGCCCGACGAAGCGTTGGCCTGAGGGTCGGCATCTACGACCAAGACCTTTTTCTCTAAGGTCGCCAAGGATGCAGCCAGGTTGATGGTCGTTGTAGTCTTGCCCACACCGCCCTTCTGATTAGCTAATGCTATGATTCTACCCATTTGTACTTTTTGAATTTAAGCCCAAAGCTACACAATTTCCACAAGACTAACGTTCCACAACGGCTATTAGTATAGCTTCGCTGTTGATAAGTGACGGTGATTGTTGATAAACCGCTATTCTTTGAGCCTATTCTCCAGTCATCTTGAGGAGAGATTCGAAACCGAGGCATGTATATAAAGAGGGCGGGTGCTGGAAGTTTGATCCAGCACCCGCCTCTCATCAGTGTTAATCTCTACGAAAGAGATTTGATCGTCTTATTGTCTATGCGCTTAGTCTTTGAGCTTTGCCATCAAGAACTCACGATTGAGGCGAGCGATGTGGCTCACCGATACGTTCTTGGGGCATTCCAATTCGCAAGCACGTGTGTTGGTACAGTTACCGAAGCCGAGTTCGTCCATCTTGGCAACCATGGCTTTGGCACGACGAGCAGCCTCTGGTCTTCCCTGAGGGAGTAGTGCAAGCTGGCTCACCTTGGCCGAAACGAATAGCATAGCCGATCCGTTTTTGCAGGCTGCAGCGCAAGCACCACAACCGATACATGCGGCAGCGTCCATTGCTTCGTCGGCGTTTTGCTTAGGAATAGGCACAGCGTTTGAGTCTGGCACACCACCCGTATTTACCGATACGAAACCACCTGCTTGGATGATCTTGTCGTAGGCTGTGCGGTCTACCATCAAGTCTCTGATGATAGGGAAGCCAGCCGAGCGCCAAGGCTCTATAGTAATGGTATCGCCTTCGTCGAATGTGCGCATGTGTAGCTGGCAAGTAGTGATGCTATCGTCTGGCCCGTGTGGGTGTCCATTGATGTATAGCGAGCACATACCGCAGATACCTTCGCGACAGTCGTGGTCGAATATTACTGGCTCTTTGCCATCTTTGATTAGCGTCTCGTTGAGGATGTCGATCATTTCGAGGAATGAGCTTCCCTGAGAGATGTTTTTGAGTTCATAGGTTTCGAAAGCACCTTTCTCTCTGGGGCCTCTCTGACGCCATACTTTTACTTTTATATTGATGTCCTTGTCCATTTTCTTCTTGGGATTTAATTGTCAGTAAGTCCTTAGATTAATTCTTGTAGTTACGTTGTTGACGCTCTATGAACTCATACTCGAGTGGCTCTTTGTGCATTACAGGAGCAGCATTGTCGCCCTTATACTCCCAGCAAGATACGTAAGCAAATTGCTCGTCGTGACGTAATGCTTCACCATCTTCTGTCTGGTGTTCGAGACGGAAGTGTCCGCCACAAGATTCTTCGCGGTCGAGGGCATCGTGTGCCATCAACTCGCCAATCTCGATGAAGTCAATGAGACGGAGGGCTTTTTCGAGCTCAACGTTTAGGTCATTGGCATCGCCAGGTATGCGGAGCTCTTTCCAGAATGTTTCTTTCAGTTTTTCGAGCTTTGCAATACCCGTTCTGAGACCTTCGGCATCGCGACCCATTCCTACATAATCCCACATGATGTGGCCAAGCTCCTTGTGAATGCTATCTACCGAGCGATTTCCCTTGATGTTCATCAGCTTGGTGATGCGAGCCTTTAGTTCGCTCTCGGCCTTGTCAAACTCGGGGCTATCTGTCGAGAAGCGTGGCACCTGAATCTGGTCTGAGAGGTAGCTTTGGATCGTGTATGGCAGTACGAAGTAACCGTCGGCCAGACCCTGCATCAATGCCGAAGCACCGAGACGGTTGGCACCGTGATCCGAGAAGTTTGCTTCGCCAATAGCGAAGAGACCTGGTATCGTAGTCATCAATTCGTAGTCTACCCAGATACCACCCATCGTGTAGTGGATAGCAGGATAGATCATCATAGGTGTTTCGTATGGATTGTCGGCAGTGATCTTTTCGTACATCTGGAAGAGGTTGCCATAGCGAGCTTCTACTACATCCCTGCCAAGGCGTTGGATGGCGTTAGAGAAGTCGAGGTAAACTGCCATACCCGTGTTGTTTACACCATAGCCAGCGTCGCAACGCTCTTTGGCTGCACGGCTCGCAACGTCGCGAGGAACTAGGTTACCAAAGGCAGGATATCTGCGCTCGAGGTAATAGTCGCGGTCTTCTTCTTTGATAGAAGTAGGACGAATCTCGCCCTTTTGGAGCTTCTTAGCGTCTTCGATGTTTTTGGGTACCCAGATACGTCCGTCGTTACGGAGCGACTCAGACATCAGCGTAAGCTTAGACTGGAACTCACCGTGTACTGGGATACAAGTGGGGTGAATCTGTGCCATACATGGATTGCCAAAGAAGGCGCCCTTCTTGTAGCACTGCCAAGCGGCCGATCCGTTAGAGGCCATAGCGTTCGACGATAGGAAGAAGGCGTTGCCGTATCCACCTGTAGCGATTACTACAGCGTGGGCAGCGAAGCGTTCGATCTTGCCAGTAATGAGGTTGCGAGCAAGGATACCACGAGCTCTGCCATCGATCATCACGAGGTCGAGCATTTCGTAGCGGGTGTATAGCTTCACAGCACCCTTACCTACCTGACGGCTAAGAGCAGAGTATGCACCTAGCAATAGTTGCTGTCCGGTTTGTCCGCGGGCATAGAATGTACGTGATACCTGAGCACCACCGAAAGAGCGGTTGTCGAGCAAGCCACCGTATTCGCGAGCGAAAGGTACACCCTGAGCGGTACATTGGTCGATGATCGAGTTGGCTACTTCGGCCATACGATAAACGTTGGCTTCGCGAGCACGGTAGTCACCACCTTTTATTGTATCATAGAAAAGACGGTACACCGAGTCGCCGTCGTTTTGATAGTTCTTTGCAGCATTGATACCACCCTGAGCAGCGATAGAGTGTGCTCTACGTGGTGAGTCTTGGATGCAGAAATTATATACGTTGAAGCCGAGTTCGCCAAGTGAAGCAGCAGCAGATGCTCCTGCCAGTCCTGTACCTACCACGATCACGTCGAGGCGACGCTTGTTTGCAGGGTTTACCAGCTTCTGATTACTCTTATAGTTAGTCCATTTGTCGGCTAATGGGCCGGCTGGAATTTTTGAATTTAATTGGCTCATAATGAATTAGTTTTTGTTGGTTCGACAAAAGATTTTAGGCTACTGGGCAGATGCCGCAGTTTTGGAGGTAGAAATATACCGCCACAGCTACAAACATTAGCACGATGATGGTAGCATAAGCTACACCTACAGCCTTTAGTCGTTTGTACCAAATCTTATTGTTCCAGCCTAATGATTGGAATGCACTCCAGAATCCGTGAGTGAGGTGGTACCAAATGGCAACGAACCAGATGATGTATCCCACTACAACATACCATTGTGAGAATACAGTGCGAACGAGGTCGTAACCAAGCTCCGATGGTTGGCCTTGCCACTCGAGCAATTGCATTTTTGCCCAGAAGTGCGTGAGGTGCCATACCAATACACCAATCACAATTACGCCCAAGACGAACATATTCTTCGAAGCGAAGCTGATGTCGGTCTTTGAAGCAACTCCATAACGGTCATTACCGCGTGCTTTTCTGTTTTGGAGGGTCAAGATGGCAGCATAGATAATATGCACTACAAAGCCCAATGCAAGCACTGGTACCATAACTTGTACAATTGGGTTCGTGCCCATGAAATGACAAGCCTCGTTGTACAATTCTCCAGAGAAAATAGCGATAAAGTTCACCACGCCATGCAGCGTAAGAAACGTGATGAGGAAAAGCCCAGAGAGACTCATGATAAGCTTTTTCCCGATCGAGGATTTAAGTAACCACATAAGTTTGTTTGTTTAAGTTATTTAAATAGTTTGTTGTTTCTTGTGGAAGGTATGTGAAGTATAGCTGCAAGGGCTTGAGAAGTATTTCCCAGACGTTATTAGCCAAATTCACAATACAAAGGCAAAGATACATGAAATAAGATACATTACCGTCAATTATTGTAGAAAAAAGCGACAATCATGCACTTTTTCTAATTATTTGTAGGTAAGTAGTGGCGTGGATGTAGAAGCTAGAAACGATTTTGTAGCAATAATAGGCTATTATCGTGTGTTTACATAGCTCTACGATAGTGAGATGGGTGTCTTGTTTGACTGACGTATGATCGATTGGGGGGCTGCAGATCAGAAATCGGAGCTGGCAAATAGTTCGCCGAGCTCATCCCAATCGTGCTGAGCGAAGAATGAGAAGTTGACTGCACTATAAACGCGATGGTCAATTAATAGGGGGTGTTCGGCAAAGTTGATCTCTTTGGGATGCTCTACGATGAGTAAGCCATTAGAAGCAAGCAGCTTTGTCTCGAGAATAGAATGGGGTAGCTGTGCTAAGTTGCTGAGTGCATAAGGGGGGTCGGCAAAGATGAGTTGAAAGGCTTCGCTCTCGCCAGCGTTTCTGAGGAAGCTAAATACGTCATCTTGGCTCACTAGGATGTTCTTTTCTTCGCCCAGCTCTTTGGCTACTTGGCGAATAAACTGGGCGTGTTCGCGTCGCTTCTCAATGGCTCGCACCAATTTGCAGCCTCTCGATATGAGTTCGGCTGAGATGCTACCCGTGCCAGCAAACAGATCTAAAGCTCTGATACCCTCTAGGTCGATTCGATGCGAGAGCATATTGAATAGATTCTCTTTGGCTTGGTCTGTTGTGGGACGAGCGTTGAAGTTTCGTGGCACTTGAAAACGTCTTCGTCCGTATTTGCCTGAGATAATACGCATATGCTGAATCAGTTTGTGAAAGGTGAAAAAATGACGAAAATGAAGGCTTTAGGCTTGTCTTTGTTGTGCCAATTCGATATTTCTAATGAAGGGGCTTAGTGCGTTGAGTAGCTTATTGCTGTTTACGTCGAGTTCGAACTTTGGTGCTAGGTAAATTTTCACTAGATCGGCTTCGGGGTTTAGCTCCAGGTTGTTCCATACCGATATGAGATAGAATATCAATTCTTCTTGCACCGAGCTAGCATCGCCCTGGCTGAGTGGGAAGCTGTTTGCAAATCGGATTTGCCCGCTTTTGAAAACGAAGATTTCGATGGAGTATCTATCGATGTTTACGGCTACACAATTGCCCGATTGGAGTCTGCTTTGCCTTTCGTTTTCATCAATAAGTAGTGCTGAAGATGGTATAAATGTGCTTGCTAGGTGAGTGCGCCTGATGAAGTCGTGCAATGATTTGTCCCAGTCCAAGAGTAGTATCTTATCCTGATTGGGTAGGGCTAGATCTAGTACTATCTGCTCGT
The DNA here is from genome assembly GCA_964535945.1 of uncultured Porphyromonas sp. Lineage (GTDB taxonomy): Bacteria > Bacteroidota > Bacteroidia > Bacteroidales > Porphyromonadaceae > Porphyromonas. The sequence continues at coordinate 11,397 of CAZHWP010000036.1, forward strand.
AGCTTGTGGGCGGCATCACTGCACTACGTAGCCAGTAGTCGCCACGACCCTCTTCGTAGAGTGCTTGTGGCACTAAGACGAAGTTTTTGGCTTGGTAATAGACCTTTACCGATTTGTAAGGTAGCGTTAGAAGCTCGTGGCGAAAGAAGAGTTCTTTTACAGCGGTTGCATGGTCGGCATGCCCCGTTTCGAAAGCTAAGTACTCGTAGGGTTCGTTGATATTGCTCGAAGTGCCTAGCTCTCGGCGCAAAAAAGTAAGTCCATCCGACCAGAGTCGGATGGACAATTCGTATGAGTTTGCTACCGACAGCAACGGTCCGGAAGCGGAAAGTTGGTCAGAAGGCATGCAATTACTCCCAGTTACCTGTGATCTTAACTTCTTCGAGTGAGCCGATTCTTAGACCAGGGAAGCCATTTGCCTTGACAAGTGCTTCAGAAATCTTAGTTTGTAGACGTGTGTGATCCAAGTCGTTAAGATAGTCTGTAAAGGGGATTGTAGCCTGGAATACAGATTGCTTGATCGTGTCGTTGCCAATTTCTTGGTCGATATGTCCCACTTCGATCTTGATTTTGTTTGACGTGTTTAATACTTGGAGCACGCTTTCAACTTCGATGCCTTTTAAGAGTGAGTCTTTGGCTGGAATCCAAGTAGTGTCGCGACGCAGTAGGCCTGCACGTGCAGCAGCAGCCTCAGTCATACCCTTGGCACGCATCTCGTCGGTATATTCACCTTCTGAAGTTACGTAGTAGAGCTTACCATTTTGTAGGAAGTCGATCAGCTCTTCGGCTGTAGCGTAGCGCCCTTTAACACTCTCGTAAGCAGATTCGTAGTCGGCAACTGCTTTTAGCTTTGCTTGTAGCACAGCTTCACGTTTGTCTTGGATTTTGTCAAACTGTACGGGGGTGTAGATGCTCATAATACTTAAATAAGCTAACACGAGTACCGCAGCGGCTACCAGTAATTTGATTAGAGTCTTCATCTGTATCTTGTTTTATTACATTAAATATCTTCTATTCATGCCAAGGAATGCCATCAACGCAGAGATGCCATCAAGCATTTTGATAGTAAAGTCCTATCTTAGCACCGACAAATATACGATTTGTACAATGAAGAACAATTTTTTTGCCGTAGAAATAACAGAAAATTTGCATTTTACCCCTACAGCAAGCCAAGAAAAGGCTATTCAAACGCTGTCGGAGTATCTAAGCATGCACAATCCATATACTATTATGGTGCTTTCTGGTTATGCAGGTACAGGTAAAACCCAACTAGTGGCTGCAACTGTTACTACACTTATTAAATATAATATCCCCTTCGAACTCCTTGCTCCTACAGGTAGGGCTGCAAAAGTGTTAAGTGCCTACACTGGGCAACAGGCTTCTACCATACATAGACGTATATACAATGCTGGTAGCCAGCTTATAGAGGAGGGAGGAAGTTATCGATTAGCTTGCCATAAGCGTGATGGAACGGTATTCATTGTCGATGAAGCATCTATGATATCCGTGCAAAGTGGCGACTATACAGGCTTCGGATCGGGCGAGCTATTAAGCGACTTGCTTGAGTATGTTCATGGAGCCGATGCGTGTAGGCTGATAATTGTAGGAGATCGGGGGCAATTGCCTCCAGTACATGCTGTTCATAGTCATGCACTCGATATCGAATTCCTGTCGAGTCGCTACGGATTAAACGTGTTCGAAGCTTCGTTGGTGGATGTTGTGCGCCAAGGGGCTGGCTCGGCTATCCTCGATCTTGCTACTTATTTACGGGCCCTTATTAGCATACAGCCTTTGCCCGAATTACGCTTAGCTATTCCTAAGGTAGATGATTTGCGATCTATTTCATCCGACGAGCTAATCGACTCCTTAGATCGTTCCTATCGCGATGTTGGCATTGATGAGTGCCTTGTCATATGCTATTCTAATAAACGAACCCTAGCCTACAATCGAGGGATACGCGCTCAGGTACTCTCATACGAGGAGGAGCTTGTGCGTGGCGAGCGCCTGATGGTGGCGCGCAATAACTACAGTTTTGCGAAACGTAAAGATCGCTCAGACTTTATTGCCAATGGCGAGATCATCGAGTTGATGCGTACGTCGAAGCATTACGATTTGTACGGATTTCGATTTGTCGATGCCGAAGTTATTCTGCTCGAGCAAGGTGAAGAGCGCAAACTGCGTTTGATAATGGATGTGCTAAGTAGCGAGAGTGCCGCATTGAGTTTCGATCAGCGTCAAGAACTTTTCGACCAGGTAAGCCTCGATTACGAGCATATTAGTTCTATTACTGACCGACGTAAAGCGCTTCGAAAAGATTTGTTTCTGAACGCATTGGAGGTCAAATATGCGTATGCGCTTACTTGTCACAAGGCTCAGGGCGGACAGTGGCAACATGTTTATATCGATCTGTCTATCCTCTCTTATGTGCCTTACGATGAGCAACTTTGCCGCTGGCTTTACACAGCAGTAACTCGTGCCACTGAGCGTTTGTTTCTAATCAATACTCCATCCAAGCTGCTTGCCGAGGAGTAGGGGCAGCGCTTCAAACTTTTGCTGCAGATCAGCTACTCTTCCTTAGAGACGGTAGAAGAAGCCAAAGCTAAACAATTCGTTGATCTGCAAGTGGGTTTTGCTTGGTGGCTTGATGGGTGCTTTGTCGTCGTAGCGTAAATATAGGTAAAAGCGAGTGGAGAGGAAGCGAGTTAGAGATAGATTGACCGTATTCTCCCACTCGGCCTCCATGTTTTCGTAAGTGGTTGAGAAGTAGAGACGCGACTGGAAGTTGATGCGTCTATTGTAGTCGAAGTTCAGTTCGGCCTTTACTGTCGATCCTACTTGGTGCAACACCGTTTCACCTGGAGCAAATCCATGTCGTGCTAAGTCGATGTCTTTTCTTGCCGACCACTTAAACGAGTATGAGAGCGGTGCAATATTGACCGAGAGCTTCGTTTTGCGTCCATATACTTTGCGGCTTTTTTTATTCAGATCGTACTTCATACCCAAACCTGCATTGAACGTGAGCGGAGCTAGAAATGCCGCTAAGATCTTGGTAGAGTTTTCCTCAAAGTTTTTGAACAGCTGAGTTCGTGCCTCTGTATCGAGCGTGTAGTACCAGCGGTTAAAGGCTTTGTAACCAAAGTTGCTTCGAAGACGCAATAAGTCATCGCTCACACGGTATCGATTGATCGTATCGCGAGCTGCGTTGTATAGGCTAAGCTTGCTCTCGAGCTCGTTGGTCCAGCGTATTCGGTTGCGGTTGTATTCCTTGTTGATGTAGTTTCGGGTGAAGATATTTAGATTGCTCGATCCGCCCTTGTACCAATTTTCGGAGATGTAGTTTTGCGAAAACTGTACCGTACTCTCAAGTCCCGTACTCCAGTATCTGCGCTTGGGGATGATTCCTATTAGTTTTTCATCACCATTGATCAGCGGAAACTGAAGCGATGGCGTAACGTCGCTGATCTCTAAGTTGTCGTCGGGTAGCACTAGCGAATAGTCGGGACTATAGGGCAGTAGTGTCTGTCGTGTAGTCTCGAATAGATCCAAATGTTTGTATTCGAATAGCGCCATCATCTCTTGAGCATTCCTGATCTGCTTGATTGGCTTAGAAATATCGGGGATAGGCAATAGTGCCGAGTCGCTCATGCTTTTCAATCGCTTGGGCAATTGGGGTGTATGGAGCGTAAATGGCTTTTCATAGCGGGGTGCCTCGCTGTTTTCCGCCACCAAAGGTGTACTGAGGTAGTACCACAGATAGATAGAGCTGTCTCGGGCTTGTATGTTGCTTTCTTGCTTAGAAGCTACAGCTCTAAACAAGAGCTCGTCTGGTGGAGTGTATTGAGCAAGTGCTTGCAAAGCAAAGCTAAGCGATAGTAAGAAAAATACAGTAAGTCTATTCATTTTGTTTTGATGGAGTCTGCTGTTACAGACTGCAAAGTTAGCAAGAGAAAGCCAATTGGAAGGTCTTTTTTGCCTGTCGATTGCCGAAATGCCCTGCTTTCTTGCTCTTTTACTAAAGAAAACTTCGTACCTTTCACATTCATTGATGAGAAGGTATCAAAATGAGAATATGACGCCCTGTACTCTAAGCTCAAAGAACTGAAATAGACAAATGGATCCGATCAAGATTATTGAAAAGTACTATACCGTGGGTAGTGATTTGTACAAATTGCTGCTACAGCATAGTCAAGACGTGGCTAAGAGATCTTTGCAAATCATCGAAGCACACCCAGAACTAAAGGTGGACAAAGATTTTGTTTACGAAGCAGCTTTTCTGCACGATATAGGTGTGTTCCTGACAGATGCTCCAGGTATATTCTGCTTTGGCAAAGAGCCTTACCTGATGCACGGCTTCTTGGGGGCCGAGATCTTACGCAGCGAGGGTTTGCACCGGCACGCGCTGGTTTGTGAACGCCATACTGGTACGGGGCTTAGCAGTGATGAGATTTACAGACGCGATATTGCTTTGCCTCCTGGTATCTATATGCCTCAGACTACCGAGGAGCGTTTGGTCTGTTATGCCGATAAGTTTTTCTCGAAAACGAAACCTGGCAGATCTAAGAAGCTAGCAGCCATACGTAAAAGTATAGCGAGCTATGGCAACGACAGCTTGCTTCGCTTCGATGCGATGCACGGCGAGTTTGCCTTAAGTGATGACGAGTGAGGCAGTGCAATCAAAGTAACGAGGTAAATGAATAATCAAAAATCAGAAATACTATTTTCGCGTACAGTCAAAGCTGGACAACGCTACTACTATATCGATGCCAAGATAGACTCGAAGGGCAATAGATACATCGTGCTCACAGAAAGTAAAAATGCAGAGCCGGGGCAGTCGATGCTACGATCGAAAGTGTTTCTCTACGAAGAGGACTTCGCCAAGTTTAGGGAGGCACTCGACGAAGTGTTTTCTGCTCTAGCCCCCGACTGCGCATCTCTTCATACTTCAGATGCCCACATTTCTGCCGATCTGGCGTTTCCCAACGATTCTTCGGTAAATGCTAGTTCTATATCTCTCATCGATATGGATGGCGATCTCAATATCGACTTGGATATGCTCGATTCTGAATAGAGCAGTTGGAGTTTTCAATTAGTTTTGTCTGTGAGCTTGCCGGGAGCAGACTCTTGTCTGTGACCTAAAGCGAATCACGCAGGCAACGAAAAAATGCGCCATTAGACAAGGTTAGAACTGGTACAGGAACGTACTATTGGAAGCAACTCAAAGTTAAAAAACCTGCCAAAATCGCCTGCTCCTTGCGTTATTTGTGCCCAAAAGGGTAGTTGGCTCAAAATAATGAATTCTTACAATCGGTTCACAATCAGGGATGTATGAAAATATGCTCCGAAAGAGTTGGAAAAAATGAGCCTAAATTCGGCTAAAAACTAAGGACTTTTTTCTGAAAACGTCGGAGAACTTTTTGAAATCTACGGAAGATTTTTTTGAATCTTCCGTAGATTTCAAATTGAGCTCAAAAGTAACGAGCCCCTTGCTCCTAGTTCCGAAAAAGCCCTCTCTTTTGAAGCAGAGCGATTTGGTACGTAAACATGCCTTAGCCATAAACATGGCGATCTGAGATGCGACGTCGAAAAAATGTAACTAGTCTCTGAGGTTTGCAATCCCACCCACCTGTCGGAAAGAAGGTGTATAGCAAATCCTCCGCCCCCCCGATGTCCGAGAAGTCCATCCATCTAATTATTTACTGGTTTTCGATGTGAAATAGCTTCAAGATTTTTTGGGGGGGGAGGAGAGTCAATGTCCATCCTTTTACCCCACGATGGGTTGAGCGTAGCCAATCCTTCGTGGGGCTGGATTGAACAAAATCCCCTCACGGGGAAATGCTACGCCAAAGCTTCGCAACACTTCATTCCATATCGTCCTCGTATGTTTGCATTCATTGCCCCTTAGCAGCATTAGATCGTTACCTGAGTTAGCAATACGGCTTTATTACAATGGGGCTATTGTTTGTGCACTAGAGGAACGAAAAGAGTCTTAAATATGTCGGGGGAGGGGATTCGTGGGAGCCAAGAGAGCTGGCAGATAAATCTTTGTTCACATTCGAATAAACAAGAAGGAGCTGTTACCTAAAAATGAGGTAGCAGCTCCTTCGCTTATGGAGAGGGCTCTTCTAGAGAGCGTTTATTATTTCTTCGCTTTTGTAGCTTTCTTTTCTGCTGGCTTAGCTGCATTAACGCCCGCTTTTTTGCGCGTCTCTTTGGCCAACTCGGCACGGACGAATGGAGTCTGAGCTTCTGGCCAGATCTTTTCTTCGTCGGCATGCTTGAGGTGAGCAATTACATCTCCCTTGCGAACGTGAGAGCCTTGGGCCACGACTTCAACGATGCGACCAGTGAAGGTGGCGTTGATGCGCTCTACCAAGCCAAACTGTGTTTGGATGTAGCAGAATGGTTGGCCTGTCTGGTATTCCGATCCAACTGCAGGAGCAATCGACTGCTCGAGTGGGTCGATCTCCCAGAATAGCTGTCCGCTAGTTGGAGCAACGATTGGGTCGCTACCAGCGAGCTTGATCTTTCTGATCTCTTCCTCGTTGAAGCCTTGCTTGCTTAGCTCGGCAGTCTTGGCCTTGTCGAGGTCGGCTTGGAAGCGTTCTTTCGCTACGCCGCTCTTGTAGTCGCGATACTGACGGTCGTGCATGGCCAGCTCGAAGAGCTCTTCGTCGTCTGGGCCAAGTTCCCATCCGTTTTCTTTCATTTCCTTGCGATACTCATCGAGGGCATCTGGGTAGAACTGCTGAGGATCTTCGTCTGAGAATTCTCTGTTTTGAGCCTTCGCTAGTTCTATGATTTCTGGATCGAGCTTGCCAGGTAGGCGTCCGCTCTTACCAAGTATCATACCCCAAGTGTTTTCGTCGATTGCTTGCCAGCGACCCTCGCCACGTACCATATTATATACGTTCATCAATGCTACGTTCTTAACGTACTGGCTAAATGGGGTTACGAGTGGGGGATATCCTAGCTTGGGCCATACGTAAGCCACTTCGTCGAAGAGTTTTACTAGCAGGTCATCGATAGAAAGTTCGGGTTCGCCCTTGCCTTTGAGGAACATGTTGATACCTGCGTGAACACCCTTGAGGTCGGCCATCATCGATCCCATCATACCGCCTGGCAGACCGCAGCCTACGAGTAGAGAAGAGGTGATCCAGTTGTTGCGATCTTGGAAGTAGCCAAGGAAGTCGTCCATAAACTCTTGTGTGAGCGAACGAGCCTTCATGTAGGCATTCATGTTGATTTCTGGTACTTTGAAGCCAGCATCCTTGAGCATCTGTTGGATGGTGATCACGTCTGGATGGATCTTACCCCACGAGATAGGCTCCATAGCCACGTCGATGATGTCGGCACCGTTTTCGCACACCTCGAGCATCGAGGCTACCGAGAAGCCTGGACCCGAGTGTCCATGATACTGGATGATTACTTCGGGGTGCTTCGTCTTAATGGCCTTTACGAGCTGACCGAGGAAGTGTGGGCGACCAACACCTGCCATGTCCTTGAGGCAGATTTCGGGAGCACCCGCTTCGATCAGTTTGTCGGCGAGGGTAGCGTAGTATTCAACCGTGTGAACAGGCGAGAACGTAATACAGAGCGTAGCCTGTGGGATCATGCCTGCTTCGAGTGCATACTTAATAGAGGGGATGATATTACGTGGGTCGTTGAGACCATCGAATATACGTGTGATGCTAACGCCCTGGGCTTTCTTTACCTTATACATCAGACGACGTACGTCGGCTGGTACAGGGTACATACGTAGGGCATTGAGACCACGGTCGAGCATGTGTGTTTGAATACCCGCTTCGATAAGGGGCTTCGTGAATGCGCGAACGGCGTGGTTTGGGTTTTCGCCATAGAGCAGGTTTACCTGTTCGAAGGCACCACCATTGGTTTCGACACGAGCAAAGCAGCCCATCTCAACAAATACGGGTGCGATGCGTTCCAATTGATCTTTACGAGGTTGGTATTTGCCCGACGACTGCCACATATCGCGGTAGAGTAGGCTAAATTTGATTTCCTTTTTCATTGTGATAATATTGGGTTATTGTTGTTTGCGTTTAGTGATACTGCAGATAGTAAAGCTGCATTTGTCTTTACTTAGAGAACGTATGCCTATGTCTCTTTTGGTGTATAGACCCACAAAGATATTAAATAATTCACTTGTGCTCGGCCTTTTTCTCCTTTTATTATGCGATAGTTCTCTTATTTTGTAGCAATTCCTTGCAATACATGCAGCCAATGGCAGGCAGCTACTGCGGCAGTCTCGCTGCGCAGACGCGAGCCACCGAGGCTGATAGGTTGGTAAGCTTGGGATAGCGCCAGCTCGAGCTCGCTGGGCGAGAAGTCGCCTTCGGGACCGATTAGTATTAGGCTGTCTTGGCCAGGGGTGTAGCAGCTGGCTGGTGTGAGTCTTTGATTGCTCTCAAGGGCTTGCAAGCTTTCATCGACATAGGCAATCATCTTGCAGGGAATGGTGCTTTGGGCAATGAGGCTTTTGAGTGAAAGCCCAGCTCTAAGCTTGGGTAAGAGGGCTTTTCCCGATTGCTTCATGGCACTAATAGCGATGCGCTCGAGCCTGTCGAGGCGTATCTGCTTGCGCTCGGAGTGGTCGGCCTGTACGAAATGGACTGTGTCTACACCGATCTCTACTAGCTTCTCGAGCATCCACTCCATGCGCTCCATTTGTTTGGTGGGAGCAATGGCAATTTGAATCTGCCCTAGCCAAGGTTTTTGCCATTCGTGGCGTGTACCCAATTCGACGCTGCAGCGTTTGCGGTCTATGCTTGCAATCGTGGCATCGTAGATGCAGCCTTTGCCGTCGGTGATCTGTAGTGGATCTCCCACTTGCATGCGCAAGACACGATGGATGTGCCCCGCCTCTTCGTCGGGCATTTGCTTGTTGCTGTCGATCTCAGGAGCGTAAAAGAGTTGAATAGCCATGAAGTATTGTCTTAGCTTGCAGTTGTTCTGTTCAAATAAGTTGCTGCACTAGTGAATTGTCGGTCAAAAGTAAGGGTTTTTGCTTAATTTTGTAGCCCTTAACCCATAGAAGTCTCTGCTTATGCGAATAGATATCATCACCGTACTGCCCGAAATGATAGCCGAAACCCTAGGCTGTTCGATCATAGGAAGGGCTCGCGAGCGAGCTTTGCTCGATCTGCATCTGCATCAGCTGCGCGATTATAGCACAGACAAGTGGAAGCGGGTCGATGATTATCCCTTTGGGGGCGAAGCTGGCATGGTGATGCAGGTGGAGCCAATCGATCGATTGATTTCAAAGTTGAAGTCGGAGCGCGAATACGATGAAGTGATCTTTACATCGCCCGATGGTGAGACTTTCGATCAGCCTCTTGCCAACGAGTTGAGCCTGAAAGGCAACCTAATCATTTTGTGCGGCCACTACAAAGGGGTGGACTATCGGGTAAGAGAACATCTGATAACTCGAGAAATATCAATAGGCGATTATGTACTAACTGGAGGAGAGTTGGCGGCGGCAGTGATTGTCGATGCAGTGGCACGGTTAATTCCTGGCGTGCTAGGCGATGCCACAAGCGCCCTCTCAGATACGTTTCAAGATAATCTGTTGGCGCCCCCAGTATATACACGCCCTGCCGACTATAAGGGCTGGAAGGTGCCCGAGATATTGCTAAGTGGCCACGAGGCCAAGATTTCACAATGGCGCTTGGACCAGGCCGTGGAGCGGACGAAGCGCTTGCGCCCCGACCTCCTAAATAGAGACAAATAATTGATTTGGCTTTATTGCTATCGAACTGAACGGACGCCTTTTTTAGAAAAAGGCACTTAGACTTACAATGAAAAATACATATCTTGAATACTCAATAAACAATCCCAAATACGGTAAGGGGGTTCATTTCGTACTTGCAGTTTTGATCGTAGTCCTAGCTGTAGTAGTAGGGGTGATCATTTTAGGGGAAGGTCTTAGCTGGCGCAATCTGCCAATTTTTATCCCCGCTTTCATCCCTCTGTTTGCCCACCCTATTTCGTTCATTATTAATCGTGAGCAGGGGCGCTTGGATGAAAGATTTATTTGGGGTACGAAGGCGGGACGCCCTTTGACTTACGATGCTAAGGCCGAACTGCAAAGCAATAGCAAGCGCTGGGTGAAGCTAACAACCAGCAAGGGCAGTTCGATTTATATCAGTGTGTATGAAGCGGAGGCTTTTTGCCAGCAATTCAATGCGAGCCTGTAGTAACAATAGATTCAAATCTCTATAGCACTATGCAGCAACGATGGTATAAGAATTGTGATGAGGCCGACCGAGAGAGAGGCTTGATACTGTACTTCAATGGCTGGGCAATGACGCCCGAAGCTGTGGAACATCTATTGCTGCCCGAAGGATTCGATCTGCTCGTTTGCTGGGATTATAGAGACCTTTCGTTCGACTTCGACTTCACCCCTTACGATGAAATACATCTTGCTGCGTGGTCGATGGGCGTTTGGGCTGCCGAGCAACTAGATGCTCGCCGTTTGCTGCCTGCACTAGCCTCGGCTACAGCCGTTTGTGGCACAGCCTTCCCTATGGACGATGAGATGGGAATACCTGTGGCGATATTCAAAGGTACCTGGGCGGGTCTCAACGAGGCCAATCGCTTGCGCTTCAATAGAAGGATGTGCGGTGGAAAATCGCTAAAGACTCTTTTCGATGCTCTAGCAGCTCGCCCAACGGACGAGATTAAAGACGAGCTACAATGCGTCATGCAAAGCGAGGAGCAGCGCTTGCTTGGGGTGCCCTCCTTAGCTACTCAACCACTCAAGTGGGATCGGGCATACATCGGGATGAAAGATTTGGTGATACCACCAGAGAATCAGTTGCGCTTTTGGCGCATGCGAGCAGCAGAACTTTGTGTTTTGTCGGAGCAGGCTCATTATTTATTCAATGACTACAGACAGTGGGGCGAGATACTGAAGATAAATCGATAGACCTGCGCCGTGTGCAAAAACGATTTGCAGCTGCGCTACCTAGCTACAATGACAATGCTCATGTGCAGAAGCAAATTGCCAGGCAGCTGCTTGCAATGCTGCTTGCAGAAGGGCGTACCGACTTTGCTCGAGTACTCGAGTATGGCTGTGGTACGGGGCTTTTTACTCAGATAATGTCAGAGGGCTTGAGTGTGGACTCTTGGCTTCTGAACGATCTAGTGCCAGACTGTGCCAAATATATTGCTGTACCTAATGCCGAGTTTGTGCCTGGTCCAGCGGAAGATTTTGAGCCCGTTGGTCCTTTTGATCTAATCGCTTCGGCTTCGGCTTTTCAGTGGTTTGCCGATCCGGCACAGCTACTGAGTAAGCTAAGTGGAAAGCTCGCAGCCCATGGACGCTTACTTTTCAATACTTTCTTGCCCGAAAATCTCTACGAACTTACGTCGCTAAGTAATTCTACCTTGCCTTATCTTGCCGAGCGTGAGCTGGTGGAGATGTTGCAGGCCGATTATGAGATACTATCGATGCAGGCAGAAAGCTTCACTCTATGCTTCGATTCGCTCTACGAGTTGCTTTTGCATTTGCGGTCAACGGGGGTTACAGCTACATCGAATAGTAATAGGGTGTGGACCGCTAGTCAGTTTGCAGAATTAGAGTCGAAGTATCGGAGTAGTTTTGCCGACTCTGAGGGCCGCTTGCTGCTCACATATAAGCCTTTGCTATTTCTCTGTGCTGCACGCTCTGTGTAGATTGCAGCGAGTGTGGAATTAGAAAAATAATTGAAGATTTTAGTACTAAATGCTTGCATTTAACTGGCAAAGGCTTATCTTTGTGCCCAAATAATAATAAAGAATAACAAGACAAGCAACCATATAATATGTCGAAACAAGATCCAATCAACACAGAGAAGCAGATCGGAGAAGTAGTATCTCGCTCTGAGCAGTTTGTAGAAAAGAACATGACTAAAATCGGAATTGCCATTTTGGCCGTGTTCGTTGTTGTAGCAGGTGTTTTTGCTTACAAACGTTTTGTAAGCCAGCCCAAAGAAGAAAAAGCCACAGCACAAGTTTTTATGGCAGAAGATCAATTCCTACAAGAGCTCGATAGCTTGGCTCTCAACGGAAGTGGTGCCGATCAGGCTGGTCTACTCCAAATCATCGACAAATATTCTGGTACCGATGCTGCTAAGGTTTCAAATGCCTATGCGGGTATCAGCCTGTACAATATGGGTAAGTACGAAGAAGCACTCAAACATTTGGGTAAAGTTTCTTCAAAAGAATCGATGGTTGCTCCTTCTGTTATTCGATTGATGGGTGACTGCTATGTTCAGCTCAAACAATACGACAAGGCTGTACAACAATTTGAGAAAGCTGCCTCTGCTGCCAATAATAGCGCTATCAGTCCGTCTTGTCTCATCAAAGCTGCTCGCGTATACGAGCATCAAAAGAAATATGACAAAGCACTTGCAGCTTATACGCAGGTGAAAGACAAGTATTATGACTCGATGGAGGCTGCCGTTGTAGAAGGCGACATTATTCGTGTCAATCAGCTTGTGGGTAAGAACTAAAGCAGATAAGACTTTATTTAGGCCTAGCCTAACTCTATAATTATACAGGCATCCATCCAGCATTGGTAGGGTGCCTGTTTGCATAAACAGAATATTAATTGACCAAAGAATAGTGATTGTATGGCAACGAAATTTCAAAACTTATCAAGCTACGATTTCAGTAGTGTGCCCTCGGGAGAAAAGCTGCGAGTGGCAATAGCTGTAGCTGAATGGAACTATAATATTACAGGAGCTCTGCTACAAGGTGCTGTGGATGCTCTGATGGAACATGGTGTGAAAGAGGAAAACATATTCGTAAATCATGTGCCTGGCACTTTCGAATTGAGTTATGCTGCTGCTGCAATGATGGACTGGCGACACGATTTGGATGCTATCATTGCTATTGGATGTGTTGTAAGAGGAGATACTCCACACTTCGACTATATCTGTCAAGGAGTAAGTAATGGCATCACTGAGCTCAATGTTAGAGGTCGTATACCCGTAATATTTGGGGTCTTAACTACCAATACAATGGAGCAAGCTGAGGATAGAGCAGGGGGTAAGCATGGCAATAAAGGGGTAGAAGCAGCAATTACTGCAATAAAAATGGCGCATTTTGCTTGCGAATAAAAAATCTTTTATATCTTTGTAATCGCTAACGGAAAGAGGGCAGTTACCAGAGTGGCCAAATGGGGTTGACTGTAACTCAACTGGCGTAAGCC
>CAZHWP010000037.1:0-23940 GCA_964535945.1 uncultured Porphyromonas sp.
CATCAAATCAACCAATGAGCATTTTTACCAACACTTTTGACCTATACGCCTAAATATAGACCTTTGTGTGTTTGCATTTGTGTGAACACGCACTTTATCGAAAGATGATCGGAAGTATTATAGAACAGAAAACAATCGAGAGTAGTGGAAGTTGCATTCATTACTTCACTAGCGGCAAGAACGATAGCGAAGCGATCATATTATTGCATTCAGCCTTTAGCGACCACAGAATTTTCAATCTACAGATCACACCCTTAGCATCTCATTATCGGGTTATCGCCATTGATTTGCTGGGACACGGACTGTCGGTTTTAGGACGTTCAAATGAAGATATTAGAGCAACAACTAAACATATTTCGATGATATTGAAGACCGAAGGAAAAACCTATGCACACCTGATTGGTGTATCACTAGGCTCTTTACTCGCGCAAGACTTTGCTCTAAAGCATCCCAAAAAAACACTTTCATTAACAGCAGTAGGTGGATATTCGATCCAAGTGGAACAGTGTGAGACTGCCCGAGCTCAGCGAATTGAGCTATTCAGATCGATCTTCAAACTGATATTTTCAATGGATGCCTTTCGCCGACATGTAGCAGAGATTAGCGTAATAAACAGCGCTCAACGGGCACTTTTTTTTCGCAGTGCTCAGCTTTTTAGTCGCAAATCCTTTCGTGTTATTTCTCCTATTTATAAACTAATAGGCTCCCACCGAAGTGAAAGGCTCTACGCTCCCTTACTTATTGTGGTGGGCGACGAAGATTTGCCCCTAAGCCACAGTCTCAGCAAAAGATGGCATCTTGAGGTTCATGGGAGTCAGCTACTAACTATTTCCCAAGCAGGCCATTGTGCCAATATGGATAACCCAGAGCAATTCAACACAGCACTCTTGAGCTTCCTAAAAAAACAAAAACGAATAAATCAACAATAGAAAACGACTAAGTAGTGAGAAGCTATTATCAAAATACAACAACTAGATTCATAACAGAAGATAAGGACTCAATATTCGGACAGCTTGCAAAGATGCACCAACACAAGTTGGAAGACCAACAGAAAAATGCTTGGCTCAAGCAAATTGAAATTCTTAAGTCTGGCTTAAGTGGCATTGATGGAGCTATTTTCTTCGAATTTTCTATTCCTAGAATGGGAAAAAGGGTTGATAATATTCTGATCTGTAAGAATCTAATTTTTGTCATTGAATTTAAAGTGGGGGACTCTCATTACACAAAAGATGCCCGCCACCAAACTATAGACTATTGTCTTGATCTAAAAAACTTCCATGAGGGTAGTCACAATCAGAAGATCGTACCGATACTTATAGCTACAAATGCAAGTGAAATAGACAACAACATCGACGAGGCCTTAAGGTTACAATCCTGCGTCCTATGTAATTCGGATACATTTTCCTGTATTCTCAAATCTGTTATTGCCAAATACACAAGTTCGAAAAGTATCGACATTTCTTGGTGGGCTAATAGTACTTATAAGCCCACTCCAACTATTATTGAAGCAGCACAAGCTCTTTATAAAGGACACAGCGTTCAAGAAATATCCCGAAGCGATGCTGGGGCAATCAACCTATCAAAGACAGCAATTACAATCAATAGCATTATTGAAAACTCGAAAGCTAAAAAAAGAAAGTCAATATGCCTATTGACAGGCGTGCCTGGTGCTGGGAAGACGCTCGCAGGGCTGAATATTGCTAACGAAAGACTAAGAGCCGATGAGAGCGAGCACTCAGTATTCCTTTCAGGAAATGGACCTTTGGTAAATGTGCTTCGAGAAGCATTAACTAGAGATTCGATAGAAGCAGCAAAGGCAAAAGGAGAAAAAATGAACCGCTACGATGCTGAGCGAAAAGCGAAAGCGTTTATTCAAAACATCCATCACTTTCGAGACGACAACATAATAGACAGTGATCCTCCAATAGAGAAGGTAGTCGTTTTCGATGAAGCTCAACGAGCCTGGCAAAAAGACCAGCTAGCAAAATTCATGAAGACGAAAAAGGGAATCGAAAATTTCGACTTATCAGAACCAGAATTCCTTGTTAGCGTAATGGACCGTCACAAGGATTGGTGCACTATAATCTGCTTGATAGGTGGAGGTCAAGAGATAAATACCGGAGAAGCAGGAGTTTCGGAATGGATAGACTCTTTAATGCAGCGATACTCACATTGGGACATATATTACTCAAGTAAAATTCTAAGTGAAGAATCGACTTATCTAAACAATATATTTCACCTTGAGTGGCTCAAAAAAAAGGGTGTAGAAGAAGTTGATTTACATCTTGCAGTATCTGTCAGATCGTTTAGAAGTGAAAAAACCTCTTCTTTTATTCATCATCTATTAGAAAACGAACATAAGAAAGCCGCGTTTGTATATGATTCTCTTAAGGAATCATTTCCAATATATTTAACTCGTGACTTACAATCTGCAAAAAAATGGTTGAAGCGGATTTCATTGGGTTCCGAGCGGATTGGCTTGATTGCGAGCTCGGGTGGAAGAAGGTTGAAAGCTGAAGGCATTGACGTAAAGAATGAGATTGAACCAGCCAACTGGTTTTTAAATGACAGAGAGGACGTACGATCATCCTATTTCTTAGAAGATATTGCCACGGAATTTGACATTCAAGGGTTAGAGATTGATTACACCTGTGTTGCTTGGGATATTAATCTCTTTTACGATAATGGTTGGAAGTTCCAGAGTTTTAGGGGTTCAAAATGGATGAACATAATACAGGAACCTGCAAGAAAGTATCTTCTCAATTCTTATCGTGTCCTATTAACTAGGGCTAGGCAAGGAATGGTAATATACATTCCGGAAGGAAACGATGAGGATCATACACGTCCAAAAAGGCTGTATGACTCTACATACTACTATCTTAAAAGTTGTGGTATTAGGTCTTTACCTAAAATATAGTTATACTAATACAGCAGTGCACATTATAAGATTGAGAAGAATTCTAGTATTTTCGAAATCTACTCGGTGTAATCATTTACTGTTTGGATTATTTAGCTAGTTATGAAGAGCTATACTGATTGCTTGGTTCGAGCTACGCCGAGCATGGGCATAATCGACAGCTATGCGGTAGAAAAACCACAACTAGATTCCATTGTCAATAGTCTAAGCCATCCACATCTTGCATTCTACCGATGCCACACAAAAGAGTGGGAGCTGCGAGAATCTCTTTTTATCTGTATTGAGTAGCAAATACAATCTTTGTTTGTATTTTTGTAGCAAGAGACCTTGTGTAGAGGTTCTAATTAGTAAATCAGATCATGTTGGCGAGTAGATCCTTGCGTTTTGCATCGAAAAGATATCTATGCAAATGTGCGGATTTTTGCTGTAACACTCATCATTTCGTGAGTGAGCTAGCCTATCCAACACAACCAAAAGGGACCTCCACCAACGGATTAAACATGGCGGTGGTTTCATTATTGATTTTTTATTCTCAATCGTATTCATGTCAACAAAAAGAAGAAAAATAAACAAGAATAGACCTGGCAGCAGAAATAGAAGTGCCAATAGAACAGCTCTCTTTAGTAGAGACTTCTTCCAGCGCACATTTGTAAAACCAATCAAAGAGAATTTTAACCGCACAAAGATGGGATTCTTCTTTGGGATCTCTCTCTTTGCATTGTCTAGCTTTTGCCTAATAGCAATTAGTTCATTTACCATTCATGGTGGTGCAGACCAAAGTGCTGTTCAAGAATCAGCTCTGAGTGAAATACTGCTTGGACGTACCGACGTTAAGAATGTCTGCGGCATTCGAGGAGCCTATATTGCTGAAGGCTTAGTAAACACGCTTTACGGCTTCGCCTCACTCTTCATCCTCTTCTACAGCTTCTCCTTATCTTTTCGCTTCATGGGGATTACAAAAAACATCTCTATTGTCAAGCGACTTATCTTCTCCACCGCCCTACTCATCTGGTCTAGCATCTTCTTAGCTTCTCTAAGTAGGCTTATCCAACCAGACAGCTTTATGCTGTGGGGAGGACAGCATGGCGAGCTATGGGTAGAAACTCTGATTAGGAATATCGGTACTGCAGGACTGATTATTCTTCTTATCCTCACAGCAGTTATTATCGTAGTAGCAGTATCGAGCGAATCGATCGGCTTTTTTCGGAAGCTCATCTCTTTCTCGTGGCTACCAGCCATAAAGCTACCTAGCAGGTCGAAAAGAGTAAAGGAAGATAGGCAGAACGATGCTAGTCCTATTAGTGAGGGTGCTACAAACTACAGCAATGATGACACAATAGAACCAAGCAACCTGATTGTTTCAGACTCGCCTGTAATAGAGAAAGATCTAGAGCCCAAGAAGCAAGAAGCGACTAACGAAACAAATACAAATACTGGTATATCCCAACTTGGCAATATGCAAGTAGAACGAGCGAAAGAAGAAGAGAAGGCCGATCCTAGCTTACTTAGCTCAGAAAGAACCGATCCTCGAATGGACCTGGCAAACTTTCGCTTCCCTACAATAGATATGCTTACCCCCTACGATAGGCAACAAGCCCCAATCGACATGAGGGAAATTGAAGACAATCAGCAACGTATCATTGCAACTCTTGATAGCTTTAAAATCAGAGTTACTCCAGTCAAAGCGACTGTCGGACCAACAGTTACTCTATATGAAGTTGCCCCCGATGCTGGGATCAAAATTAGCCGTATTCGCAATCTAGAAGACGACATTGCCATGAGCTTGAAGGCCGTTGGAGGCATACGTATCATTGCCCCAATGCCAGGAAAAGGGACCATAGGTATTGAGGTGCCAAACAAAAAGCCACAGACAGTATCGATGCATTCGGTATTATCGTCGAAGAAATATCAGGAGTCTGATATGGAGCTCCCTGTAGCGATAGGTAAAACGATCACCAATGAGGTTTACCTGTTCGACCTCACTCGTATGCCCCACTTGCTAATTGCAGGTGCAACGGGACAAGGGAAGTCTGTTGGTCTCAACGCCATGATAACATCGCTACTCTACTCCAAGCATCCAGCAGAACTTAAGTTTGTTTTGGTCGATCCAAAAATGCTAGAATTCTCGGTATATGAAGCGATGGAAAAGCACTACTTAGCTAAGCTCCCCGACCACGACAAAGCCATCGTAACAGACATGAGTAAGGTAGTGCCAACACTCAATTCGCTCTGCATTGAGATGGACAATCGATACCAACTGCTCACTGACGCAAAGGTTAGAAACATCAAAGAGTATAACCAACTCTACATCAATAAGAAGCTAAAGAAATCTGACGGTCATAAATACTTACCTTATATCGTATTGGTAGTCGATGAGTTTGCCGACTTAATCATGACTAGTGGCAAAGAGGTAGAGCGCCCCATTACACGAATTGCCCAGAAGGCCCGTGCAGCTGGTATTCACATGGTAATTGCCACCCAGCGTCCCTCTACCGATGTCATTACCGGTATTATCAAGGCAAACTTCCCCGCCCGTATGGCTTTCAAAGTATTCTCGATGGTCGATTCAAGAACGATCCTAGACCAGCCTGGAGCCAATCACTTGGTTGGACGTGGCGATATGCTCATCTATCAAGGCAAAGACCTGATTCGTTTGCAATGTGCATTTTTAGACACTCCAGAGAGTGAAGCCATCGTACGCCACATTGCCAATCAAGCCTCGTACGACAGCGCCTATGTACTGCCCGAATACATTGACGAAAGCAGTGAAGGTGCTGGTAAAAGCTTCGATCCACTCGAAAAAGACCCACTTTTCGAAGAGGTTGCACGCATGGTAGTAAACTCACAGCAGGGTTCCACCTCTAATATTCAGAGAAAGTTCAATATCGGCTACAACCGTGCTGGAAGGTTAATGGATCAACTTGAGGCTTCTGGAATCGTCGGACCACAAGATGGATCAAAACCCCGACAGGTACTTATACAAGACGACATGAGCCTCGACCGTATTCTTGATGCTATTGGATAAGGACGTTGCAGCAGAGAGTGTAATAGGTCACTTTTGGCAGGGATATGGCCAAGATGAGTACAACAAAAAGAAAAAGAGAAAGATGAAACAGAAATCAATTGCCCTAACACTAATACTTATGCTTTTAGGATCTGCAAGTGCTTCGGCACAAAGTGCATTAGAAATTTTCAACAATTGTAGATCAACCTTCGTAATTCGAGGAGCTACAGTAATCGATTTCAATTGGGAGAAATTTGACAGAAACAACAACCATGAACAGAGTATTAATGGCAAGCTATACTTTCAAAGCTCAAGTTTTAGAATCGAGTATCCAGGAGCTATCGCTGCATATTCGCAGGGAGTTTTTTCATTCCTCGACGAAGAAGACCAAACTCTGACATACAATCGTCCTAGCAAAGAGGAAATGCTCCAGATCAACCTTCTCTCACTGATGGTTGCACCAGACAGCGACTACAAAATCAGCAAAAATCGCGACACCAAAGTGGGGCCAGTACTTCATTTAGTACCTAAGGCTAAAGGAAGTATTCAGCGTATCGAACTCACTATAAACAAGGAGACAATGCAACCTCAAGAGTTGGTGGTAAAGACTAATGACAATGGTAGCATTGTGATGAAAGTGCTTAAGCTAAAGCAAGGAGGGGGATTCCCACATGAGTTTTATTATCTAGAAAGCAAAACTTATCCTAAGGCTGAAATCATTGATCTTAGATGAGATTACTCGCTTGAGCTTAATTCGTATAGAAAAAAGTCCTTCAATTCATCCCATTCTGCTACTGGAATGCAAGTCTGACAGCATATCAATCAAGTAATTAGAGAGTTTTTAGGCAAAAGTGATGTAATAAATACGCATAGCCACTCATAATCATTAGATTCTAAGAGATTTGTACTATCTTTGCAGGCAGAAAAAGAATGAAATTCAACAAATAAATAGGAGATCTACACATGACTAAAGCAGACGTAGTAAATGAAATAGCCAAGGCTACTGGCATAGACAAAGAAGATACACTGAAGGTAATCGAGTCCTTCATGGAAACCGTAAAAAGCTCATTAGCAGAAGGCGACAACGTATATCTACGCGGATTTGGAAGTTTTATTGTAAAAGAACGTGCCGCAAAAACTGCCCGAAATATTTCAAAGCAAACTACGATAATTATACCTAAGCGCAACGTACCAGCTTTCAAGCCTTCTAAGCTCTTCTTATCTATGATGAAGCAGAAATAATATAAGTATAACCCTATAATAAGTAACAGACATGCCTAACGGTAAAAAAAGAAAAAGACACAAGATGTCTACGCACAAGCGTAAGAAAAGACTAAGAAAGAACAGACATAAAAAGAAATAGGAGCTAGGGTTTCTGCCCTACCCCTATAGTAAAGCGGTCAGTATCAACTGGGCTTGCATTGTGCGCAACTTGTTGCAGTCGCAGTCAAACCACTATCTACTGACCGCTTGCACTTTATGTGTGAAACCTTATTATTTATGAATAGCGAACTTATCATTGACGTAAGGCCCAAAGAGGTTTCAATGGCCGTTCTTGAAGACGGACGCCTCGTGGAGCTCCAACGTGAATCGCACAACATTAGCTTTGCAGTTGGTAATGTATACCTAGGCAAGGTTAAGAAGTTGATGCCTGGTATGAACGCAGCTTTCGTAGATATAGGGTCAAAGAAAGACGCATTCCTACACTACAATGACTTGGGGTCTACCTTCGAGTCGCAACAGAAGTTCTTAGGTTTGCTGTCGAAAGGCAATCGCTCCGAGCCCAAAATTGAGCAGATTCCAATCGGAAACAACTTGCCTCGAGGAGGAAGTATCACCGATGTGCTCAAACCCGGCCAGGAGTTATTGGTACAAATCACCAAAGAACCCATCTCCTCAAAAGGTCCCAGACTCACTGCCGAGCTTTCGTTTGCCAGCAGAAGTTTAGTTCTGACACCTTTTGCCGATACTATTTCGATATCGAACAAGATTGCAAGTGCTGCAGAGCGCGTCCGTCTAAAGTCGATACTACGAAATATTAAGCCCAAAAATTACAGCGTCATTATCCGTACTTCAGCTCAAGAGAAAGGCTCATTAGAGCTTCACTCCGAGCTCAAAAGTTTGGTGAAACGTTGGGATGATAATGTCAAAAAGCTCGTTAGAGCAAAAGCTCCATTGCTCTTTTTCGAAGAGTCAAGCAGAGCCCTGTCACTACTAAGAGACAATTTCAACCCCACCTACCAAAAAATACTCATTAATGACAAAGAGGCTAGCAGCACTATCAGAGACTATATTAGGCTGATAGCCCCAGAGAAAGAAGGAATCATAGAGCTTTATCAAAACGAAGTTCCAATCTTTGATCACTACGGCATTACAAAGCAAATTAAAGCTTTATTTGGCCGCACAGTTACTTACAAGAGTGGTGCGTATCTGATTATCGAGCACACCGAAGCTATGCACGTTGTAGACGTCAATAGCGGCAACAGATCAAAAAAGAACAACGAGCAAGAAGCTACAGCCTTCGACGTAAACATGGCAGCTGCAGAAGAATTGGCTAGGCAACTTCGCCTACGCGACATGGGAGGAATCATCGTCGTAGACTTTATCGACATGAGCGAATCCAAACACCGCAAGCAGCTGCATGAACATATGGTGCAATTGATGGCAAATGACAAAGCAAGGCACAACATTCAGCCTCTTAGTCGTTTCGGAGTAATGGAGATAACACGCCAGCGCGTACGCCAGTCATTGGTAATACAGACCGAAGAACAATGCCCAACATGTATGGGTAGTGGCAAAAGCCAAGCCTCGATCTTGTTTGTAGATACCCTCGAAGCCAAGGTGGAGCGAATGGTAAAAGAACATCGTATCAATAAGTTTGTCCTTCATGTACATCCCTTTGTTGCAGCCTATCTCAAAAAAGGACTGCTGAAGTCTATTATTAAAAGATGGCGATCGAAATACAGCAAGGGGATTAAGCTTGTCCCTAACGAAAGCTTAGCGTTTCTTGGCTACAGTTTTTACGATTACGAGGGAAATGAGTTGAATAACCTCGACGAATAACCCTTCGTAATGATTGAGAAATTACCATCGCGGCTACTCGAAAAAGCCGTCGACCAACTAAGTACACTGCCAGGTGTAGGGCGCAAAACCGCCCTACGCTTGGCATTGTTTTTCCTACGTCAGCCAAGTAGCTTTGGCGACGCATTTGCCAAAGCGATCAGTGAGCTATGCAACGACATAGTCTATTGCAATAAGTGTCACAACGTTAGCGACTTCGACACTTGTGCAATATGCTCGGATAGCAAACGAGATACCCATACGATCTGTGTAGTCGAAAGCGTACGTGATGTAATGGCAATCGAAAGCACAGCCCAATACAATGGACTCTATCACGTCTTGGGAGGCCTTATTTCTCCAGTAGATGGCATAGCCCCATCAGACCTCCAGATAAACTCCTTAGTAGAACGCGTCGCTACGGAAGAGATCCACGAGATAATCCTAGCACTCAGCAGCACTATGGATGGAGACACTACCAATTTCTTCTTATTCCGTAAGCTCCAGAGTGCAGGCATCAAAATTTCGGTAATAGCTCGTGGCATTGCCATCGGAGACGAATTGGAATACGCAGACGAACTAACCTTGGGACGCTCCATTCTAAACCGTACAAGCTTCGATGACTCCATCAAACTCTAATCCAAGTCAGCCTTTCCTTCAATTCTCGAGCCAGCACATTATCCTCAGAGCACTCGAGCTAGACGACCTCGAGTTTCTCTATGAGTGGGAAAACTCGGAGCAACTCAAAGAGCATGGAAGCACACTTACACCTGTAAGCAGATTTCAGCTCGAACAGTACATCCTTCAAAGCAATAATAGCCTCTTCGAACAGGGCAGTTTGAGGCTAATGATATACTTACGAAACGGAATCGAACGCATCGGAGCTGTAGATTTATACAACTACGATTCGCTCAATAGTCGTGCCGAAACGGGCATCTTCATTGTACCAGAGCAACAGGGTCATGGATATGCCAAAGAAGCACTATCGCTTATGATCGAATTCTCGTTCAAGCAACTCAGGCTACACCAACTCTATGCCTATATTCTGCCTCAAAACACTGCGAGTATCGCACTCTATGAGCAGTTGAGGTTTACCCACACAGCCACTCTCAAAGAGTGGATATGGCATCAAGAGCAATATGTCGATATGAATTTATTCCAGCTATGCAATCATTAAAAGAGCAGATAAAAGAGTTGAGCGAGCGCATTCGCCAGCTCGAATACGAGTATTATGTGCTAAATAAGCCGACTGTTTCCGACTTTGAGTTTGACCAGCTTATGAAGCAGCTCGAAGCACTAGAGAGCGAACACCCAAACCTCATAGACCCCCAGTCGCCATCACAGCGAGTTGGCAGCGACCTTCTTTCATCGTTCCAAACGCTTGCTCATAGCCGTCCGATGCTAAGCCTAGGCAACACCTATAACTTCGGCGAGCTCGAGCAGTTTTATTACAGAACGGCCACTACACTAGGCGAAAGATTTGAGCTTGTAGCCGAGCTAAAATTCGATGGAGTATCCATCTCTCTTCTTTATGAACATGGAGTACTGAAAAGAGCTCTTACTCGTGGCGATGGCACACAAGGCGATGACGTAACTGCCAATGTGCGATCTATCAAGTCTATCCCTCTAAGGCTCAGGGGCAATGACTGGCCAGAAAGCCTCGAAGTAAGAGGAGAGATACTGTTGCCATTTTCCGAATTCGACCGCATCAATCGAGAGCGTAATGACGAGGGCTTAGAGCCCTTTGCCAACCCTCGCAATGCAGCTGCAGGTTCACTTAAGCAGCTCAATACTAAAGTCGTAGCCAAGCGTCGTCTCGATGCATACTTCTATTATGCATACTCGAGCGAGATAAGTAGTGATAGCCACTCCCAACGGCTTGAATTATTAAGTAAATGGGGATTTAAAGTGTCTAAAGATAGGCTCTGCTCCCACAGCTTTGATCAAATCAAAGCCTATATCGAATACTGGGATCAGGCTCGTAGTAGCCTGCCCGTTGCTACAGATGGCATCGTACTCAAAGTGGACAGCCTAGCTCAACAAGAGGAGCTTGGTATCACAAGCAAAAGCCCTCGCTGGGCTATTGCCTATAAATATCAAGCCGAACGTGCTCATACAAAACTTCTATCGGTAAGTTACCAAGTAGGCCGAACGGGAGCGATCACTCCTGTTGCCAACCTAGACCCAGTACTAATTAGCGGTAGCACAGTACGTCGAGCTTCACTGCACAATGCAGACTTCATCCAAGAGCTTGATCTTCACGATGGCGATTACGTATATGTCGAAAAAGGGGGTGAGATTATACCCAAAATTGTGGAGGTAGATCTAGACAAACGTACCCCTTCTGCCTCCCCTATCGTCTTTACTACGCACTGCCCCGATTGCAATACTCCACTCGAACGCCTCGAAGGTGAAGCTGTACACTACTGCCCCAATGCCGACGCATGCCCCATGCAGCAGAAGGGCCTACTCGAGCATTTTGCTACACGCAAAGCTGCCGATATACGTATAGGACCAGAGACAATCCAGCTGCTATACTCCAAAGCTTTACTGAAAAACGTAGCAGACTATTACGATCTCAAAGCCGAATCACTGCTTGGCTTGCCAGGATTTC
Organism: uncultured Porphyromonas sp.; assembly: GCA_964535945.1. Lineage (GTDB taxonomy): Bacteria > Bacteroidota > Bacteroidia > Bacteroidales > Porphyromonadaceae > Porphyromonas. Next base: position 11,593 of record CAZHWP010000037.1, read on the forward strand.
AGCAAAAGGCAGCCTCAAAGCTTATAGAAAGTATCGAGAGCTCCAAAAAAAGACCCTACTCGGCTCTACTCTTTGCCTTAGGAATCCGTATGGTAGGCGAGACTGTGGCTAAGAAACTTGCAGATCAATACCCAAGCATTGAGCTACTGATGAGTGCTAGCGAGGAGGAGTTGCAAAAGATCGATGAGATTGGATCGGCCATTGCTAAAAGCGTAAGGAGCTATTTCGCAAGCGAAAAGCATATCGATTTAGTAAATAGGCTAATAGCTGCTGGGCTCCGATTTGAGCATAATGAAGAACAAGCTGCTAAGGGAGATAAATTGAGTGGAAAGGTTATTGTTATTAGTGGTAGTTTTAGCCAGCATAGCCGAGACGAATACAAAGCAATGGTAGAGCGTGAAGGAGGACGTATGGCATCGAGCATCAGCTCCAAAACTAGTTTCGTACTAATGGGTACAGACATGGGGCCATCGAAGCGAGCAAAGGCCGAGAGCCTCGGAATTGACTTGGTCGATGAAGATAGCTTCTTGAAGATGCTTAACACTTAGTACACAGCCCCCCACGGAACCGAAGCTCCATAATCGAAAGGACTAAGTGCAACAAGTTTACCTAAGCAATAAATCGAGAATCATAATGTAACTAACCCTATCAAAAATAAAAAGACAATGAAACTGCGTATTATTACAGTATTGCTAATCGCTATGCTCACTAGCTGCATGAGCTCAAAGAAACTTACAGGCTACGTAGAGACGAAAATTCAAACGCCAACAAGCCAAATAGCTGCAAACCCAAACATTGCATTCGACTTTTCTCACCTTGCTAAGAGCGACAAACCCGTGGTATCCACCAACTTGAAATCTCAACTGATCCCAGCCCTACTATTTTGGAAATGGGATAAAAGGATACAGTGCAACATAGACCCAACGATCATTGCTGAGCTATTCAAAGAGCGCTTTCTACATACGGCCGACTCGCTACAAATGAATCAGATACTCGCAGGAAGAAACTTGGATCTGACGATAGAAAGCATACCAAGTAGCTTTGAATATCGAGATTTAGGAAATACGATTATTTTCGTCGTTGCCTATTCAGTTACAAGCTTAGAAGCTATTATTCCAGAAAGCACCGATTTGCGTGTAACATACAAGTTGCATCAAGATGGTAAGACGCTAAAAGAAGGTCAGGTAACAGCTATCAATGATAGTAAACCGATAAGTAATGTCTGGAAAACTCCCAAGGGATTTGCTTGGAAGTACATAGAGCATTTTAAGCAAAGTGTTTACTCCATGTCAGACGAGATAGTACGTAGCCTCTTCTACTACCTCGAAGAAGGGCAAAGCGTAGATGCTCTAGCGGGAGAAGATGTGATAGAGCAAATCTAAAAGCAAATCTCCCCCCGATGCTTGGGTATTCCCTACCCCTTTGCTCTTGGCATCGCTCAGACGTATCTGCCGTATCAGGTCAAAGACATTTCGAGCCGAGTAATACCTCAAGCCCGTTTCATAGTCTCGTACCTGAAAGTCTTGCCTTAGCCCCAGAGCATCTTTGATGGCAGCTCGGCTTTTCTGAGGCAGGTAGATTACGATCATTAGATTGCTAAAATAGTTGAATAGGATAGGCAAGGTAGCTTGTAGCGGATGCTGCTTTTCGTTGGCAGCAAAGTAGCGAGCTATCTTGTAAGCCCGTCCCGTATCTCTATTTACAATAGCTCTTAACAGCTCAAAGTTGTTGTAGTCTTTACTTGCACCTATATTTAGCTCTATGAGGTCTTCGTTAATCACCCTTGCCCCCTTACCTATAGCAATGTTTAGCTTCTCTATCTCGTTGACTATCTTGTCGAGGTCATTGCCTAGGAAGTCGGCCAGCAGATTGGCCGCTTGCTGATTTATCTCGAGCTGCTTTGCTCGAGCTGTCGACAGGATGAAATCGGGGAGTTTATAGTCTGGCAACTTTTGCGACTCGAATAGCACATACTGTTTCTGTGCTTTAGCAAAGAGTGAACGTCTCTTATCGGCTTTCTTCTTGTAGCAAATGAGCAGTATGGTCGATTCGGGCATTACCTCGAGGTATTTCTCTATCGCCTCAATATCCTTCATCAGTTGTGCTTCACGCAATACTACTAATTGTCTATTCCCCATCATCGGGAAGCTACGTGCATCGTCTACCACGTCAGACAGCTTGGCTTTATCGCCATAGTGAAGGAAGAAGTTGAAGTCTTTCTCCTCTTCGGGGATCACTTTGGCTTCGAAAAGTCGAGCCAGCGAGTCTATATAGTAAGGCTCCTCGCCTGTAAGCAGGTAGAGCTTCTTATAGTCGCGTTTCTTTATATCGTTTACAATATCATTGTATGTTGCCATTTCCTTCTTTCTTTCACAGATGATGCTCTGCTCACCAATTAAAACGGATATGCTTCACCGATGGCATATTATCTCGAATTATCGAAAGCGCCTGCTTGCCTAGTAGGATGTGTTGCTTGGCAAAGTCGTTTGTGATCCGAGTGTCGCTTTCGCTAGTCTTTACCCCTTCAGGGATCATTGGTTTATCCGATATCATCAATAAGGCACCCATGGGTATTTTATTGGCAAAGCTTACAGTCATCAAGGTAGCCGTTTCCATATCGATGCCCGATGCATGTGTGCCTCGTAGGTAATCTTTGAACTCTTCGTCATGCTCCCACACCCTTCTATTGGTGGTGTAGACCGTTCCGGTCCAATAGTCGAGCCCATAATTCTGCACAGCACTCGATATAGCTCTAAGCACCTTAAATGAGGGAAGCGATGGCACCTCTTTGGGTAGATAATCGTCCGATGTTCCCTCTCCTCTTATTGCAGCAATGGGTACCAAGAAGTCGCCCAGATCCATATTGTCTTTTATTCCTCCACACTTCCCCAGAAAGAGCACTGCATGAGGCTTGATGGCAGATAGGAGATCCATTATTGAGGCTGCATTGGGACTTCCCATACCGAAGTTGATAAGCGTTACGCCATCGGCCGAGGCATTTGGCATAGCAGCATGAGCACCCAATATTGGCACATTGAAATGTTGAGCAAAGAGATCGAGGTACTTGGGGAAGTTTGTAAGCAGAATATAGTCGTCGAAATCTTCGAGCCGACGCTCTGTATATCTTGGCAGCCAGTTTTCTACAATTTCTTTCTTGGTCTTCATAGAATGATTTATCTTTGCAGGGATTGACACTCGGAGTAATTAAGATTAACAAAGATAAGATGAATCGGCTAAACCTGCCAAGTTATTGCCATAAGATTGAGAAGCGAGAAGACAAACTCGTCATTTTCGACTCCACTCGGCGCAAGTTTGTAGCACTTACTCCCGAGGAGTGGGTGAGGCAACACTTCGTAAACTATCTTTGCAATGAACTCGATTACCCTGCTGGCCTTATTGCCAACGAAGTGCAGCTAAAAGTGGCCAACACCACCAAACGATGCGACACATTGGTCTATAATAGGCTCTTGCAAGCCTTGGTGCTGATAGAATATAAGGCTCCAGACCAAAAGCTGACGCAGGAAGTGCTCGACCAGATACTTCGCTACAACTACACGCTGCGAGTGCCCTACCTCATTTTAAGCAATGGGCTTCAACACCTGGTATGCCAAGTTGATTACCAAACTCAAACATATCAGTACCTCGAAGCAATCCCTCGATTTGCAAGTCTCGAAGGCTTGGAGGGATTGGACTATAAATAAGTAAACACACGCTATAATAAGAACAATAATACAGGAAAACAGAAACGAAAATGGCATTTTTAGAAGCAATAAACGTACATAAATCCTATGCAGCTCACAAGGCGCTCGACGATGTGTCTATAGCCGTAGAGCAAAAGCGCGTCTTCGGACTCTTAGGCCCCAATGGTGCGGGCAAAACCAGCCTGATACGTATCATAAATAGAATTACGGCACCAGATAGTGGCACCGTGCTCCTGGAAGGCAAACCGATGAAGGCCGAAGATGTAAGACGCATTGGCTACCTACCAGAAGAGCGCGGCCTCTACCCCAAAATGAAGGTAGGCGAGCAAGCCATCTATTTGGCTAGGCTCAAAGGCGTGTCGAAAGACGAAGCCAAGAAACGTCTCACCCAGTGGTTTGAGAAGTTTGACATCATGCCTTGGTGGAACAAGAAAGTAGAAGAGCTATCGAAAGGGATGCAACAGAAAGTACAGTTTGTATGTACCGTAATTCACGAACCCGAGCTACTGATCTTCGACGAGCCTTTTAGTGGCTTCGACCCCGTAAACGCCGACCTTCTAAAGCACGAAATACTCGAATTGGCCTCGAAGGGACGTACCGTTATTTTCTCTACGCATAATATGCAATCGGTAGAAGAGGTTTGCGACGACTTTGCACTCATCAATCGCTCTCGCGTAGTACTAAACGGCGATGTAAGAGAGGTACGTCGCTCTAAAAGTGAAGGCATAGTACGTATTGTAGTAGAGGGGCAACTACCCGAAGAGCTACTACAAGGGATGGAAATAATCGAACGAAAAGACAACGGAGAGCTACAACACGAACTTCGTATTAGACGCTCGGCAGAAGAGAGAAACCGAGACTTCCTGCGCAATCTGCCCGACTCTGTAAAGCTCATCTCATTCTACGAAGAGATACCCTCGATGCACGATATATTCGTGCGTACAGTGGGTAAGAGCGTAGCCGAGATGAACGAAGCCAACGAGGTAGAACACCGCAGCAAACAGCAAACAAGTAAATAGCCATGAGTAACATTAGCATTATTATCCAACGTGAGTACGCCATCCGTGTACGTAAGAAATCATTTCTGATACTCACCCTTTTAGTACCCATCCTATTTATAGGTCTCGTTACCTTACCTATGATTTTGGGACAGCTGGGTATCGACACCAAAGAGATAGCCATACTCGATAAGACGGACAAGTACGAGGGCTTGTTTGAAGACAATGCCGAATTTCACTTCACGAAAGCCACGAAGTCGATCGAAGCATATAAAACCAGCAACAAGAAAACCGAAGGCGTTGACGCAGTACTCGAGATCAGGCAAGACTTGCTCGAAGACCCCAAGGCAATAGCACTCTATGGCTACAGCCAGCTGCCAAGCTCCGTAAGCAGCCACATCAATTCGGTATTATCCAATTACCTATCCGACGAGAAATTGATGTCGTATAATATCGATAACATCAAGCAAATCTTGGCAGATAGTAAGGTAAGCATCAACATCAACACCTACAAATGGGGCGATGATGGCAGTAGCGAACGAACCTCAGGCGAGCTTGCTCAGGGCATCAGCATGGTCTTTATGTTTGTCATTTTCATGCTGATAATGACCCTAGCAGGAACCGTTCAGGCGGGTGTGTTGGAAGAGAAGAAAAATCGCATTATGGAGGTAATGGTCTCTTCTACGAAGCCCTTCGACCTGATGATGGGGAAGATTATTGGCATCGGTTTGGTAGGTATCACACAGCTTATCTGCTGGGTGCTGCTTACTACGATACTATTCCTAGTGGCTCAATTCTTATTCCTGGGCAATCTGTATAGTGCCGAAGCCATCCAGTCGATGCAGGCCTCGCAGGTTAGTGGTATGGCTGCTGGCTTCGATGCAGAGAGCTTCAAGGATATGCAAGATATGATGTCCATCATTTCGGGCATTAGCTTTACGAAGCTTATACTCAGCTTCTTTATCTACTTCATCGGGGGGTATATGCTTTTTGCATCTATCTTCGCAGTTATTGCTTCGATGGTTTCATCCGACGAAGACACCACGCAGTTTATGATGCCCGTAACGCTACTCATGCTCTTTGGCTTCTATGCAGCTTTTGGCAGCATGAACAACCCCGAAGGGACACTAGCCTTTTGGTGTTCGCTCATCCCATTCACTTCACCATTTGTAATGATGGTAAGGCTACCCTACGATGTACCATTCTGGCAGATGGCACTCAGTGTTGCTCTGCTCTACGGATGCTTTATACTGATGGTTTACCTCGGGGCGAAGATATACCGAGTAGGCGTATTGATGTATGGCAAGAAGCCCAGCCTAAAGGAGATAGCACACTGGCTACGCTACAAGTAGCGATCCCTTAGTCGGATTACTCGCCGACGACAAGGGTTACAGCCCCACAGCTCATCAAGAGCGTGTATGGACAGCAAGCATCTGTTCATACACGCTCTTTTCTTTTGCATAGGGTAGATTCTCCATTAGGGTCTAGCATCAACTTAGTGCCAAGCTGATGGCAATGTATTTTCACCTAAGTGAAAATAAGTTTTCACCTAGGTGAAAATACATTTCCACATAGGTGAAAATGTAGAGAAGCCTATATCAGCGATAGCAATCGTGGTACAGCCTCGACTACTCGATAGGTATGGGGGGATCAATAAAGGCTAAGCAATCGCTGGGCTATTGATGCAGAAGAGAAACGATAAGCAGTATCACGACAGCGCTGGCGAGCAGCTGCGCTGGCACTCAATTCGAAAGCAAGAGGTAGAAGGCTCGCCATCCGATCCGTGTCGCAGGCAGGAGCCAAATAGCCGTTTACAGCAGGTATCACGATATCTGACTGTCCACCACTATCGAAGCTTAGCACTGGTGTGGCACATGCTATGGCCTCGCTTAGAGTCTGGCCGAAGGTCTCGACCCGCGAGCAAGAGAGCAGCAGTCTTGACGCCGAATAAAGCGCCACCAACTGAGATAGGTCTCGCACCTGCTCGAGCTGATGAACGGCTATGGGAAATCGCGTTAGTAAGGACTTGTCTCTAAGCTTTCCCACAAGGATTAACTTGGCTTGCTGCATCAAGTCGGGATACAGCGACTTGGCTTTCTCTAGAAAAGCAATGCAGAGGTCTAAGCCCTTTACCCGATCATCCAATCGAGCAGCTACCATCATCATGGGGTATCTTACATTTCGGAATAAGGGTTGTAGATCAGCTGGCAGGGCTTTGGGCGAAAACAGATCGAGATCGATCGGATTGTGAAGCACCTGGATAGATTGATGAGCCAAGAGAGCTGATCTTGCTAAGAGATCGGCCTGCCACTGACTAACGGCTAGGTAATCGATGCGATTTCGATTGAGTATCTGCTTCTGTGCGAAGAGTTTTGATGAGAGGTCATCGGGGCGCTTGCTATTGATTTGAGGGCAGTGCGAGCACGAGCTCTCGAAGCGGCTACACTCGGCAGGGAGATGGCAAATGCCCGTTGCAGGCCAACAATCATGCATAGACCAAAAGAGCCTCTTCGTCTTAGCTAGTCGCTGTATCGTATCCATCGATAGGAAGCCCTGATTGATCCAATGGAGATGAACTATATCTGCCTCCTCAAGCAAAGGATGTGCACTAATATCTACTCCATAAGAAGCTGTCGATACCCGAAAGAGCTTACTGCGGTCGAAGCCATTGCGAGCGAATATCTCTAAGCGCTCGGAGAGAAAAGCCCTACCCCTTTGCCACTTAGGTAGGCTGAACCGATGCACATGTTTATTGTTTCCGTTCTTCTCCAGTACAAGCATATTGGCATCCACACCTTGCCCAATAAGTGCATCGAGCAGGCGCACTGAGGCCACAGCAGCACCACCAGTTGTGTCGGAGCGATTGAGAAACAACACCTTCATTGGTTCATGAAATTGAGCAGATTATTAAAAGCCTCTTCAAATCTGATGGGCATCAGCGAAGGGCGCAATTCGTCGCTCGAATAAACTCGCGCTTCATAGCTCTGAATATAAGCCTTTAGGATTGTTTCGAGTGCTGTAGGTTCGAAGGGGTCAAAGACGTAACCATTGTTGTGGAAAATCAGTTCGGAGGCTGCTGCAATACGGCTCGACACCACGGGCATGCCAGCCAATAGAGCCTCATTGACCACCGTCCCAAATCGCTCCAATGTGCTTGGCAGCACGAAGAGATCTGAGGCATTGTAATGAGCATAGAGCGAGTGTCCCTCCAGCTTGCCCGCCCAGTGAACAGAATCGGCAATACCAAGCTCGACAGCCTGGCGCTTCAGACTAAACTCCAATGGCCCAGCACCTACAATGAGCAACTGCGCCTGATGGGAGAATGCAGAAAAGGCCTTGAGTAGAGCTGGTAGATTCTTTTCATCTGACAGTCGGCCAACAAACAAGATGAGCGGCTGCCCCTCTTTGGCATATCGCTTACGCACTTCATTTCCCTCTTGCAATGCCTCCGATAGTAAGCCTCGAACTACATCGTCGTCTTGCAAAATAGGGAAATAGGCCAAGCGATCTGTTGACCAAGGCTTGTCTGCATATAGTTTCAAAGCTCTCCGATCGCACAAAAGCACAGCATCTACTCGACCAAGCATGAGCGACTTGAGCCCTTTGCCATAGCGAATCTCATTGGCCGCCATCGTTTCATTATCGTCGCACATAACTATCAGCCTCGCCTTGGAGCAATAAAGAGTTTTGGCAAATAATAGAATAGGAGTTGTTAGGTTAAACTCACTGCTGAGTATGATATCGGGTCTGAAAGCCTCTACGATATCAAACAGATCTAAGCGCAGATTCTTCACCCCCATGGCTCCTTGTCTTAAGATTTGGTAGTCAAATTGGATACGCTTGCGCAAATGATCCCTATCGAAATTCTGTTCGAGCGGATTGTCAAACTCAAAAAAGATCTGCGTATCAAACTCTTGGCTAAGCCTATTGAAGAATTCGATACGATACGGAGCCAATGCTCGATGAATGATTAGGAGTTTTTTCTTTGCCATAACAGTGTGTGCGTCATGAATACAAATGTAAGCAATCTGAACGTTAGATCATAAAAAAGCCACCCAACTGCCTAAGCAAATTGGGTGGCCAAAAAACGATAGAGCTGAGATATCGAGTGGGCTCACTTTAATACTAGCCCCCTGTCATTAGAGTTTGTAACCAAAAGTAACTGCTACACGAGTTTTATCTCGATTGATCGTAGCTGGAAGTGGCGAATCAACCTTGAAGCCGTCTGCTGCTTCCCAGCTACCAAAGGTATAGTAGTGCGACTTAGCATTGTTGTAGACGATTGCAAGGTCGCCATAGAAGCGAGGTGTAAATCGGAAGCCGACTCCGCCTGTCAAAGAGTATTGGCTCGATGGCAGCTCATAATGAGGTAGCGCACCCATCGTATAGACCATTTTGCCAGAGGGCTTCGTGTGTTCCTTAAACAAGGGGTCTGATACGGGATTCGTACTATAGGCATAGCCCAAGCGCAGAGCCAAGCGGCTAATAGGCTTGTATTCGGCACCAACTCGGATGCTATGTTTTCCTCCAAAATCTTCTTTGATGTACTTATTATCGGGGTATGAACCGTGAGCGTCTTTCAACTTCATGCTACCATAGTTTGAATACTCATAGTCGAAGCTCAGTAGCCCCGAAGCACCAAACAAAGCAGCAGCCGAAGCTACTAAACGACCAGGGGTTGACAATTGGTAATCGGCAACCGAGACCTCGCTAGTATGATCCATATGATAAAACTTAGGATCGAGCAAATTGCCATTTGCATCCAAAGCTTTTGAATAATACGATGAGCCATAAACTTGGTAGCTACTTCTGAGCCAGTACCAATTGGGAGTATAATACGATAAGCCAAAGCGTAAGAAATCTGTAGGCCTAGCAATGACCCCCAATCCAAGACCAAAGCCACTACCATCTGTAACGAGCGAATTGGCTAGCTCCAAGTTGTCTTTAAGCTCTTCGTAAGCGACGGAGAAGTTTTCGCGATAGTAGGTATCGGTAGCATAGTTGAAGTCGCTATAGGTAATAACGGCACCAGCATACCATGTCTCACGGATATTCATACCAAAGGCGAAATCATAATTCCATACCCTACCCGTTTCACTCGATTGCAGATTAGAAGATGAGGGACCAGAGAACTTATACTCTCCATTTGGAGTCTCGGGATACTTAAACACCGATTGGTAAGCACCGTCTGTTCCTTTGTGAATCCATCCTGCAGCCCAAGCCATATCGGTGAGCCAAGTGCTATGTTGGCCACTAAAGTTGAAGTTGGCAGAGTTTGCCCCGATTGGAGTAGTAGCTGCAGCGTAATCTGCCAAAGAGAAGTTGTGCCCCAATGGATTAGTCATTTTGAACTTACGATGGTAGTCCATCACTTTTCGAGCACCAAAACCAAAGTTGATACTGATATCGTCTGAGGCTCTACCCCACGATCCTACATAGGCTATATGATCGAAATTGAATCTATTGGAGTTATGTTTCGAAGGATTATTATACCAATCAATATTGTCAGTATTGGCATCGAAACTTAAACCCGCCACAATTTCCGAACTACGATAAATTCCTAACCCAGCAGGATTGAGGTGAATAGAAGAGAAGTCACCACCCAGAGCTCCGAAAGCCGAAGCCATTCCCTGTACACGAGCCGAACCAGTAACCTGATCATTGCGGCTATACTTCAGGGCATCCATCTCCCCTTGCGCCTTAGCAGGCATTGCACCGAGCACAATCAAGATACTTGTGCTTAGGCCATAGGCTAAAATCTTATTCATCATGTATGTCTATACTTAGTAATATGAAAGATCAATTCTTGTCTATCAGAAGAACACTAATGTTAGCTTCATCAGTTCTACATTCTACGGCCACTAGAGCCACCACTACGGCCTCCAGAGCTCATTCCCGAACGAGATGGAGAGCTAGAACGTGAGGGGCTAGACATCTGGCTATTGCTTGGCGAGATCTGTCTTGGCTCTACGCGCTGCACAGGGCGACTAGGAGCCTGCTGAATGCGGCGCTGTACTGGTCTCTGGATCTGCTGTTGCTGCACAGCAGACGATCCTTGTATGGTGTTTCGTTGGATACGAGGAGTCGTACGTCTATTGATACGACCTTGCTGTAGCTGACCGTTGGAGTTTTGTTCCAACTGTGCACCTTCCAACTTCGACTTATTGATGATACGTCCCGACCCAAGCTTACCTTGCTGTGTAGGCCTATTATCTATCTTACTGCCTTGAATTCTACCACTCTGACCTTGTAGGTTTGGTCTGCCCTCACCCATATTTCTACCACTTATCACTCTGCCATTGCTATTTACAGTATTGTTTGCAAAGAATGCCCCTGTACGTTGCCCCTTTGGATAGCTGTTGTAATAGTGGTGGTGATGGTGCTGATGGTATCCTCCACCCCCGTAATAACCAGGATAGCCGTAGTAGCCATAGTAGCTAGGATAGCCGTAGTAGCCAGGATATCCCCATCCAGAGTAGTAAGGATAGTACGACCACATGCTACCCCAATATCCTCCCCAGCCAAAGCCCCAAGGATTGTACCAGCCATAGTAGTATGGGCGTGGATACCAGCCACTATACCATGGGTAGTAAGCAAAGCTTGACATCCAAGGATCGTTAAAACCGAAGTTAAGATTCACTACGGTTCCTCCATTGTAATCGTCTTCATAACCATAGTCGTAATCGTAGTAGCCACCATTGGTCATGATATTCACTTCGTCTGCTCCGCTGATTGTGATAGTCTCGGGATTGTGGAAGCGGTAGATTCTACCAGAGTATCTTCCTAGCTTCTTCTTATTTCTTTTTACCGACACCTTGTCCTCTACGATAGTATCTCGTTTTACTTGCTTCTTGCGGCCATCATAAGCCTTTGAGCCTCTACGGTTGTAGGCATCGATCTCTTTGTCCGAAACCTGTGGATACTCATCGTCGGAATAATACTCATCCTCTACATAGTACTCATCGGCTTCGCTCTGATACGTTTCTTGTTCTTGACGTTCTATTGCCTTTCTGCGTGCCGCCTCACTCTGCTTAGCTTGCTTACGCGACACATAGACATCATCTGCATATGGATCGTTTACTTGGGCAAAAGCTGCCAGAGACGTCCAAATGATTGCTCCCATAGCAAGGAGTAGTTTTCTATTCAGTTTCATACCCTTCATCGTTTTATTGTTTTCGTTACTATTATTCAGACACTTAGGTCTTTTATCATTTAGACCATAAGCAACCCCGAGGTTTAATCTGATTAGCCGCAGCCAAGATACAAAAAAAAACCTCATTTCTAAGGCTATTCATCCTGTTGAGATGAACTGCTACCCACGGTTTAGTTCAGTTCGAGAAACAATCTTCCACAGTAGTGCAAGCATATTTCGCATAAGGATGATCGAGTTGAATCGATCTTACAATCGCCAGTAGCTCATATCTCCTTATGAAAAAGGGCTCCAAGAAGCAAATCTTCCGAGAGCCCTTTTTTAAGGTAATTTTCCTAGCTATTAAAGCTTCTTATCTGAAGCTCGCCTTATTAGAATGCATATGCGAGTCCTACACCAAGTACCTCTTTGTGTTGAATCCTTGGAGCTCCATTGATCAATACATCGTCGTCGTAGATCAGATTGTATGCTAGTGTGGCAGATAGGTACTTATTTATGG